>NZ_KV814960.1:0-30379 GCF_001814125.1 Staphylococcus sp. HMSC072E01 | reverse complement strand
GGTCTCGTAGTGTAGCGGTTAACACGCCTGCCTGTCACGCAGGAGATCGCGGGTTCGATTCCCGTCGAGACCGCCATTTAATCATTTTAATATATATGGTTCAGTAGCTCAGTTGGTAGAGCAATGGATTGAAGCTCCATGTGTCGGCAGTTCGATTCTGTCCTGAACCATTTCTTGCCGGCCTAGCTCAATTGGTAGAGCAACTGACTTGTAATCAGTAGGTTGGGGGTTCAAGTCCTCTGGCCGGCACCATCTTAACGGAGGGGTAGCGAAGTGGCTAAACGCGGCGGACTGTAAATCCGCTCCTTCGGGTTCGGCAGTTCGAATCTGCCCCCCTCCACCATTATAAATAGGGACATAGTTCAACGGTAGAATAGAGGTCTCCAAAACCTTTGATGTGGGTTCGATTCCTACTGTCCCTGCCATGGCGGTTGTGGCGAAGTGGTTAACGCATCGGATTGTGGTTCCGACACTCGTGGGTTCGATTCCCATCAACCGCCCTTTATTATTAATGGGCTATAGCCAAGCGGTAAGGCAACGGACTTTGACTCCGTCACGCGCTGGTTCGAATCCAGCTAGCCCAGTTTTTATTGGCGGCATAGCCAAGTGGTAAGGCAGAGGTCTGCAAAACCTTTATCACCGGTTCAAATCCGGTTGCCGCCTCCATGTGCTATGCGGGAGTAGTTCAATTTTAGAACACATTCCTTCCCGGAATGAGATATAGGTGTAAGTCCTATCTTCCGCTCCATAATTTGATACAATGCGGGAGTAGTTTAACTTTTAGAATATGTTCCTTCCCGGAACAAGATATAGGTGTAAGTCCTATCTTCCGCTCCATAATTTAATATAACGCGGGAGTAGTTCAACTTTTAGAATATGTTCCTTCCCGGAACAAGATATAGGTGCAAGTCCTATCTTCCGCTCCATAATTGCTTCCATAGGGAAGTTTTTTATTTATCTATATTAAGCCGGCGTGGCGGAATTGGCAGACGCGCGGGACTCAAAATCCCGTTCCTTTATTGGAGTGTCGGTTCGACCCCGACCGCCGGTATTTAATGGAGTTAAAAGGATTAAGTAGAACGCTCTACTTAATCCTTTTTTATTTGATCATTTTTTAACTACTTATTTTATGTTGTATAAAACGGTATAATATAATATTATATAGCTAATATTTAAAAATGGAGGCTATTATGAGTAGAACTAGAATAAACTTAAAATATTTTTTTAGTAATATTCTTAATGCAGTTGGTGCAGGAGTAGTTATTGCATTACTTCCTAATGCACTTTTAGGAGAACTACTAAAATTATTTAAAGATCAACATCCAATATTAGAGCTTGTTTTTCAATTAGTGACAATTATTCAATCGTTTATGGCATTTATTATTGGAATACTGGCAGCACATCAATTCAAATTTAGTGGTGCGGGTGCTAGTATGATAGGTGTATCAGCAATGTTAGGCTCTGGAGCTATACAAATGAATGCAAATGGTATTGCATTAAAAGGAATTGGCGATATTATAAACGTGATTTTAGTTATTATTATCGCATGTGCTTTATATTTATTATTACAAGGAAAATTTGGTTCTTTAGAAATGATTATTTTACCTGTATTTATTCCAGTAGTCAGCGGATTAATTGGATTAACGACTTTGCCATATATACAAATTATTACAAAAAGTTTAGGACATATGATTAATTCATTTACTGAATTTAATCCTCTAATTATGTCTATCTTGATAAGTGTGACATTTTCACTACTAATGGTTACGCCAATTTCTCTAGTTGCTATTGCTACAGCTATTAGTTTAAATGGGTTAGGTAGTGGTGCAGCAAACATGGGAATTGTTGCTGCATGCGTTACTTTTTTCTTTGGTTCTTTACGTGTTAATTCAGTTGGTGTCAATTTAGTTTTATTTATTGGCGCTGCGAAGATGATGATTCCTGTTTATTTAAAACATTTAATCATTGCAATACCATTAACCATTAATGGTATTATTTCAGGTTTGTTAACATACTTCATTGGTATAAAAGGAACACCATTATCAGCTGGATTTGGTTATACAGGATTAGTTGGTCCAATTAATGCGTTTAATAGAATGCCGGGTGATTCGACATTTAATATTATTCTATTAGCATTAGGTTATTTTATTGTTCCATTCATTAGTGCTTTTATTATTCATGAATTATGCAAAAAGTTTATACCATCTTATAATGATAATATTTATAGATTTGAAATTACACATCAATAATATTATTTTAATGGTATTTAAGCATCTATATTACTATAGATGCTTTTTTTGTTTAAAATTTTTATTGCATATTAATTCTTTATTATGTATAATAATTAAAAAGTTATAGGAGGTTGCTATATGAAATATATGTTTAAAACAATTATCATAGCAATCTTAATTAGTTTGACCTTTATAAATATAGAACCTATGGCTCATGCTGATCAAGATGCAAAATGGGAAAAAATTAAGGAAAGTGGAGAATTAAGGGTAGGATTATCAGCTGATTATGCACCATTTGAATTTGAAAAGACTGTAAAAGGTAAGAGTGAATACGTAGGTATAGATATTGATTTAGCTAAAAAAATTGCTAAAGATAATCACTTAAAATTAAAAATTGTGAATATGCAATTTGATAGTTTACTCGGTGCATTAAAAACGGGAAAAATTGATGTTATTATTTCTGGTATGACTTCAACACCAGAAAGAAAGAAAGAAGTTGATTTCTCGGATTCTTATACTAAAACGGGCAATGTAATGCTTATTAGAAAAAGCGATAAAAATAAATTTCATACATTAAAAGACTTTTCTAATAAAAAAGTTGCGGCACAAAAAGGGACTGAACAAGAAAAAATTGCTCAACAAGAAATAGAGAATGCAGACATTAGTTCATTAAATCGTCTACCAGATGCTATTCTTGCAGTTAAAAGTAATAAGGTAGAAGGGTTAGTAATAGAAAAACCCGTTGCTGAAGCATATGTAAAACAAAATAACAGCTTAATGATAGCCAATGTGAATTTTAATGAAGAAAAGAAAGATAATGTCATAGCTGTGCCAAAAAATTCACCTATTCTTTTAGCAAATGTCAATAAATCTATTAAGGAAGTCAATGACCAACATTTAATTAGCAAATACATGGACAAAGCTTCTAAAGATATGCAAGACGATAGTAGCTTTTTTGATAAGTATGGTGCATTTTTCATCAAAGGACTTAAAAATACAATTTTAATATCAATGATTGGTGTAGTATTAGGAGCAGTATTAGGAGCTTTAATTGCTTTAGCTAAATTGAGTAAGTTTAAATTGCTGTCATGGATTGCCTCTATTTACATAGAATTTTTAAGAGGAACACCGATGTTAGTTCAAGTATTTTTAGTTTTCTTTGGAACAACAGCTGTTCTAGGTTTAGATGTTTCAGCATTAGTATGTGGTACTATCGCACTAGTTATTAATTCTTCTGCTTATATTGCAGAAATATTTAGAGCTGGAATTAATGCTGTTGATAAAGGGCAAACAGAGGCAGCTCAATGTTTAGGATTAAATTATTCTAAAACAATGAAATATATCATTTTACCCCAAGCAATTAAAAATATTTTACCAGCACTAGGTAATGAATTTGTAACACTAATTAAAGAATCATCTATTGTTTCTACTATTGGAGTAGGAGAAATTATGTTTAACGCTCAGGTTGTACAAGGTATTTCATTTGATCCTTTTACACCGTTAATTATCGCTGCGATAATGTACTTTATTTTAACATTTACATTGTCTAGAGGTATGAGTTTAATCGAAGGGAGAATGAAAGCCAGTGATTAAAGTTCAAAATTTAAATAAGTCATTTAATAAAAATGTAGTACTCAAAGATATTAATTTAGAGGTTAATAAAGGGGAAGTTGTAGCAATTATAGGGCCATCAGGAAGTGGTAAAAGTACATTATTAAGATGTATGAATTTATTAGAAACTCCATCAAATGGAAAAGTGATTTTTGAAGGAAAAGAATTAACACATAAAAATATAAATTTAAATGAATTACGTCAAAAAATGGGAATGGTATTTCAAAATTTCAATTTATTTCCTCACAAAACAGTATTAGAAAATGTCATTTTAGCACCTAAGTTGTTAAAAAATGTTGATTTAAAAAAGCTAGAAATTGAAGGTAAAGCACTTCTAAAAAAAGTAGGGCTTGAAGAGAAAGCTAATGCATATCCTTCTCAACTCTCTGGCGGACAAAAACAAAGGGTAGCAATAGCAAGAGCTTTAGCTATGCATCCAGATGTCATATTATTTGATGAGCCAACATCAGCACTTGATCCTGAAGTTGTTTATGAAGTACTTAAAGTTATGAAAGATTTAGCTAAAGAGGGTATGACAATGGTGGTTGTAACTCATGAAATGGGTTTTGCTAAAGATGTTGGTGATAAAGTAATATTTATGGCAGATGGATATGTCGTTGAAAGTGAAACACCTGATCAATTATTTAATCATCCCAAACATGAAAGAACTAAAAACTTTTTGGCGAAAGTATTATAGCATGTTGTATTTAAAGACTAATAAAACATTTATAAGGTTTTATGTCTAAAAAGTAATAAAAGTTAATTAAGAAAAGAAGATAGAATGTATTCTGAATTATAAACATAGACTTTCTTTATGAAATTCTCAAAGTTAAAGAATCTGAGACACTTCAAAGTATATCTCAGATTCTTTTTTATTTATAAAAATATTTAATATCATAAAAAATTAAGATTATGTTAAAATATTCTATGGACTTTTTTATAGGAGGCAAGAGTGTTGATGAACCATCAACTTAAACAGGAAATCATTGACTATGCGTATTCCATTGGTATAGATAGTATTGGTTTTACTACCGCTGATCCTTTCGATGAACTGAAACAAAAGTTAGTAGATTATCATGAAAAAGGTTATGCATCAGGTTTTGAAGAATCAGATATTGCGCTGCGAACAGAACCTAAATTATCTTTACCCACAGCACGTTCTATCATAGCTATTGCTGTTGGTTATCCAAATAAGCTAAAGGGAGCGCCAAAAAGTGTAAAAGGCGATAGAAGAGGAATGTTTGCGAGAGCCTCTTGGGGTCAAGATTATCATTCAATTATGAAAAAAAGATTAGATAAATTAAGTGAATTTATTCAATCCAAGGTCCCTGATGTCGAAATAAAAAGCATGGTTGACACTGGGGTACTTTCAGATCGCGCTGTAGCTGAAAGAGCAGGATTAGGATTCGTTGGTAGAAATGGATTTGTTATTAATCCAAAACTAGGAACTTGGACATATTTAGGAGAAATGTTAGTTAGTATTCCTTTTGAACCAGATGATCCTATATTAGACAGTTGTGGAGATTGTACAATTTGTGTAGATAGATGTCCAACGGGCGCTTTAGTAGGGAATGGTCAACTGAATTCTCAAAAATGTATCAGCTTTTTAACTCAAACTAAAGGATATTTAAAAGATGAGTATCGATATAAAATCGGTAATCGTCTTTATGGTTGTGATACTTGTCAACAAGTTTGTCCGAAAAATAGAGGTATTAATACAACCCACGAAGATATTATTTTAGAACCTGAAATATTAAAGCCACGTTTAGTTCCATTGTTACAAATGAGTAATAAAGAATTTAAAAATACTTATGGTCATTTGGCAGGAGCATGGAGAGGTAAAAAACCTATACAGCGGAATGCAATTATTGCACTTGCACATTTTGGTGAAGAAGCGGCTATTCCTGAATTAAAGGAAGTAGCATTGAATGATCCAAGACCCATGATAAGAGGAACAGCATATTGGGCTATTGGTCAAATACTTGGCAATGATGCAAGAACATTTATTTATGAGCACTATGATAATGAGATTGAAGAAGTTCAAGTTGAAATGAGAAAAGGACTAGAAATGAGGAAATAAAATGACAAATCATATTGTGTTATTCCAACCAGAAATACCTGCAAACACTGGAAATATCGCACGTACATGCGCAGGTACTAATACACACTTGCATTTAATTAAACCATTAGGCTTTAGTACAGATGACAAGATGCTAAAACGAGCTGGATTAGATTATTGGGAACATGTTAATATCACTTATCATGAAAATATTGAATCATTTTTCGAAGTGACAAATGGTAAATATTATTTACTTACTAAATTTGGTAAACAAACTTATAGTGATTTTGATTTTTCAAATACTGAAATAGAAAATTATTTTATTTTTGGTAGAGAAACGACAGGTTTACCAGATTGGGTGAAAGAGAAGTATGCAGATACTGCTTTAAGAATTCCTATGAGTGATCATATTCGCTCTTTAAATTTATCTAATACTGCTGCTTTATTGATTTATGAAGCATTGCGACAACAAAATTTCCCAGGATTAAAGTAGAATTTAAAATTAATTACTATAATAGAATAAAAAATGTTATATTTATTAATGAATTATTATAAAAATTTTAAAATAGTTTGATATCCCCTTAAATAGGGTAATTTAGTAAATAAATGAATTATTTTAGTTGAACTTTACATTTAGAGGAGTGTAATTATTATGGCGATGAATTTTAAAGTATTTGAAGATAAACAACATGCAGCAGATTACGCTGGAGATATTATTAGAAAACAATTTAACAATAACCCAACTACCATTGCTGGATTTCATTTAAACAAGGATTCTGCACCTGTATTAGATGAACTAAAAAAATCAGTTGATCGTAACGCTGTAGATTTTAGTCAAATTAATATTCTTGATTATGATGATAATCATTCGTTTTATGAAGCTTTAGGTGTACCTTCTGAGCAAGTATATTCTATTAGTCTTGATGATGATGCCGAATCATTAATCAATGATAGAATTAAAACAAAGGAAAATAAAGGGAAACTGACTTTACAAGTTGTTTCAATCGATAACACTGGACATTTAGATGTTAATATTCGTCAAGGTTTGATGAAAGCACGTGAAATTATCTTAGTTGTAACTGGTGCTGAAAAAAGTGAAGTTATCAAACGATTATATGAAGAAAATGGTAAATCAAACTTTTTACCAGCTGATTTAAAAGTACATCGTATGGTAACTGTTGTTTTAGACAGAGCTGCTGCTGATGGATTACCAGAAGATGTTAAAGAATACTTCACAGCGAGATTTGCATAATATTTAATTTTATTGTGAGGTTATTTTTATGAGTAAAGATAGTAAACGTAATTATCATGAAGACGAAAATGCAATGGTTCAAAATATGGATGATTTAGAAGCATTAGGAAAAGAAATGGAACAGATTTCTGAAGAAAATGATGAAGATAAATATAATCAAACACATGATTCAGAAGCGCGTTCAGATTTAAATTAATATATTTTAGCATTTTAATTAATTGCTTCGGTAGATTAATTAAAATGCTTTTTTTATGTAATACAACTTATGATACAATATATTTTAATGAAAATGAAGGAGATAAAAATATGTTACATAAGTATTGGCTACCTTTAACAATTATTACAATCATTGTTAGCTTAATTTCTATTAAAGGTTTTCCCATTGCTCTAGGAGCACTCTATCTACCAGTGTTATTTAAAGTGATTCAATTACAATTGAATTTATCAAAAGATTTAATCGATAATGCAACTGCTCATCCATTTATTAAGAGTAATCAAAAAGGAATTATGATTAGTGTGATATGTATATTAATTGTAACAGGAATCTTGGCATATACACTTAATGATTTTTATCGAAGTTTAGGTGGGGGTTTAGGTATATTAGTAAAGATAAGTCCTGTTACGCTGGTCATAAGCGCTATTTTGTATATAATAAGTGCTATTTCAGTTGTAAAAGCAGTAAAATATAAATATGAATAAGATTTAATTCTTAAACACGTGAAGTAATACAACTTCATGTGTTTTATTTTTATAAATGAAACCGCTTTATATTCGAATTGCTACATTAATTTTATTAATGATATACTATTACTAAATCATAAATAAGGGGGATTATTGAATGTCTGTAAGAATTGAACATGATACGTTTGGTGAAATTGAAGTACCATCTGATAAATATTGGGGCGCACAAACTGAAAGAAGTAAGCGTAACTTTCCAGTAGGTAAAGAACATATGCCTATTGAAGTGATTTATGGTTTTGCTCAGTTAAAAAGAGGTGCCGCGCTTGCTAATCATGAATTAGGAAAATTAAGTGATACTAAGAAAGATGCTATCATTTATGCTTGTGACTTAATTTTAAATGGAGAACTTGATGGTCATTTTCCTTTAGTTGTATGGCAAACTGGAAGCGGTACTCAAAGTAATATGAATGTAAACGAAGTCGTAAGTTATGTGGCTAATGAGTACTTAAAAGAACATAATAGCGATGAATCAATTCATCCCAATGATGATGTTAATAAATCTCAAAGTTCGAATGATACATTCCCAACAGCGATGCATGTTGCTTTATACCATGAAATTGAAACGAAACTAGAACCTGCTTTAAAACATTTACGAGACACGTTTAAAGAAAAAGAAAACCAATATCAATCAATTATTAAAATTGGTAGAACTCACTTACAAGATGCTACTCCAATTCGATTAGGACAAGAAATTAGTGGATGGCGTTATATGCTAGATAAATGTGAACAATTATTGGCTGAATCTAAACAACATATTTTAAATTTAGCTATTGGTGGAACAGCAGTTGGAACAGGAATTAATGCACATCCAGAATTTGGAGATAAAGTAGCTAAATATATCTCAGAACATACTGGCTATGCCTTTGTTTCATCTGAAAATAAATTTCATGCTTTAACTTCACATGATGAAGTGGTGCAACTTCATGGAACACTAAAAGCATTGGCAGCAGACTTAATGAAAATAGCAAATGATATAAGATGGCTTGCTTCAGGACCTAGAGCCGGACTTGCAGAAATTTCGATTCCAGAAAATGAACCAGGTTCATCAATTATGCCAGGCAAAGTTAATCCAACACAATGTGAAATGCTAACAATGGTTGCAGTACAAGTGATAGGAAATGATACGACAGTAGGTATAGCGAGTTCTCAAGGTAATTTTGAACTTAATGTATTTAAACCTGTGATTCTTCATAATACATTGCAATCTATTTACTTATTAGCTGATGGAATGGAAACATTTAATGAAAATTGTGCTATAGGTATTGAACCAATTGAAGAAAATATCAATCATTATTTAAATCAATCATTAATGCTTGTAACTGCACTAAATCCTCATATTGGATATGAAAAAGCGGCTCAAATAGCTAAAAAAGCTCATAAGGAAGGTTTAACACTTAAAGAATCAGCAATTAATTCTGGCTACGTTACAGAAGAACAATTCGAGGAATGGATTAAACCAGAAGATATGGTCGATCCTCATTAAAATAACATTACCAATTGAAATGCTCCTTTTAAAGATAATGCTTTGATCTGCGTTATCTAAAAGGAGCATTTTTAAAATTTATTCATCATCTAAACTTACAGAAATCAATTCTTGAGTAAGTGGATGAGTGAATTCTATCTTATAACTATTCAATTCTAATTGACGTAAGGTAGCATCTCCATATAATGGATCACCTATGACAGGATGACCAATTTCTGCTAAATGTACACGTATTTGATGAGTACGTCCTGTATCTAATTTTATTTCCAATTGACAAATGCCTTCTTTAATCATTTTTGATGTTAAGATATGAGTGATAGCTCGTTGCCCGGTATTAGAAATACGACGCTTATTGGGATGAAATTTATCTTTACCGATTGGCATATCAATTGTTTGTGGTTTTAGAGGTAGTAATGCTTTTACATTTGCACGATAAATACGTGTAATTTGATTCTCTTCAAGCATTCTATCTAATATTTTTTTCATTAAAGGATTTTTAGCAACAATTAATAACCCCACAGTTTCTTGGTCTAGACGATGAATCGGTTCAACGTAGTCGCTATCCATGGTATAGATAACATGGTTCATTAGTGTATTGCTTTCTTTTAAATCATTTGGATGAGTTTTAACTCCTTTAGGTTTTACCACAATCGCTAAATCGTTATCTTCATATGCAATCTGTGCGTAACGATAACTTGGTAAATAATTACTTTTTTCTTTAGGGGTAGGAATATAAACAACATCATTTGTGACAACTTTATCTGTCAATTTACTAGATTGTTGATTAATCGTGATATCTTTAGACATATTTAATTGGTGTAAATCTTTTTTTGGTAGTTTTAACTTTTGAAAAATTTCACGTAACGTATCATTATTGAAAGTTTCAGGTACATTGAATTTCATAATATCCTCCTATTATATTCTGTTTAATCATATCATAATTTACAATGATAATTATAAATGTTTTCATTAGTCTATTTTTAAATTTAAAAAATGAACGATATAATAATAAATGCAAAATAACAAAATGGGGCGAAAATATGGAGAAACCGACACGTTTAGCATTATTAAAAGAAATTGCTGAATATCTAAATGAAGAAACTGAATTATATAATATGATGAATAAAGCATTGGATTATTTAATCAATGGCAGCAATTTTACAACAGGTTGGATTTTTTTTATCAATAAAAAAGGTGAACAAGAACTTGTAGCTAGCACTGACTTACCTCATTCATTAAAAAATAATAATTGTAAGTATTTAAACAATGGTACGTGTTGGTGTGTCAATGCTTATCATCATAAAAATTTAACAAAAGCATCTAATATTATAAATTGTTCAAGAATCAATTTAGCTAACCAAGAAAGTCAAAAAGATGATTATCTTATTACGCATCATGCGACAGTACCACTTAGATCAGGAGATGAACAGTATGGATTATTAAATGTCGCGACACCTCATACTGTAGTATATAGTCAAGATGATTTAGAGTTATTAGAATCAGTAGCTTTACAAATCGGTTCTGCAATTAAACGTATATACTTAACAGACCAAGAAAAAGAAGCAGCACGCACAAGTGAACGAAATCGACTAGCACGTGATTTACATGATTCAGTTAACCAAATGCTTTTTTCATTAAAACTAACAGCTCATGCTGCACATGATATCACAGAGGATAGAACAGCTAAAAAAGCATTTAAGTTGATTGAAGATACAAGTCAAAACGCAGTAAATGAAATGCGTGCGTTAATTTGGCAACTTAAGCCAATTGGTTTAGAACATGGATTAGTGAATGCGATTGAACATTATGCGAATATGTTAGATTTAAAATTAAACATCGAAGTAAGAGGATTGATTAAATTATCCAATTTAGTTGAAGAAAATGTGTATCGAATGATTCAAGAAGCTCTAAATAATACGAAGAAACATGCACAAACGAATCATGTATCTATTAACATTCAACAAAATGAACATCAATTATATATTAAAATTTATGATGATGGAAAAGGATTTAGTGTGCGTGATGACTTAAATCAAACGACGCATGGTCTAAAAAATATAAAACAACGTATTCATAGTTTAGATGGAGAATTTAACATACAATCAGATAAACTAATGGGGACAACTATTTATCTTAATATTCCAATTTAAAGTAGGTGATAAATTTGGCAAGTATCGTTTTAATCGATGATCATCACATCGTTAGACAAGGACTAGAATTTCTAATTTCAACAGTTGAGGGTTTAGATATACAAGCAAGTTTTTCAGATGGTGAAGCATTTATTAAATATTTAAATGAGAATAATATTCCTGATTTAGTATTATTAGATTTAGTTATGCCTAATATGAATGGTATCGAAGTGACGCATTATATAAAAACATATTACCCTTACATAAAAGTGTTAGTGCTTACAAGTTATGTGGATGATGAATATGTTATGTCTGCCATTAATGAAGGTGCTGATGGTTATGAAATTAAAGATGTCGAACCACAAAAGCTGATTGCTACTATTACTAAAGTATTAAATAATGAGAAAATAATACATCCAAAAGCTAAAAATGTAATTGATGCAATGCATGAAAAACCACACTTTAATAATAAATTATCTAAAAGAGAGATGGAAGTATTAAAAGAAATGGTGAAAGGTAAGACAAATAAAGACATTGCAAAAAGTTTATTTGTATCTGAGAAAACAGTTAAGACACATGTCAGTCATATATTTAATAAATTGCAAGTTTCAGATCGGACACAAGCTGCTATATATGCTATTGAAAATAAATTAATATAAATTGAATAGGTCTATTAGAAATAAAAACGGTATTTTTAAAATAGTATAATAATAAATAAATGACTTATATTATTATTTTAATTATTTTGATAATTTTGCCATTTATAAAATTATACGTAAAAACAAAAATTTCTCTTTTCATTTTATTGAAAATATATTAAGATGTAATTTGTGTTTCAAGAAATGTGTATTATTGCAATTTCTTGCGTCCGGATAAAATAACTCCTATTAGAAAGGTAGAGAAGAGTAATGGATAGACAGAGTTTTACAGATTTAATTCAAACAAAATTTAAAATGGTGCGTATTGAAGCAGGATACACACAAGATACTATGGCACAAACAATAGGTCTTTCTAAAAAAACACTTGTTCAAATCGAAAAAGAACGGGTATTACCAAACTGGACAACTTGTGTATCAATTTGTGCTTTATTTAGAGATTCAGATGTTTTAAATAACACATTTGGTTGTGATCCATTAGAAATTGTACAAACAATTTCAAGAAACCATTGTGCATATCCTAATCATTCTACAACAAGTGATATTTATTGGAATACAATGGAAACTCGTAATGGATTTATTTTACAAAGTAATAAAGTAAGTAATATCTACAGAGTGCTTAATCCTGAAAAACAACCTATTTTTGGAACATCTAAATTAAGAGAAGCAGAAACTTACTTTAATAGAAATGCTAAAGAAGAATTAATGCACGTTTAATTTTAATATAAATAAGATATAGTGATAGAAGGGTTGACTTTCAACTGAATCACTATTTTCAATTAATAATGAATTCACTGTAATTTTGCGATGAATTCATTATTTTTTTATTTCAAAAATTTGTAAATATAAATGTACGTTGAACAATTAAGTTATGAAGTTTACATTTGTCATGGTATAATTTTGCTATTGCTTATATAAAAATTAAGGAGTTATTTAAATGCAAGCAGTATTAGTAGTCATCTTTATGATAGTAATAGGAGCAATCATTGGCGGTGTCACGAATGTTATAGCTATTAGAATGTTGTTTCACCCCTATAAAGCGCATTATATATTTAATATGCGAATTCCATTTACACCTGGTTTAATACCTAAAAGAAGAGATGAAATTGCAACAAAGATAGGACAAGTGATTGAAGAACATCTCATTACAGAAACATTGATTCACAACAAACTAAATGAAACAAAAACTAAAGAAACGATTAATAAATTAGTTAAGGAGCAAATAACGAAATTAAAAAGTGATCAAGCTACAATTCGTCACTTTGCTGAGAAGTTTGATATTAAAATAGATTACTTAGTCAATGAGAAATTAGAAGATACAATTTCACACAAGCTATTAGCTTTTTATAATGATCATCGAAATGAAGAAGTGATTAAGTTACTACCAAAAGAAACTAAGCGAATGATTGATAAGAAAGTCGAACCATTAGGAGATTTATTATGCGAAAGAGCACGTGTTTATTTGTCCTCTGATAAAGGCGCTCGTGATATTTATGACATGCTTGATACATTTTTTAATGAAAAAGGTAAAATTGTTGGATTACTACAAATGTTTATGACAAAAGAAAGTATTGCAGATAGAATCCAACATGAATTGATTCGTTTAACCAATCATCCTAAAGCAAAACGTATTGTAAACCAAGTGATTGATAATGAATATGAGACGCTAAAACGACAACCACTTAAGAAAATCATTGATGAGGCTCAATTTTCAAAACTATCAGACTCAGTTATATTACTTATTACTTCATATTTAAATTTAAATGAAAAAATAGATAAACCACTTAATCAATTATCACCAAGATTAATGCAATATTTAGAGACAACGTTATCAGATAAAGTTACACAACTTATTATTAGTCAAGCATCCAAACATCTCTCAACTATAATGCAAAAAATTAACCTACGTAAATTAGTAGAAGATCAAATCAATACATTTGATTTAGATTACATTGAAAAGTTGATTATTGAAATTGCTAATAAAGAATTAAAATTAATTACCTTATTAGGATTTATTTTAGGTGGTATGATTGGTCTTTTCCAAGGTTTAATCGCAATTTTTGTATAACTAATCATAATATGTTATGGTATTAAAGAGTTGTCAAAATATCATTATTACACGAAGGAGTGCAATTTAAAATGGCAGTAAATTTATATGATCATGCAAATCAACTAGAACAAGCATTAAGAGATAGTGATGAATACAAAGCTATTAAAGATGCTTTCGCTAAAGTTAAAGAAAATGAAGAATCTAAAAAATTATTCGATGAGTTCCGTGAAACTCAAATGAATTTCCAACAAAAACAAATGCAAGGTCAAGAAATTCCTGAAGAAGAATTAACTAAAGCTCAAGAACAAGCTCAAGCTATTGAAAAAGATGAAAATATTTCACAATTAATGCAAGCAGAACAAAAAATGAGTCAAGTTTTCCAAGAAATTAATCAAATTATTGTAAAACCTTTAGACGAAATTTACGTTGACTAATTAATAATTTAAGTAATGGATACTACGCGATTTTTTCATAAAATTGCGTAGTTTTTTTATGTCAAAGTTCATCGACCCATATTCATAAGATATGGTAAAATATAGTAATACATAAAGATACCTTATCAAACATTTAAGGAGCTTAAATTAATGGTTAAATTTATTCACTGTGCAGATTTGCATCTTGATAGCCCTTTTAAATCTAAACAACAATTATCGACAAGTATTTTCGAAGATGTACAAAAAAGTGCCTATGAGAGCTTTAAAAAAATTGTAGATGTAGCATTAAAAGAAGATGTTGATTTTATGTTAATTGTAGGAGATTTATTTGATAGTGAAAATCGCACATTACGTGCTGAAATTTTTTTAAAAGAGCAATTTAAACGTCTGGAAAAAGAACAAATATTTGTATACATATGTCATGGGAATCATGATCCTTTAATAACTAGAATTACAGATAATTGGCCTAATAATGTATCAGTATTTTCAAATCGTGTTGAAACCTATCAAGCGATTACTAAAGTTGGAGAACAAATTTATATTCATGGTTTTAGTTATCAAAATAATACAAGTTATGAAAATAAAATTGATGAATATCCATCTAGTCAAGGAAGTAATGGTATACATATAGGAATGCTTCATGGGACTTATAGTAAATCTAAAATAAAACAGCGTTATACTGAATTTATGTTAGAAGATCTTAATCATAAATTGTATCATTATTGGGCACTCGGCCATATTCATCAACGTCAAGAACTAAGTGATATGCCACCTATTCATTATTCAGGTAACATTCAAGGTCGCCACTTTGGTGAATTAGGAACTAAAGGTTGTTTGCTTGTAGAAGGCGATCATCTACATCTTGAAACAACTTTTATACCAACTCAGTTTATACGTTTTGAAGAAGCTACAATTAAGACTGATAAAATTTCAAAACAAGGTATCTATGAGGAAATTCAAAAGTTTAAGAAACAAGTTCGTGAACAAGGTAAAGCATTTTATAGATTGACGATTAATATAGATAATGACAAAATTTTATCAACACAAGATATTCTTCAAATAAGAGAAATGATTAGTGAATATGAAGAAAATGAACATGATTTTATTGTCATTGAAGATATGATTCTTAATTATATACAGAATGAAGAAACACCTCTTATAAATGAATTTTCTAAAGAACTCATAAACGATGACAAAGTGTTTGAAGAGGCAATGACAGATTTATATTTAAACCCAAGAGCTTCAAAATATTTAGAAGACTACACCACTTTCAATAAGGCAAAACTCATTCATCGAGCTGAGAAAATATTGAAAGCAGATATGAGAGGTGAAGAAATTGATTATTAAATCACTTGAAATATACGGTTATGGTCAATTCGTACAACGTAAGATTGAATTAAATCAGACTTTTACTGAAATTTATGGGGAAAACGAAGCAGGTAAATCAACTATACAGTCATTTATTCATTCAATTTTATTTGGTTTTCCCACAAAGAATGAAAAAGAACCGCGTTTAGAACCTAGATTGGGAAATCAGTATGGGGGCAAGCTAACGCTTATTTTAGACGACAAATCTGAAATTGAAGTTGAGCGTGTAAAAGGTAGTGCTCAAGGTGATGTAAAAGTTTATTTAGAAAATGGATTGATAAGAGATGAAGCATGGCTTAAGAAGAAATTAAACTATATTTCAAAAAAGACATATCAAGGAATATTTTCATTTAATGTACTTGGTTTACAAGATATTCATCGAAATTTAGATGAACAACAATTACAAAGCTATTTATTAGAAGCTGGTGCTTTAGGATCTTCCGAATTTACATCTATGGGGCAAATGGTTAATCAGAAAAAGACTACGCTTTATAAAAAAGCTGGAAAGAACCCAATTCTAAACCAACAAATTGAAGAACTAAAACAATTAGAAGCACAAATAAGAGATGAAGAAACCAAATTAGACGAATATCAACGTCTTATAGATGAAAAAGATAAATCAGAACGCCATCTTTCTCATTTAAAAGAAAATCTTAAGCAATTATCAAAAATGCATGAAAATAAGCAAAAGCAGTTAGGACTTCATGCTCATGCGCAAGAATGGAAATCACTTGAGCATCATTTAAATATCGAACCGTTGAAGTTCCCAGAACAAGGCATTGAACGATATGAAACTGCATTAAAATATAAACAATCACTTGATCGAGATATAGGATTAAGGGATGAGAAGATAAGACAACTAGAAAATGAATTTAATTTAATTCAGATGCCTGAGGATAGAACTGTAAGTGATATGTATCATCTTTATCAACAAGAGAGTGATATCAAACAATCTGAATTAAAAGCTAAGGCTTTAAAAAAGGAAATAGAAAATTTTGAACGTTCTCAGCAAACATTAAAAGATGATATCGGTTGGAATGAAGTTTATCATGAAGCGGATACTTCTGAAACGATGAAGGATTATATAAGTGAAAAAATTAAAAATTATAATCATCAATTAAATCAAAAGCAACAAGTTGAACGTATGATTGGTGAGCATAATATTGAAAAAAAGGAAATTGAAAAGGAAATTAAGTCATTGGAAAGTGAACTCGTTTCTGAAACAGCACTTGAAAAGAAAAAAGAATATAATCAGCAAAAAATAGAATTGCATGAAAAAGAAAGTTTATACTCAAAATTAAAAGCCTCCTTTGAATCAGAAAAAGAAAGAAAACAAAAGCAATATCAATGGTTAAAAATCAGCTTTATCATTTTGGCTTTGATAAGTGCTGGTTTGACTATTTTTGCATTTATTACAACTAGTATCACTTTTAGTATCATTTTTGCAATTCTCACTGTGATATTTTTAGTAGGTTTATTCTTTAGTAAAAATAAAGATATTGATTATAGTGAAACAATTAGTGAGGAAATTAGTGATTTAGAACAACAACTTAAAGCACTCGAAGATAAATACGATTTAGATTTCAATCTAGATGATCAGTACCAATTGCGTGAACGTTGGAATAATGCTAATAATACTAAAACAGTACTTTCTAATAAACTTAACCATCAACATTCAATTTTATCAGATATTCAGTCTTCAATTGACGCATTAGCACAGGATATTTCTGAAGTCAAACAAGACATTAAAGTATCAGATAAAATGTCAGATGAACGTTTAGTAGATAGTTTGAAAACAATGAATCAACTTAAAGCTAATGATAAACAACTTAATAAATTATTATTAGAGAACATAGAGTTAAACCAAAATTTAATTAACTTCTATGATCATGCTCAGGATGTTACTAAAGATAGTTTCGACGAGTTTAATAAAATTTCATTATTTAATGATTTGAAACATTGGATTTCTCAGTATGAAAGTAAAAAAGAAAAGAAAACGCAATTACGAAATCAATTAACTTTATTAAGTAAAGAATTAAAACAGTTAGAAAGTCGTTTGGATGAAAATAAAACAACTATAAACGAGTTGTTTAAATATATCGAAGTTCAAAATGAAGAACAATATTATCAACATTACGAAGCTTATCAACGTTATCAACAACAACTATCACGATTCAATGATTTATCTACCTATTTGAGTAATCATGAATTCTCTTATGAAGATAGTTCTGTTTTAAGTGAAAAAACAACTGCTCAATTAGAAGAAGAAGATCAAATGTTAGCTCAACAAGTTGATGATTATAATGATAAATATTTGGAGAAACAAACTGAAGTGAGTGAACTTTCTGCACGTATTAATCAAATGGAAACAGATAAAACACTATCTCAATTGCGCCATCAATATAATAATTTAAAAAATAGAATGAATGATATTGCTAAAGATTGGGCGAGCCTTAGTTATCTTGAGACACTAATCAATGAGCATATTAAACAAATTAAAGATAAACGACTACCATATGTGATAGATGAAGCCATTAACATTTTCAAAACATTAACTGATGGTAAATATAATCTAATTACTTATGAAAATGATTCAATTAAAGTTAAACATCGAAATGGACAAATGTATCATCCACTTGAATTAAGTCAATCAACGAAAGAGTTGCTATACATTTCATTGAGACTTAGTTTAATTAAGGTGTTGAAACCATATTATCCATTCCCAATTATCATTGATGATGCATTCGTACATTTTGATAAACAAAGAAAATCAATGATGTTAAACTATTTAAGAGAATTATCTCAAGAACATCAAGTATTGTACTTTACTTGTACAAAAGATACTACGATTCCTTCTCGAGAAATGCTGATATTAAATAAAAAAGAGGAAGGCGGTAAACGATGAGAAACGTAGAAAAATTAAATCCTGGTGATTCGGTTGAGAATTTTTTCTTAATCCACAGAGCAACACAAGGTGTAACAGCACAAGGTAAAGACTATATGACATTATATCTTCAAGATAAAAGTGGAGATATTGAAGCTAAACTATGGACTGTCACAAAAGATGATATGAAAATCCTTAAACCAGAAATAATTGTATGGGTAAAAGGGGATGTTATTAACTATCGTGGCCGTAAACAAATGAAAGTCAATCAATTTCGATTAGCAACAGCAGAAGATGGAGTGAAAACACAAGACTTTGTAGATGGTGCACCACTTTCACCTAACGAAATTCAAGATGAATTATCACATTTTATCTTAGAAATTGAAAATGCACATTTACAACGTATTACGCGTCATTTATTAAAAAAATATCAAGATAAATTCTTTACTTATCCTGCAGCAAGTTCTCATCATCATAACTTTGCAGGAGGATTAAGTTATCATGTATTAACAATGTTAAAAATTGCAAAATCATTGTGTGATATCTATCCATTATTAAATAGAAGTTTGTTATATAGTGCGATTATTTTACACGATATTGGTAAAGTAAGAGAATTAAGTGGACCAGTTGCAACAACATATACGGTAGAAGGTAATTTGCTTGGACATATTTCAATAGCAAGTGATGAAGTTGCTGAGGCGGCAAAAGAACTTGGCATTGATAGTGAAGAAGTCATGTTATTGCGACATATGATTTTAGCACACCATGGAAAAATGGAGTTTGGTTCTCCTAAATTGCCACATCTAAAAGAAGCAGAAATTTTATTCTTTATTGACAATATTGATGCAAAAATGAATATGTTTGATAAAGCATTTAAGAAAACAGAAAAGGGACAATTTACTGAAAGAATCTTCGGTATGGATAACCGTCAATTTTATAATCCAGAGAAGTTAGATTAATATTAATAGACGAAAAAAGGTCGGAACAATATGTTCCGACCTTTTTGATTTATGAAAATTATGAAGATAATCCTGATGAAGCACCACTACTTTGTTGTTCTTTTAATTTTTCTGGATTAAGTATAGTATCTTCTACAGATTTTTTAATATCACTATCTTTATAATCTACGTTGTATTCTTTCAATAAGTCTTTATAAGCATTAGTCAATAGTTTTGGGTTTTTTTGAACTTTTTGTTCAATAATTTTTGTTTTTAATTGAGATTTTTGTTTGTTAAAGTCATCTTCTTTATTAGCTTTGATGATGTGATAGCCGTATTCTGTTTTAACAATGTCAGAAATTTGACCTTCTTTTAGTTTAAATAAAGCTTTATCAAATTTATCGACCATTTGTCCTTTAATAACATAACCTAATGATCCGCCTTTTTTAGCTGAAGCAGAATCCATTGATTCTTTTTTGGCAAGTTCATCAAATTTATTTGGATTTTTTTCAACTTCTTTTTGAATTTTTTCAGCTTTTGCTTTTGCTTTTTTATCTGATAAACCTTCTTTATCACTATCAGATTTAACTTTAATTAAAATGTGTGATGCTTTCTTAGTGTCATCTTTTATTTCTTTGTCAGAAACTTTGATTTTATCATTAAGTAATTGTTTTTGGTAAGTAGATAGTCTTTTCTGTTCTTTGTAATCATCAAGTGTCATACCTTGTTGTTTTAGCATACTTTCAAATTGATCTTTACCACCATATTGTTTTTCTTCTTTTTTAATATCATCATCGATATGTTTAGTATCTACTTTGTCTTTATATTTATCAGCTAATATTTTATTTAACTCAATACTAAATGATGTGCTAGCAATTTGATCTTTACCAATTTTATCCATAACATCTTTAACGGTTACATTACCAGCTTTTGAAGAAATTAATGTATTATCTTTAGAATCTGTAGAATCAGAACTACATCCTCCAAGCAATAAAACACCTGCTGTAACAGGGACAATGAGTTTATTCATAATTTTCATAGTTGATAGCTCCTTTTTGTATGTTAACAAAGTTACTATAACATAATATAATTATTCCACCAATTAATAAAAGATGATTTACAACTAAAGTATTAGAAGAAAAATAATTTAAAAAAGTCTACAATATCATTCAATATCATAGACTTTTTAATATATTCAAAATAACCACTAGACTGTATTTTAATTTTGATTGAATACGTTTATAATTACCATCTTTATATATTAGATATTTGAATGGAAGGGCACTTTTGTCAGTAAATTAATACCTGTTTGATGTTCTTCAACAAATTGTCCTTCTTTTGAAAAAAGAATAATTTTTAAATATAAAAAATCCATAACTGATAAACCAAGATTTAAGGCAAGTAAGAACATAAAATAGTGTCCATAACTTGGAAAATGATAAGTTAAGAAAATTAAAATGCTTGTAATTATTAAAAATGGCAAAATAAGATTAGTGCAAAAATAAAACTTGCGGACAGGCGTATTCACATACGTATTAAAATAAGGAAGCCATTTTTTCTTATTCAACTTGTGCCATCTAAACGCATGAATATAAGGTAAAAAGAAAAATAAATGTATTGTTTTGTGAATAGGGTACATAAAAATGATAAATAATATTAGAAGTAAAAAGTGTTTATCTGATAAAGGCGTTTTTACAAAATAATACATAATCTCATAACTAACTAAAAACGCAATAATAGTTGTTACAATACTCAAAAAAGCAATTCTTGGAACACCAAATCGCGCATGAATATCTATATGACGTTTACATAAAAACATAACTCCACCTCGAAAATAGGTCGTTTAATATACGATAGGTATTATCTAACTAAGTTGAGTTATCGTCAAGATAATTTTTAATAGCTATTGTAATATAGAACAATGTTTTTATATTAGATTGTATATTTATAAAAAAAGCCATAAAGAAATCTATTAATATAAATTTCTTTATAGCCAAATTGAGCTCAATGTTAGAGTTCTATTTGTTATTATTCTTATCTTCTGAAAATGTATTACTAATTTCTTCACCACGATTTTGAAGATTTTCAATATGAGATTTTAATTTTTCAATATTAGGATTGATATCAGATTTAAAATCTCCAATTAAAGTCTTAAATTCGTTTGCAATGTCGCTGCCTTGTTGTACACCGTCATTTTTCACTTGCTTACTATAATCAATAATATTATAGAAACTACGTTTAATTGTTTCGATTTCTCGTTCTAATTCTGAGCGAGCACCAGTAGGAACTTTTTGTCCAGAGGCATTAGCATTATATCTCTGTTGATCACGATTCATCCATGATACGGCAATACCAGAAGCAAGTCCCACACCGATACCAAATAATACACGTGTAACTTTCATTTTTTATTCTCCTCACTATTATGTCGTTTATAGAATAAATCATATCATTTTATGAAGTAAGTAACGATTGACTTAAGTTACTTACTATAAGTATTACATCGACATATTGATTTCATTTTATATTACCCGTAAATGATATTCAATATGCAGAATTATTCAAATTGAGCTTTAATTTGTTCAGCAATATCTTTTTTCTGTTCATCGCTAATTTCGTTTTCATGAGTTTCCCATTGATAACCAAAACCATCAATATCATTTTTATATCGTGGTAGGAAATGGAAATGTAAATGAAATACTGACTGATCAGCGTATTCACCATTATTTTGAATAATATTTAATCCATCAGGTTGAAATGCTTTTTTAATGGCATTTGCTACTTTTGGAATAGCAACTCCAATGTGTTTCATTGTTTCTTCATCAGTTTCAAAAATATTAGGAGAAGCTTTCTTCGGAATTAAAAGTGTGTGTCCTTTAGTAACTTGAGAAATATCTAAAAATGCATAAACATAATCGTTCTCATAAACCTTATAGCTTGGAATTTCACCAGTAAGAATTTTACCAAAAACAGTTTCTGACATAATTAAATGCACTCCTTTAACCTATTTTTACTCATTATTATAACATTGTTATTTTAAAAATTCGCTAATGAGTTATAGCAAACTTTAGTAGTTATATAATGATTTTGGTACAATATAACTCATGGAGGTGCCTTATGACAGTTAAAGTTGAACATTTAACAGGAGGGTATGGTAAACGTCCTGTTATTGAAAATATAAATTTTGAATTAAAAAAAGGTGAGATAGTAGGATTAATTGGTCTCAATGGCGCTGGAAAAAGTACTACAATTAAGCACATGCTTGGATTATTAACGCCAATGGAAGGAACACTTTCAATTTCAGATACCAATATTACTGATGATATTGAAATCTACCGTCGTAAACTATCCTATATTCCTGAATCACCAGTCATTTATGAAGAATTAACATTAGAAGAACATATAGCCATGACTGCTATGGCTTATCAAATAAGTAAGGAAGAAGCAATGAAACGTGCGCGTCCTCTACTAAAAACATTTAGACTTGAAAATGAACTTAATGTTTTTCCTAGTCATTTTTCAAAAGGAATGAAACAAAAAGTAATGATTATATGCGCATTTATTGTCAATCCTGAACTTTATATTATTGACGAACCATTTCTTGGTTTGGATCCATTAGGTATACAATCTATGCTTGGTTTGATGGTTGAAAAGAAAAATGAAGGGCGTACAGTACTAATGAGTACCCATATTCTTGCAACTGCTGAAAGATATTGTGATCGATTCATTATTTTAGATAGAGGAAAAGTGGTTGCTTTTGGGAATCTAGAGGAACTACGAGAACAAACGGGTCTTAAAGATCAAACGCTTGATGATATCTATATCCATGTTACGCAAGGTGGTCAAGCGACATGAATAATGAAGCCATAGCATTATTTAAACAACGTTATGATGCAATAAAGAAAGAAAAACATTATTATAATAAATTTATTTTTAATGGTCATTTTACTGTATTCTTAGTTATTTTATTAGGAGCCTTTATATTAGGTTATGGTCAATGGTTACAACATATTCCTAAAAATGTAGATTATGCATTCTTAGCAAGTGTTGTAATTGCTTTAACTTCAATCTTTCCATTTCGAACATTTTTAAAAGATGCTGACAAATTATTTTTGCTTCCTTTTGAGAAGAATATGGAAGATTATATAAAATTAGGCCTAAGATATAGTTATTTTAATCGTATAATATTGCAAATAGTGTTATTAATTGTATTGTTTCCATTATTTTATAAGCTTAATCAACAATTAGTTGTATCTTATATCGTGATGAGTGTATTAGCGCTTATTCATCCTATTTTAGGATTACGCTTAAAATGGCAATGGTATCGTGCGAGATTGGCTCAATGGGTATTAAATGTCTTAATATTTTCACTTAATTTTATAACGTATTATCTAGTTTTAGGGAATCAATTATATTTTGCCATTTTACTAACAATCATTTTCTTTGGCATGGTGTATTTTATACCTAAATTTAAGAGTCAGGCGTTATTTCCATGGGAACAGTTGATTTCAGTAGAAGAAAGACATCATACAAATTATTATAAATTTGTAAATATGTTTACTGATGTTAAGCATTTAAAAGAAAATGCAGCAAGACGCAAATATTTAGATTTTCTTTTACCCACGCCCAAAGGACGCCGTTTTAATTCGCACAATATGTATCTTTATTTATTTGTGAGAAGTTTTGTAAGAGGGAAAGATGCATTAAGTATTATTCTTCGACTTGTTGTCATTGCACTTGTACTTATGGTTTGGCTGTCTCATCCACTTGTTTCTATTATTATTGGTAGTTTATTTATGTATATTATTTTATTGCAAATGTCTCAGTTTTATACGCAGCAAGCGTATGGACTCTGGCCTCAGGTTTGGCCTGTATCAGATAGTGAAGTAATCAAAGGATATGAAAAATTCTTATATCGCCTTATGATTATGATAGGTATTATTTTCGCAATCATTTTTATCATCTTTTATATGAAATACTTCTTTTTTGCAATTGTATTTTTTGTTGTAGGATGGTTGACGATTAGAAGTACGATTAAAAAATTGCAATATCAGGAAACTTTATTAAGAGATTAAAAAAAGAGGGAACTTAAGATGTATTAAACACATACTTAAGCGTCCTCTTTTTATGTTAATCGTTAATAGGATATAAATATCTTTCAAAATAACTTGAATGTTGACTGCTTGAGCCAAAATAATGTCTTAATGCTTCTTTAGAAAAATAATCATTAAACATGTCAGATGATTTAAAATCTTCGTATGTTTGACGATTAGCGAAGCCGAAGTAAATTTTATAAGTAGTACCTTCTTCAGGTCTTAAGAAACGATAACTTTTAAAACCAGCAAATTGACTAAAATCTAAATTCAAATTTGAAAGACGTTTTTCTAGTTGATTGACATGATCATCTGAACTTGGAATGAAGATAGCTGAATAGAAATGTTGATTATTAAGTTCATTTATTTCATTAATAACTTCATAAGTAGTAGGATGTTTAAGTATAGATTTATCTTCGGATTCTTCGATAATGACTGAAGAATCATTAGTTGAATAAATAAACAGATGATTCTCAGAATGATTTAAACGAATTTGATTTAAATAGTCATAAGTTCCATAAGTTGTATATATTTTCATAAGCCATACCTCCTTTATTTATGTATATTATACGATTAAATGATAAGACTAGCTATTATAAATAATTAGAATGGGAAAATAAATTGTGAATAATTTATTTGAATCAATTCACTTATAATTATAAATTTAAAATTAAAGAATAGATAGAAGTGCTTTGTCATTTTTATGACATTTAATATTTAAGAAACGCGAAATCTTTTATGTTGTGATATTATGAATAAGAATGATTTTAATTTAGGAGGACAAAATGGTGCATAAAAAAAACAATACAATTTTACAAACAATTAAAGGGGAATCAACCTCACACACACCTGTGTGGTTTATGCGCCAAGCTGGCAGATCGCAACCAGAATATCGCAAATTAAAAGAAAAGTATTCACTTTTTGATATTACACATCAACCAGAACTTTGTGCATATGTAACACATCTACCTGTTGATAATTACAATACTGATGCAGCTGTGTTATATAAAGATATTATGACACCACTTAAACCTATCGGAGTAGATGTTGAAATTCAATCTGGTATAGGTCCTGTAATCCACAATCCCATTAAATCTGTGAAAGATGTGGAAAAATTAACTCAAATCGACCCCAAAAGAGACGTGCCTTATGTGCTAGAAACAATTAAAATTCTAACTGAAGAAAAATTAAATGTACCTTTAATTGGATTTACGGGTGCTCCCTTTACATTAGCATCTTATATGATTGAAGGCGGACCGTCTAAAAACTACACATTTACTAAGGCGATGATGTATGGCGATGAAGAGACTTGGTTTGCTTTAATGAATCATCTTGTAGACGTTTCAATTAAATATGTAACTGCTCAAGTTGAAGCAGGTGCAGAATTGATTCAAATTTTTGATTCATGGGTAGGCGCACTTAATGTACAAGATTATCGATATTATATAAAACCATTTATGGATCGGTTGGTTTGTGGAATTAAAGAACAACATAATATTCCTGTTATATTATTTGGTGTAGGGGCTAGTCATCTTATTAATGAATGGAATGATTTACCAATAGATGTTCTAGGTTTAGACTGGCGTACATCTATTTTGCAAGCAGATCAATTAGGTGTAAATAAAACATTACAAGGTAATTTAGATCCTTCATTACTACTAGCGCCATGGGATGTATTAGAACAAAGGGTTAAAGCAATACTTGATGAAGGAATGCAAAGAGGTCAACATATATTTAACTTAGGTCATGGCGTTTTCCCAGAAGTTCAACCAGATACACTTAAAAAAGTAACACAACTGGTTCATGACTATACGCGAAAATAAAATTAGAATCATAAAAATTTATTTTTAAAAGGGAAGGTTTTAAGAATGACTAAAACAGTAGGTTTATTAGTAATGGCATATGGTACGCCATATAAAGAAAGTGATATTGAACCATATTATACCGACATAAGACATGGTAAAAGACCAACTGAAGAAGAACTTCAAGATTTAAAAAATCGTTATGAATTTATAGGTGGACTTTCTCCACTTGCAGGTACCACAAATCGTCAAGCTGAAGCACTTACAGATGCACTTAATAAAACATATGATGATGTAGAATTTAAATTATATTTAGGATTGAAACATATTTCTCCTTATATTGAAGAAGCAGTTGAAAAAATGCATAATGATGGCATTACAGAGGCAGTTACAGTCGTATTAGCACCCCATTATTCAAGTTTTTCTGTAGGTTCATATAATAAACGCGCTAAAGAAGAAGCGGATAAATATGGTATACAACTACATCATGTTGAACGTTATTATCAACAACCTAAATTTATTGAATACTGGACAAATAAAGTAAATGAAACACTAGTTAAAATTCCGGAAGAAGAACATGATGAAACAATTTTAATCGTGTCTGCGCACAGTTTACCTAAAGGATTAATAGAACGTAATAATGATCCTTATCCTAATGAAATTAAAGATACTATGGATCGTTTAGAAGCTTCTACAAATATTAAACATGTAGCGCAAGGGTGGCAGTCAGAAGGTAATACAGGTACGCCTTGGCTAGGACCTGATGTACAAGATTTAACAAGAGAATTATACAAAGAACATCACTATAAAAACTTTATTTATACACCCGTTGGATTTGTTTGTGAACATCTTGAAGTACTTTACGATAATGATTATGAGTGTAAAGTTGTTTGCGATGACATTGGTGCTAATTACTATCGACCAGAAATGCCTAATACAAATCCGTTATTTATAGGTGCAATTGTCGACGAAATTAAAACAGTTTTTTAAAAAGGAAGGGACATGTTGTGAGTAAAAAAGTTGCAATTATAGGCGCTGGCATTACAGGTCTAGCCAGTGCATATTATTTTAAACATTATAATGAAGACATAGATGTAACTATTTTTGAAGCAACTTCAAGACCTGGAGGTAAAATTCAAACTTATCGCCGCGATGGTTATACTATTGAACTTGGTCCAGAATCTTACTTAGGTCGAAAAACGATCATGACAGATTTAGCAAAAGATATAGGTCTTGAAGATGATTTAATTACGAATCAAACAGGACAATCCTACATTTTTGCTAAGAACCAATTGTATCCTATTCCTGGCGGATCAATTATGGGAATTCCAACAGATATTAAACCTTTCTTAAAAACACGTTTAATTTCCCCTTTAGGAAAATTAAGAGCAGGATTAGATTTAGTTATTCCGCCTATTAAAATAGAAAATGATATTTCGGTTGGTGAATTCTTCAGAAAACGTTTAGGAAACGAAATGCTGGAAAATTTGATTGAGCCTCTTATGGGAGGGATTTATGGAACAGATATTGATCAATTAAGTTTGATGAGTACGTTCCCTAATTTCAAGCATAAAGAAGAATCATATGGTAGTTTAATTAAAGGAATGAAATATGAAAAACGCGAACGTACAAGAAAACGTCAGCTTTATCCGGGCGCTCCTAAAGGACAATTCAAACAATTTAGACATGGGCTAAGTTCATTTATTGAAGCACTAGCTAAAAATGTTGAACAAAAAGGTGTACACATCAAATACAATACACCAGTAGAAGATATTCATATTTATAATGATAATTATGAGATTGTTACACATAATAGTCGAGAGACGTTTGATGGTTTACTTGTTACGACACCACATCAAACGTTTATGAAATGGTTTAATCATGATTCAGCATTTGAATACTTTAATACTATGGATTCTACTACAGTTGCAACGGTTGTATTTGCATTTGATGAAAAAAATATCGAAAATACCTATAATGGTACTGGATTTGTCATTGCAAGAACCAGTCATACAGATATTACTGCATGTACTTGGACGACTAAAAAGTGGCCATTTACCACACCAAAAGGTAAAGTATTATTACGTGCGTATGTAGGAAAACCTGGCGATACGGTTGTAGACGATCATACTGATGAAGAAATTGTAAATATCGCACGTCGAGATTTAAGTAAAATGATGACGTTTAAAGGTGATCCAGATTTTACCATAGTGAATCGATTACCAAAAAGTATGCCACAGTATCATATCGGTCATATGACTCAAATTCGAAATATACAAAATCATGTAAAACGTCAATATAACGGATTACGCATTACCGGTGCACCTTTTGAAGCGGTAGGCTTACCTGATTGTATTCAACAGGGCAAAAATGCTGTTGAAGAATTAATAGACGAGTTATAAATAAAGCATAGTAAATAAGCACTTTTTAGAGGTTACATTTGTCTCTTTAAAGTGCTTTATTTTAAAATAAACAGTCATTATTAAGGAGAAGAGGAGAATAAAAATGACAGATGTAATTATTGTTCATTCACAAATAGGAAATGCACATAATCATTGGTATCAATGGTTAAAACATAACTTAGCGCTCGAAGGATATAATGTACAATTGTTTAATTTAGATAAAGAAGATAATAAAAAATTAGATATGTGGCTAAAGGCTATGAAACAACAAATTAAAATCGATCATCCCGATATGTATGTTGTAACACATGGCTATGGTTCAATCGCTGCTTTGAAATTTATTGAACAATTAGATTTAAAACATCCAATAGAAGGCTTTTTTAGTATTGCTGGATTTAAAGAAGATGCTCAAGACATTGATGAATCTGTTAATTTAGATCATATTACCATTGATTATAATGAAATTAAGAAAAAGGTTAAACACTTTCACGGCCTCGCTTCAAAAGATGATGAACATGTATCTTATAAAGAAACTGAAAAGTTATTACAAGCTTTAGGAGGATCAATTCGAATTGTTGAAGAAGGAGGTCACTTCCTAGAAGAAGAAGGCTTCGTTTCTTTCAGTGAACTACAAGAAAAAATGCAAAAATATATGACACAATAATGTTAGAGTGGGAAAGTATCAAATAGTAATATAAAGAGTAATAATAATTATGAGATTTTATATCCAAATTATCCCACAAAATAAAAATTTTTAAGTTTAGCGTTTTTTTACACAAATTAATTTATAATTTTTATTGACTATATAGATATTAATATATATACTAATAAAGTATTGAAAAAAGCACTACTTAAAAAATAATTATCTCATAATTATTTAAACTTATAATTAAAGTATTGTAAAAATTATTTTAAAAAAGTGTTGACATTACAGTGACTTAAATGATATATTAATTAAGTACTCGTTTGAAGTACTAAATAATATTAGCGCGGGATGGAGCAGTTCGGTAGCTCGTCGGGCTCATAACCCGAAGGTCGGTGGTTCAAATCCGCCTCCCGCAATACATAATTTTATAGGTCTCGTAGTGTAGCGGTTAACACGCCTGCCTGTCACGCAGGAGATCGCGGGTTCGATTCCCGTCGAGACCGCCATTACTTTTGACTTAAGATTAAGGTTCAGTAGCTCAGTTGGTAGAGCAATGGATTGAAGCTCCATGTGTCGGCAGTTCGATTCTGTCCTGAACCATTT
>NZ_KV814959.1:0-151513 GCF_001814125.1 Staphylococcus sp. HMSC072E01 | reverse complement strand
AACGTCAACTTGATGAAGCAATAGCAGAACAAGATCCAACACCAGGAATGACAGAAGTAACTGCGAATAATTATAAAGCTAAGAAAGTAGAGGCAGAACAAGTAAGCAGAGACGTACAAAAAGTGATTGAAAATGACGATGCAACATCTAGGGAAATTGCGCAAGCAATAGCTAAAGTAAATGAAGCTACAGTTGCATTAAAACAAGCTAAACATGATTTAATTCCAGACAAAACTTTATTGAATAATGCTAAAAACAATTTAGAAACAAGCATTAATCAGGTGCCTGAAACTAAAAATATGACTAGTGATTCTGTTGAAAATTATAGAAATAAATTAAGTCAAGCAAAAGATACATTAGCTAATGCACAAAAAGTTATTGATAACCCAACTTCAACAGTTGATGAAATTCATAAAACTATCGAAAATGTGAAACGTGCTAAAGATGAACTTGAACAAGCTAAACATGACTTAATATTAGATTATGATGCTGTCATTAAAAAAATTAAACAACAAACTGATTTAACAGAATCACAGAAGGATAAATTAATAGAAAAGACAAAAGCTTCTACAACTTCTGATGAATTAGAAAATATTAAACATAATACTAATTTATTAAATGATGCGATGAAACAATTAAAAGAAAACATCGCTGAAAAAGATAAAGTCAAAGCAAGTATTAATTATACTGATGGAGATAAAGATAAAAAAGATACCTATGATAATGCTTTAAAAGAAGCTGAAAAACTAATTAATGATGTAAAAAATCCTATTATTGACCCTAGCGTGATAAATCAACTTAAAGATAAGATAATTGATGCTAAAAATAATTTAAATGGTGCAGAAAAATTACAAAATGCTAGAAATAATGTTAAACACATATTGGAAAACTTAGAACATTTGAACAATGCACAAAAAGATGCGTTTAACAATATGGTAGATAATGAAAATTCACGTGATAATTTAGATATAATTATTAATAAAGCTAAAGAAGTGGATAAAGCTATGAAACATTTAATTGATGAAATAGCTGATAATTTAGATATCAAGCATTCTGTTAATTATTCAGAAGCTTCACCAGATAAAAAATCCGCTTACGATGAACTTATTAAAAAAGCTGAAGACTTAATAAATAAAGGTATTGGTACAAATGCATCACTTGAAGAAATTAATAAATTAATTCAAGATATTAAAAAAGCAAAATATGATTTAGATGGAAAACATCAAGTTGAATTAGCTAAACAAAAAGCTTTAGTAGAGTTAGAAAATGAAGTTAACCGATTGAAAGATGAAATTGACAGCAATCCTAACCTTTCTAAAGAAGATAAAGAAAAACTTAAATCTAAATTAGAGCGTCTTCTTGAAAATGCAAAGAGTCAGATTAATAATGCAACTACATTAACGGACATTAATAAGATTAAAGATAATACTCAAAAAGAAATCGATAATTTAAAAGCATTAATTGATGCTAAAATTTTGGCTAAACAAGAAATTATTGATTTTGCTAATAAAAAACGCCAAGAAATTCTAAATAATTCTAACTTAACTGATGCTCAGAAACAAAAAGCGATAGCTGAAATAAACAGAGCTTTACAAAAAGCGCTTGAAAACATTGATAACGCAAATGATATCAATGAAATTAACCATAAACTTAAAGAGGGCAAAGATAATATAGCGAAAATTGTTGCAAAAGAAATTACTAATGCGTTAATAGATAATAAAATTAAAGAAATTAACGCACGCAAAGATTTAACAGATGAACAAAAAGCTAAATTAATTGATTATCTTGAAAAACTTAGACATGATACGTTAAAAGAAATTGATAAATCACATATTGATGATATCGGTTCAATTATCCAACAATTAATGGACAAATTGAATATGCTTGATATTGATAAAATTGAAAATATCTTAAGTCATAACAACAAAGACAATAATCAAAATCAATCAAATGTTGACGGTATTCAATCTAATAACGGTCATTTATCTAAATCACATAGATTACCTGATACTGGTTCAGAAGGTACATCTATTCAATTAGAGATTGAATTAATGACACTATTAGTTGGTCTAGGATTAGTATTAAAAAATCGTAGAAAAAAACAAAAAAATAACAAGAATAAAAGATAAAAAAGATATAACTTATTATCTTTAAAAATAAAGAGCAGGAAACCACTATAAACTGGGTTTCTTGCTCTTTTTTATTAAATAAATATGAACTATGCTTCAAAATCTATAATAATTCTTCCAGCGTTCTCATGATTAAGTACTGTCTCAATAGAATGTTTTAAATCTTTAAAAGCAATTGTATTTTTAATTTCATGTAATTTATTAGATTTTAAATCAGTTGCTAGTCTTCTCCATACACGTTGACGTAATTTCATTGGTGTCATAACTGAATCAAGTCCAACGACGCTTACACCGCGAAGAATAAATGGAAATACTGAAGTTTCAAAGTGGTTACCTCCAGTCATACCAATTAATGCAACACCGCCACCATTTGTTAGATGCTTTGCTATATAAGGTGTTCCAGGACCACCGCAAGGATCAATAGCAGCTTGCCAAGTTCTTTTTCCTAATATTTCATTACTATCTTCAGAAATACGATCGATAACTTCTCTTGCTCCTAATTCTTTTAATTTATTTGTAGCTTTTTTATTTCCAGTACTTGCTACAACTTTATAACCAAGTTCATTTAACATCATTACAGCTAAAGAGCCAACACCACCAGAAGCGCCACGTACAAGTACTTTATCGCCCTCAAGTGTCATAAAGTTTGCTTGTTCTAATTTTTCTATTGCTAAACCAGCTGTGTAACCAGCAGTCCCATAAATCATCGCTTCTTCAAGTGTTAGATTTTCAGGACATTTAACAATCCAATCTGATTTAACACGGGCATACTCACTAAATCCCCCGTAATGATTGACACCTAAATCATAGCCAGTAATAATAACTTCTTCACCTTTTTCGATTGTAGGATCATCAGATTCTACAACTGTACCTGCTAAATCAATTCCAGGAACCATTGGATATGATTTAAGTACACCGCTATCTTTAACAGTAGCTAAGGCATCTTTATAATTAATACCAGAATATTGAACTTTTATTAAAACTTCACCTTCAGGTAAATCATTGATTGATAAATCTTTGAAATCACTTGTGACAGTGCCATCATTATCTTTTTCAACCATAAACGCTTTGAAATTTACACTCATAAAATCGTACTCCTTAAAAATAAAAAATTAGATGTTAATTGCATATCCTAAATAACCATACCACATTTTAAACAAGTCATTAAGTTAAAAAGTTTATATAAATTAAATATAAAATAGCCTATATTTTGATAAAAAAATAATGATATTGACAGTAAAACAGCATAAATATATAATTTTATTGATAATGATTATCACTTGATAATAATCATGTTGATAGAGATATAAAACTGCAATTTTAAAATTTAGATGTAGAGAATATACATTTTAAAATATTTAACATCAAAAGATAATCACTAAATTTTAATGAGGTGAATTTATTATGAAGAAATTACCAACTATTTTACTAACATCATCACTACTATTAACAGCTTGTGGTCATAATAATCACGATAATGCTAATGAGAAAACTTCAAAAAAATCTACAAATGAGAATAAAGTAGCATTACAGAAAGCAGCTAAAGAATATAGAAAATATACAAATGAACAGTTAGATCAGTTTTTAAAAGGAACTGAAGAATTTGTATCTGCAATAAAAGCAGATGATATTGAAAAAGCAAAATCTTTGTATCCTAAAGTACGCATGTATTATGAACATTCTGAACCCGTAGCTGAAGCATTTGGCGATTTAGATCCTAAAATCGATGCCCGCCTAGCTGATATGAAAGAAGAGAAAAAAGAAGATAAGTGGACAGGGTATCATAAAATTGAAAAATCTCTTTATCAAGAAAATAAAATAGATGAAATGACTAAGAAGGATGCTGATCAATTACTAAAAGATGCTAAAGAATTAGATGCTAAAGTAGATACATTAGATATTATACCTAAGTTAATGCTACAAGGATCAGTGGATTTATTAAATGAAGTATCTACATCAAAAATTACTGGAGAAGAAGAGATATACTCTCACACCGATTTATATGATTTTAAAGCAAATATCGAAGGTGCTCAAAAAATTTATGAATTATTTAAATCTGAATTAGAAAAGAAAGACAAAAAATTGAGTTCTACAATTATGGATAATTTTAATAAAGTGAATCAATTACTTGATAAATATAAAAATAATGATGGTTATAAAGATTATAGTGCAGTAACTAAAGAAGATAGAAAAGCGTTATCAGATGCAGTTAACTCACTAGGAGAACCATTAAGTAAAATGGCTGTGGTTACAGAATGAGTAATATAAATCATAAAAATCACCCTCAAATGACTAGACGTTCATTTTTAAAGTTACTAGGTATAGGAAGTGCTGGTGCTGTTATTGGAGCAAGTAGTGTAGGCAGTATCTTTTCGTTTAAATCTATGTTTGATACTCCTGAAAGTGAAGAAAACGATTCATATGAATTTTATGGACATATTCAAGCTGGTATTACTACACCAACTCAAAAAAATTGTAATTTCATTGCATTAGATTTAAAGTCCAAAGATCAAACATTAATTAAAGATATGTTTAAAAAATGGACTCAAATGTCTGTTAGTATGACTGACGGTGCTATTATTGGGGAAAATAGTAACAATACACTATTACCACCTGTAGATACTGGTGAATCAATAGGATTAGATGCTAGCAAACTCACTTTAACATATGGCGTGAGTAAGTCTTTTTTGAAAAAAATAGGATTATCATCTAAAATTCCATTTGATTTTAGAGATATACCTCATTTTCCTAATGATCAATTAGATGAAGAGTATAGTGATGGAGATATTATGATTCAAGCTTGTTCAAATGATCCTCAAGTTACTTTTCATGCCATACATAACTTAATACGACCTTTTAGAGACATCATTAAAATGCGCTGGTCACAACATGGTTTTATTTCTACTAAAAAAAATGAAACACCGAGAAATTTGATGGCATTTAAAGATGGTACAGTTAATCCACGAAACAATAACGACTTAAAAAAATATGTATTTATTGATAATGGATGGGCAGAAAATGGGACGTATTGCATTATAAGACGAATCCAAATTCATATTGAGACATGGGATCGTACTGCATTAGAAGAGCAAGAAGCAACATTTGGTCGTAAACGTTCTACAGGTGCCCCTCTAACAGGTAAGAAAGAATTCGATAATATTGATTTAAAGGCTAAAAATAATAAGGGTAAGTATATTATCGATGAGAATGCGCATACCCGTTTAGCTCGTGAAGTAAAAACTTCTATTAAACGTAGAGCATATAATTATAATGATGGTACAAATGCTAAAACAGGTGACTTAGATACTGGACTCATGTTTATTTGTTTCCAAAAATCTATTCAACAGTTTATCGATATTCAAAATAATTTAGGACACAATGATAAATTAAACGAATATATCACACATCGAGGTTCTGCATCATTTCTTGTATTACCAGGGATACAAAAGGGAGGCTATATCGGTGAAGCACTATTTAGTTAAGATATCGATAATTACTCTCTTAATCATTATTACACGTTTGTTTTCATTGACTTCAGTTAGTGTTGCAAATGATAGTCAATTAAATGATGCGTATGTAGCTATCTCTGATGCGAAATCGACATTAGAGCACAAACAATTAAATTATAACGAAAAACAAAACGTGTTGAATGAAGTAAAACATAAAATAATGTCTTTAAATATTAAAGGAAATAAAGAAGGAAAAGATGTTAAATCGAAACTTCATATGATTGATCAAGCAACGACTACAAATAAACAAATCGACTCGTTATCGGAGTTAACAAAATCTCTCATCGTTTACGAAAGTTCTGTGTCGACTGATGATATTGATAAAGATATTAGAAATTTAAAAAAACAAATTAACGCAAAAGATAATATCATGCAAGAAGCTGTAAAAAATAAAGATAGATCAAAATTACAGTCTATTAATAATATGTTAAATCAAATTTGGAAAAAACATGAAACGGCCATCAGAAATTATGATGAAAATAAATATGGACAAATAGAAGTGTACTTGATGCAGTTACGTGTAGCTATTCAAAAAGAACCATTAGACATAAAAAAAGTAGATAATGCTTGGAAGACATTTAAAACAAGTATTGATACTGTTGATAAAAAGCAATCCAATACTGAAAAAAATCAATATAAAGTTACCCAACTTAATATTGAATTAGAGAAAGCAATCAAAGGTATCGAGAGTCATCAGTTAAAACAATCAGATGAGGCACTGACTAAATTTATACAAATATGGCCTTATGTTGAAGGCAAAATTCAAACTAAAAACAGTAGTTTATATACAAAAATTGAAGATAAAATTCCATATTATCAAAGTATTTTAGATAGTAGTAATAAAGATCGTATTAAAGAAAGTTTAATAAAAATAAATTCTGAAATTAAAGATACTGTAAGTGAAGACGCATATTCATCCATAGATGTAATGATTATATTTTTACGTAAAGGATTAGAAGTATTATTAATCATATTGACATTAACAACTATGACAAGAAATGTTAGAGACACTAAAGGGACAACAAGTGTCATTGGTGGCGCTATATTAGGTTTGATTTTAAGTCTCGCATTAGCACTTATCTTTATTCAAGTACTAGGAAATAATGGATTATTACGTGAAGGTATGGAAGCAGCACTAGGAATAATAGCAGTTGTTTTAATGTATATTGTGGGTATATGGATGCATAGACGTTCAAGTGCTAAGCGATGGAATGATATGATTCAACAAATGTATCACCATGCAATAAGTAATCGAAACTTAGCATTATTAGGTACAATTGGATTAATATCCGTTTTGAGAGAAGGCGTTGAAGTCATTATCTTTTATATGGGAATGATGGGAAGTATAAAAACTTTAGATTTTGTTATAGGAATTATACTAGCCATTGTTATATTAAGCATATTTACATTGTTATTCAAAACAGTTATACGATTGATACCTATATATTTTATTTTTAGAGTACTTTCTATTTTAATATTTATTATGGCATTTAAAATGTTAGGAATTAGTATTCAAAAATTACAATTACTTGGAATGATAACACAACATAGTATTGAGCATATTCCAACACTTAATATCATTGGTTTTTATCCAAGTATTGAAACGATGAGTGCACAATTAATTTATATACTATTAATTGCTTATTTCACTTTAAAACATACTAAAACAAAGCATCATATCTAAGTTAAAAATAAAGTCTCAAACGAGTAGATTAATTTACTCGTTTGAGACTTTTGCATTTGATTCGAATTCATTAATGTCGAGTAGTTATTTTAGTTAAAAGAATGCTTATTTCAAATAAAATAATGAGTGGTAAAGTCAAAAATAGATTCAAAGTGATATCTGGTGGTGCAAGAATACTAGCAATAATGAAACAAGTAAAATAAATATATTTGCGATATTGGTGTAATTGTTTAATATCTATTACATCCATTTTAACTAGTCCCATACAAAACATAGGTAATTGAAAGACGACACCAAATATAAATAACCACCTTATTAATTCATGTAAATAAGCATTAAAACCAATCACTGGTTGAATATACATTGTTTTCGATAATGTTAATGAAAATTTTATAATTAATGGAAATCCGATAGTATAGGCGAAAACGACACCAATGATAAATAACGCAGTACATAATAAACTATATTTATAAATAAAAAAACGTTCACGTTGATGAAGCCCTGGTGATATAAATGCCCATAATTGATAGAAAATAATAGGAAGAACTAAGCACAAAGTTACAAAACTAATGATTAGTATATAGATTTGAATCATTTCAGTGAATGAAAAAGTATGTAAAACAACTTGAGTGCGTTTAATATGGTAAACAAAAGTTGTGATCCACCATTTAGATGATATGTATACTAACGGCAAAGTAATTAAAAATGAAATAAGTATATTAATTAAACGTCGCCTTAATTCTTCAAAGTGTTCGAGTAAGGTCGAACTAGTTTGATTTGTCTCGCTGTTGTTTAGAATGTTTACTGGGTGTTTCCTCCACCTCATCTGAATCAATGTGTTCAGCTGCAGACTTAAATTCTCTTAAAGTACTGCCAATCGCTTTACCAAATTGTGGTAATTTTTTAGGACCAAAAATAATTAATGCAACAATACTAATAATGACTAAACTGGTAGGTCCAGCAATCCCTAATATAAATAACTCATGAAACATCTTAAACACCTCACTTTAATATAATCTATCTTTACTTTATACTTATTGATAATTATTATCAATATATATTTTAATTTATAAAAAAATAATTTAATATAGTGTTTGGAATGTGTTTGATAAGGAATAAGATATTATCTGGTTTTGAGAAAAATAAATACAATAAAAAGAGGGAAAATATGAAAGAAGAAATTGAAGAAATTAAAAAAGATAATGTAAGTGAGTTAAGAAAAATTGCAGAAAAAACGTTTTATGATACTTTTAAAGGTAGTTATACTGATGAAAACTTTAAAAAATTTTTTAAAGAAAACTATAATGAAACGAAGTTATTATCAGAAATCGAACATCACCAATCATTTCACTATTTCTATAAGGTAGATGATGAGATTGCTGGTTATTTAAAATTAAATATTAATGAAACACAAACTGAACCAAAAGGTGATCAATATTTAGAAATTCAACGCATTTATTTTGATAAGGATTACCAAGGTGGAGGAAGAGGAAGTCAATTTATTCAATTAGCTATTGATAAAGCAAAGGAATATAATAAATCAAAAATATGGTTAGGTGTTTGGGAAAATAATCCTTCTGCCATTGACTTTTATAAAAAGCAAGGATTTGAAATTACAGGACACCATGACTTTATTAATGGTAATGTAATAGACATGGATTTAATTATGGAAAAAGAAATTTAAAATAACACAATAAAGCACTAAGAGGACAGAACTTTTCTGTCCTCTTAGTGCTTTATTATTTATCTAAAATATCTCTCATAAGTTGAGTTAGTTTTTTTAGAGATTGATTATTACGATTTATAAGTGCATGTCGGTGAATGGTAGGAATCGTATCATGTATTAAATGATTTAGTAACACTTCTTCGTTTGTGTACCAAACTTTTGCTAGACTGTTCAGCACATCAATATAGACGCCACGTTCTTCTTTATATTCTTTGTGATTAGGAGTATATAAACAAACTTTTTTATCAATAGTTAAGGCATCAAAAATGATAGAAGAATAATCAGTAAGTACAATGTCTGATATTAAGATTAAGTCTTGTGTTTCGATATCTATAGGAGCCTCAATGACACCTTCTGGAATAACATCATCACCTTCAATATGCCCCTTATATATTACATAGTATTTTTCTAGTAACTCTGGTGTCATCGTTAAAGGTGTAAATGATTCTGTATTTTTATGCCATGTTGGCGCATATAATAAAACAGGTTTTGTATGATTAAGTTTTAATTTTTCACGTATTTTTCTTTGCTGATTTTGATTATCTTTATAGTTTAGTAAATAACTTACTCTTGGATAACCAAAAGGAAGAAATTGAACCGTTTCATTAGGAAAAGCAGTCTCAAATAAACCTTCTGAAGCTTTTGAATCTAATAAGACATATGATTGGTGTTTCCATTTATTATATTTTCTTGCTCTGTAATTATAAATATTTTGATTTTGATAGGGTTCTTTACTATCTAAAAATAATTCTTTAATAGGCGTACCATGCCATAATTGAATGACTGTACCATTAGGTTGATACGCTTCAGGCATATAACTTTCAATGACTACAATTTTGGCAGTTTCAATAAGTTCTTTATTATGTTCTGCATCAATAGGAAGGAAATATGGTCCATGTCTATCGTTTGTAATGTAATAAGCTTCTGTTGTTGGATTTCGTTTTACAAAGTAATTAAAAAGGTATTTAGAGTTACCTCTATAGCCATAATCGAATCCTAAAAATACGACATGATTTTTCAATTTGGATGTATCTTTAGTATAGACATAACTTAGTTTTTTATGATTTTGAATCGCACGTTGATGAATTTTATTGTACATCCATTTAGGCAATTTAAATTTTGTTGTTACAAGCCAGCTATCAGCAAAACGAAGAGTTTCGTCAGCTAATGGATGCTTATATTTAGGAAATGGAATCGAATGGCCGTGGATATAAGCTAGTTTATTTAAATCAAAGTGATTGGCAATTTTAATTTCTCTTGTATCTAACGAATTCCAAAATGAACTAGATGTCTGTATTTCCTCAATAAAATCAAAAACCACATGTCCATCTATATCGATCTCATTTTTTAAAATAGTGATGACTGCTAGATCCATAATAGATTGAATTTGATATTTTGAAAGGTAAATCAACGCAGTATCAATATTATAAATGATATTTGGATAATGATTAATATTATTCATCCAAGCGAGAAAACTTAATTTATCATTCCCAAAATAACGACAATCATTAAGATAAACACCATGGATTGTGTAATCAACCGCAATAGAATGTTCACCTAATGAGACAGCATTAAGCATGTCTTGATTAATTTTTATTTCGTTAGAATAGGGGATAAAATGTGAATACCCTGCAGATTTAGCTTTATTAAGTTGTATATCTAGATGTGACATATTAGATATATTTATTTGTTTAATCATTATGCATTATCCTTTAACTCCTAAATTTCATATTTTTATTTTACCATGCACTTTTAAAAAATTCATATTTACATGAATGATAATATAAAATCATATGTTTATGAAAATTCAAATAGATCTTACTACTATTGTTGACATAAATTATTTTTACAGTATTGTCAATTGTGATAAGAAATGTTATATTATTTTTGTGAAAATATTCACAAAAATAAAAAGTGTAATATTCTAATTTTAACTTGATTACAATATGTTAATTTTTGTGAATACCTGTTAAAATTAGAAAAGTGAATTTTTAGTTGTTTAGCTAGATAATTCATCAATATAATAAAATATTAAGGAAAGAAGCGTTTAAACTATGTTAGTACATTCTTTTAACCCTTTTGGTAACTTAGTGTTATCTAGTTTGATTGCAGCGATTCCAATCATTTTATTCTTGTTATGTTTAACAGTGTTTAAAATGAAAGGTATTTATGCAGCAATTACTACTTTAGTAGTGACTTTACTTATCGCTATCCCATTCTTTAAATTACCAGGTGGTATTGCGACAGGCGGTGTAATCGAGGGATTCTATCAAGGTATTATTCCAATTGGTTATATTGTTATTATGGCCGTTTTATTATATAAAACGACTCAAGAATCAGGTCAATTTAGCACAATTCAAGATAGTATCATGAGTATCTCTCAAGACCAACGTATTCAATTACTATTAATTGGTTTTGCGTTTAATGGTTTCTTAGAAGGTGCTGCTGGTTTTGGTGTGCCAATTGCAATCTGTGCATTATTACTTGCTCAATTAGGTTTCAAACCTTTACAAGCAGCAATGTTATGTTTAATTGCTAATGCGGCTTCAGGTGCATTTGGTGCAATTGGTATTCCAGTAGGTATTGTGAATACACTTCATTTACCAGGTCACGTACAAGCCATGGCTGTTTCTCAAACATCTACTTTAACTTTGGCAATTATTAACTTTATTATTCCATTCTTATTAATCTTTATTATTGATGGATTTAAAGGTATTAAAGAAACATTACCTCAAATTTTGGTAGCATCAATTACGTTTACTGTATTACAAGGTTTAATTACAGTATTTGTTGGACCAGAATTAGCTGATATTATTCCACCATTAGTAACAATGGGAGTTTTAGCAGTATTTTCTAAAAAAGTTCAACCGAAAAATATCTTTAGAATTCAAAAAGATGTTAAACCAGAAGCGGTTAAACCGCATAGTGGTAAAGAAATTCTATATGCATGGAGTCCATTCATTATCTTAACTATTATTGTTATGATTTGGAGTGCAACATTCTTCAAAAACTTATTTGCACCAAATGGTCCTTTATCAGCATTAGTATTTAATTTCAATTTACCAGGCACATACAGTGATGTTACACACAAACCAATTATGTTAACTTTTAACTTTATTGGTCAAACTGGTACTGCCATTTTACTAACAATTATTATTACAGTATTAATGTCTAAAAAAGTTAGCTTTGGTGATGCAGGGCGTTTATTTGTCGAAGCATTTAAAGAATTATGGTTACCAATTGTAACAATTTGCTTCATCTTAGCAATTTCTAAGATCACAACTTATGGTGGTTTAAGTGCAGCTATGGGTCAAGGTATTGCAAAAGCAGGTGGCGTCTTCCCAATCTTATCTCCAGTATTAGGTTGGATCGGTGTGTTTATGACAGGTTCAGTAGTAAACAACAACTCATTATTTGCACCAATCCAAGCTTCTGTAGCACAACAAATTGGTACAAGTGCACCATTACTTGTTGCAGCTAATACTGTTGGTGGGGTTGCAGCTAAATTGATTTCACCACAATCTATTGCAATTGCAACAGCAGCTGTAAAACAAGTGGGTAAAGAGTCAGAATTACTTAAAATGACTCTGAAATATAGTATTGGACTACTTATCTTTATCTGTATTTGGACATTTATCTTATCTATATTTATGTAGATATCATTAAAAGGATTGCAATTCGGAGAATTCCGATTGCAATCCTTTTTTATTTGAAAATAGAATAAAAATAATCGTAAATTTTATCTGGAGAATAATGTTCAAGAGTTTGATGACTCGATTTAATCATATTTTCTGAATGCGTTCTCTTTTGAATAGCAAGATCAATATATTTTGCTAATGATTGTGCATTCGCATAGTCTGCTAAATAACCATTTTTATTATGTTGAATCAGTTGTGAAGGTCCAAGTGTATCTTTAAAACTAATAACAATATTGTCTTGAGCCATTGCTTCTAATATGACCATTCCAAACCCTTCATTTCGTGAAGGAACGACAGTCAGTCGGCTTTGTGCCAATTTTTCATTAAGGTGTTGAGTGGCTGGATGTATGGTTATTAAGTCATTAAGCTGATAATGATTAATAGTTTCTTGTAAATTTTGATGTTCTTGACCTTCACCATAAATCTCGATTTTATAGTTTTTCTGTCTAAGCGTATCTTTAATGAGTTGGACACTTTCGATTAAAATATCATAACCTTTTTCATATTCTAGACGTCCGGCACTTAAAATAATATTTTTTTTAGGTAAATTTAATTTTTTAGTTCGAATAATATTAGGAACGACATATACAGGTGTTTCAATGAATGATTCATAATGGTTTTTATCAGTATGAGTTAAAGTGGTTAGTGCGTCTAGATGTTGATAAGCATCTAATATTTCTTGTCGATACGCTTTGGGATAGGCATTTAAATTCATATGTTCCATACCTATTGTCATTGCATGTCCATGATAATATTTAGAAATAAATATATTAAAACTTGCTCTTGTACCTATGAGTACATCGGTATCTATATCATTAATTGCACGTATCAGTTTATGTTCAATATACTTGGAGAATTGATTTAAACCAGGCTCATGTTTTGAAAGGTAGATAGGCTTTAATAAAGGAGTGTATTTATTCAGTCGATTCATAAAGATAGAAATCACATTTTGTGGTTTTAATCTATAATCAACTAAGGACTTTATTTTAATAGAAGAATTAAGTTTGAAGTAAGGCATATCTTTAGCTCTAAAAATAGAGATAATTTCAACGTTATGACCTTTGTCCGCTAAGGTATTTGCTAGTTCAGTCATTGCTTTAACTGTGCCACCTAAGGCGTATATATTATGCATTAAAAATGTAAATGATTTCATGATTGTACCTCGTTATTAATAATATTATAAAAATTATAGCATGTAATAAACCAACTGTATAAATGTTGTGAGCTTTATAATGAAATTAAAATATTTTTGAAAATAGAGATAAAATAATGTGATAATTCGTGTAAATACTTTTTTCAAAGAGAAATTATGTATATAATTACTATAGTAATTAAAATGTTATTTACGCTTTTAACGTCAAATTAATATTTATTTTTTTATCAATTAAAGAAAGCGTTTTAAATTAAAAATGGTCGTGTTTATTTCGACTGAAGATGTGATTATAAAAGGGGGACTGGGTTGTTATGAATATAGAACATAGCAAAACAGATGTCATCTTAATCGGTGGCGGAATAATGAGCGCAACATTAGGAACATTACTAAAAGACTTATCTCCAGAAAAAGAAATTAAAATTTTCGAAAAATTGGAACAATCAGGTGAGGAGAGTTCTAATGTATGGAATAATGCTGGAACAGGACATTCAGCTCTATGTGAATTGAATTATACAAAAGAAAATAAAGATGGCAGTATTGATGTAACAAAAGCAATTAAAATTAATGAACAGTTCCAAGTATCTAAACAATTTTGGGCTTATCTAGTTAGAACTGGTCAACTAGAACATCCAGGTAATTTTATTCAATCTGTGCCACATATGAGCTTTGTTAAAGGTATTTTAAACGTAGACTTTTTGAAAAAACGTGTAAAAGCTTTAAAAGAAAATGTTTTATTTCAAAAAATGGAAATCACAGAAGATCGAGATAAAATTGTTGAATGGGTGCCGTTAATGGTAGAAGGTAGAACATCACCCGTTCCTATTGCATTATCTCGGGATGAAACTGGTACAGATGTAAACTTTGGAGCACTCACTAAAAAATTAATTTCTAATTTAAAAGAACATAAAGTAGATGTTACGTATCATCAAGAAGTTCAAAATATTGAAAGATTAAATAATGGTTATTGGAAAGTGACTGTCAAAGATTTGAAGTCTAATACAATTCACACGTTTGAATCTGAGTTTGTGTTCATTGGTGCTGGAGGAGCAAGTCTTCCACTTCTACAAAAAACTGGAATTAAGCAGTCTAAACATGTAGGTGGTTTCCCAGTAAGTGGTCTTTTCTTACGTTGTAAAAACAAAGACGTTATTGAACGTCATTATGCAAAAGTATATGGTAAAGCAGATGTTGGAGCACCGCCGATGTCTGTACCACATTTAGATACACGATTTGTAAATGGAGAACGCTCTCTATTATTTGGACCGTTTGCAGGCTTCTCACCTAAATTTTTGAAAACAGGATCCAATTTAGATTTAATTCGTTCTGTTAAACCGAATAATATTGTGACGATGTTAACAGCAGGAGTTAAAGAATTTAATTTAACTAAATACTTAGTTTCCCAATTAATGCTTAGTCATAAAGATCGAATGAATGATTTAAGAATCTTTTTACCGAATGCTAGAGACGAAGATTGGGAAGTTGTTATTGCTGGACAACGTGTTCAAGTGATTAAAGATACAGAAGATAGTAAAGGAAATTTACAATTTGGTACAGAGGTCATTACTTCTGATGATGGATCACTTGCAGCATTATTAGGTGCTTCTCCAGGAGCTTCAACAGCTGTCGATATCATGCTAGATGTATTAAAACGCTGTTACAAAAATGAATTTGATGCTTGGATTCCAAAAATTAAAGAGATGATCCCATCATACGGACTTAAGCTTAATGAGCACGAAGAAGTTTATAACGCAGTAAATAAAGAAGTAAGAAAATATTTAAATGTGAAATAATCGAAAAAACAGGTAGTGTCATTTTTAACACTGCCTGTTTTTTCGATTAAGTTAAAATAGGATATGCGGAAATAGAATTTTAAATGTCGTGCCATTTTCAGAATCACTAGATACACATATTTTACCGTGATGTAAATCAATGATGGACTTAGTAATTGCTAGTCCTAAACCATTACTATTATCACTAGCATTGAGTTTATAAAAACGATCAAATAGATGTGGTATCGCTTGTTTAGAAATAGTTTGTCCTTCATTTGTTACCGCAAAAATAATATGATTATTTTCTTGATTCAAAGTAATATCGATAATGCCATTTATATCTGAATATTTAATAGCATTTTGAATTAGATTCGAAAATGCTTGATGTAAAAGGCGACGATTTCCTTGGAAATATATTTTATGCATATCAGATAATAACATCAATGATTTATCATCAATCGTGTATTGTTCATGTCGAATGATATCAGTAATGAGTGAAGATAATTCTAAATTATCGTCAACAGATAAGTGATTCGCATTATCTAATTCAGATAGTAATAGTAGTTCTTTTATTAAGTTACTAAGACGTGTAATTTCTAAATGAATATCATTGATTAAGCTATGACGTTCATCTTCTGAATGCGCAAATTGTAATTCAGTTAATAGTCTTTCAATATGTGTAAGAGGTGTTTTAATTTCATGTGAAACATTTTGAACAAAATGTTGACGCATGTCATCTAATTGTTTTAATGACTGACGCATGGTATCAAAACGAAACTGTAAAGTTCCAATTTCATCATGACGTGTATGAGAAATGGGTGTTTCAAAATTCCCATTCATTAATTGTTCGGTCGCCATTTTTAACTTTTTAATAGGTTTAATGATTGAGTATGTTGAAGCAATAACAAGTGAAATAGATATCAACAATAAGAAAATAAGTAATACCAATAAAAATATTCTAAACTCGCCGAATGTTTTACCTATATCTGGTCGCATAAATACTGCTATAGGTTCATGGTCTTCATAAAATCTTATACCCACAGTGTTATCAGTTTCATTATCAAAGAAACCTGTCACGAATAATTCAAAAGGTTTGTTTTTTATACCGTGATAATCATGACCACGCATAACTTGGTTAATAGATGATGAGGACAGTGTATCTTTTCTAAAAGGTTCACCATAAAATGTTTTTTGTCCTTGTTTATCGACGGTAACGATTTGATAATTCATTTGTCCTAAATGTTGAAAATAAGATTTTACGTATTTTGAAGGAAGTTGATGTTCATAAGTACGAGCTTCTTTTAACGTACGCATAATTTTAGTGTCATTATTTTCTTTGAGATTGAAATGATAATGTATATTTGCAATGAAAAAGCTAACTAATGCACTAAAAATAATCACAGTAATAGTATAAATTGCAATGCGACTATATAGTGTTTTAAACATCTTTATTCACCTTGTATCCCTGACCTCTTACTGTTTGAATTTCAATAGTTGCCTCTAATTTTTTTAACCGTGTTCTTAAACGCTTAATATGAACGTCTACTGTTCTTTCATCGCCTGTATAATCGAAACCCCAAATTTTTTCAATAATAGACTCTCTTGTGTAAATTTGTCTTGGATGAGTGCATAATAAAAATAGGAGTTGGAATTCTTTAGTAGGAAGATTCATTTTTTTAGATGCTACACTTACCTCCATAAATTCATCATTTAAAATGACATTTCCTATTTCAATCTTATTTTGTGTATTAATTTGATAACGACGCAAAACGGCACGAATTCTAAATAATAATTCTTTAATTTCAAATGGCTTAGTTACATAGTCATCTGTGCCACTGACAAATGCGCGTTCTTTATCACTTAATGCATCTCGTGCTGTTAGCATAATAACTGGTAATTGATAGTGATCTTTTAATAATTGACATAATTCAAATCCATCCATACCTGTCATCATAATATCTACAACTGTGATATCCACGCGATGATGATTAAGATATTTTAATGCTTGTTCTCCACTCGAATGTGTCACGGTTTTTATATGATCCGCTTCTAAATGTTTAGAAACGTAATGCAAGAGTTTTGGATCATCATCTACAATTAAACATTTTATCATTTACTTTTCGCTCCTTTTCTAATTATTATACGAATCTTTAAAATCTAAGACAATTTTCTTTGTTGTTCATATTCAGTTCATATTTACTCTCTATACTGTTTAATAAAGATAAATAGGGAGGAAAAAGAAATGAATTTAGCTTGGAAAGAAATAAAATTTTATAAGTTTCGATATATATTAATTATGCTAATCATCTTCTTACTAGGGAGTATGGTATTATTTATTAATGGTTTAGCTCAAGGTTTAGCGAGAGAAAATGTGTCATTTTTAAATAATCAAAATGCACAAACATATATTATTGAAAAAATGAAAGAACCTAAAATTGAAACATCACAACTTGATTCAAATCAACAAAATAAGATAGAAGATATTATAAATCAACAAGCAACACATCTTGGACCACAAACATTAAAATTAAAACAACAAGATCAAGATATTCTTACGTTCTCTACTTCTAAAGAAGATCGTCCCTCTTTAAAAGAAGGTCGCTATCCTAATCATTCACATGAAGTTGCAATAAATGATAAATTAACGGGACAAGATGTAAAAAAAGGAGATATGATTAAGTTTAAAGGTCATAAAGAAGCTTATAAAGTAAGTGGTATTATTGAAGATACAATGTATTCTCATAGTTCAATGGTTATGATGAATCATTCAGATTTTAAAACGCTTAATAAAAATTATTCTACATTCTATCCAGTTAAAGAATTAAGTAAAAAAGATAAAAATAGAATTAATGATATTTCTAATGTAACAACTGTTAGTGAAAAAACATTGACTGATAACATTGCAAGTTACCAAGCAGAACAAATGCCATTGAATTTAATGATAATTAGTTTGTTTGTGATTACAGCAATTGTATTAAGTGCATTCTTTTATGTTATGACCATTCAAAAAATCTCACAAATAGGCATATTAAAAGCAGTAGGTATTAAAACGAGACATTTATTAAGCTCATTAATTATAGAGATTATTTTAACTACCATGGTTGGTGTTATTTTAGCCACAGTACTTATTTTAATATTAAGTTTAATTATGCCAGTTACGATGCCATTTTATTTAGGTTACGGTACAATTTTATTAATGATTGTTATTTTTCTTATTGTAGGATTTATCGGTGCCTTACTATCATTTATCAAAGTAGTAAAAGTGGATCCAATTGATGCTATTGGAGGTATGGAATAATGACATTAAAACTCGAACATATTAGTAAAACATTTGGAGAAGGTTTAGCGAAGACAAAAGTATTAAAGGATATTAATTTAGACGTTCAACCAGGAGAGTTTATTATTTTAAATGGTGCATCAGGTTCAGGTAAATCGACACTATTAAATATATTAGGTGGGTTGTTAACACCTACTGATGGTAAGATATTATATGAAGGTCATGATTTGTATTCAAATTATAAAAATAGTACAGAATTAAGACTTAATGATATTGGTTTTATTTTTCAATCGTCACATCTTGTGCCTTATCTAACGGTTGAAGAACAACTCACTGTTATTGCTAAGGAAGCGGGAGTAAATAAAAAAGAAGCCGTTTCAAATGCTAAATATTTATTAACAGAAATTGGTCTCAAAGATCGTTTGGATGCATTTCCACATATGTTATCAGGAGGAGAAAAGCAACGTGTAGCAATTATGCGTGCCTTTACAAATAATCCTAAAATCATTCTTGCAGATGAACCAACAGCAAGTTTAGATGCAAGTCGTGCTACGAAAGTAGTAGAGATGATTAAGGAACGTATAAAATCTGAACAGATGGTAGGTATTATGATTACACATGACGAGCGATTATTTGACTATGCTGATCGCGTTGTAAAATTAGAAGACGGCAAAATACTTAATTAAAAAGTGAATAGTATTCATACTATGGAAAAGTCTGGATCATATAAGAAAATGATCCAGACTTTTTGTATATTAAAGTAATATCCAAATTGACGCTATAAATACTCCGACTAAATACAAAGTCAAAAGTAATTTATATTGATATATAAGTGCAAGAAAATCTCGTAAGAGCGCTTTATCTAGAAAATGATAAGGCGTTGAACTTCCTAATCCTATTATTTTTATATTTAACTTTTGTGCAAAACGTAAGGCTCTTAAAATATGAAATTGACTCGTCACACATAAAATACTAGGGACATTTTCAAACGATGTATTAATGAAAGATTTAGAATATAAAAAGTTCTCATATGTACTGCTTGATTGTGATTCCATCAATATTGAAGAAGATGACACACCACATTTAATGAGATAATTCTTCATTGCTAAGGCCTCTGAAATTGGTTCGTCAGGACCTTGACCACCACTTACCAATATATTGCAATTATGCGACTGTACTTTATAGATTTCTAAAGCTCTATCCAGTCTAGAGGCTAGCATAGGAGTGACTGTTTCATTGAATATACCTGCGCCAAGTATAAGAATCATATCATATTGTTTATGGGTTTTAGCACGTTCAAATGCAGAAGAAAAAATTAAATATATAATGAAAGCGTAACAAGCACTAAATAACATTAAAGCAATCCATAAAAACATGCCATTTAAAATAGGTAATGGTATTGTACTAAGATATATAAATATACCAATAAATAAGACACCATTTATTAATCTACGAAACATTTTTTTTAAGAAACGGATTCCTTTTTTAATTTTGAATAGATGAGAATGTTTGACAAGCAAACCGATGGTAGAAATGATAATTAATATAAACAATCCAGTTGGTAGGGTCATGGTCATGATATTAATGAGACTAATGGTGAAACATAATATTACGCTTGTAATAAAAAAAGAAAGAGAGATAAAGTGTCTTATATTAAACAAAACACTTAGGATAATAATTAAAACAATAAATAATAAAATGATTGCTAGCATATTTGATAACCTCATATCTATTTATATATTTAAATGTAATGAAAGGGTCACAATTTAGCAACTATTATATTTTTCTATTTGTTTTCAACGTGGAAAATTATTGATATTATTTAACAGAGTATAAAAATTAACTGCACAATATATGAAATTATTTAAGTAAGGAGATTTGTAATGAGTAGAATCTCAAAAAATCATATTGAATTTATGAAACATTTCATAAACGATACAAATACATTAACGTCTAAACTTTTAAAAGATCAACAAGTAAAATATGGTGTTTCTACTGAACAATCGAATGTACTACGATTACTCAGTCATCATCAAGCTTTATCTATAACAGAAATTACTGAAAAACAAGGGGTTAATAAAGCGGCAGTAAGTCGTCGTATAAAAAAATTAATAGAAAGTGACTTTGTTGCATTACAGAAGCCTAACGATAAAATAGATCAACGCTTAAAGTATATTGTCTTAACAGAGAAAGGGCGCCAATATACGGAAGAAAATAACGAAATTATAAGTCAAATTGTGAATGATATGGTTAAAGACTTATCTAGTAATGATATAGAAAAAGTTCTGAGTGTGCTTTATATTATAGATGAACGTGTGAAGCATTTTAATGCTAAGGTAAAATAACGTTAATCGGAAGTTATCTTCACAAGAAAAAAGGGTTATAATATTTGTGTGAAAAATGTAAATGACGTTGCATCTTATGAGAGGAAGTTGATGACAAAATGAAACAATGTCCTTATTGTGGACAAGAATTAAATAAAAGTGATAGGCAATGTTCTAATTGCGGAAATATGATACCAAAAGAAAAAAATAAAGCAACATCGTCCTCTCAATCAGAACAATCTAATTTAAAATTTAAAAAGTTTATTCCGTGGGTCATTATAACTTTCATTATTATTTTAATTGGTATTGTTTTCATACTATTAAGAAATTTCAATTCTCCCGAAGCTCAAACTAAAATTCTTGTAAACGCGATTGATAACAACGATGCTCAAAAAGTAGCTACATTAATTAGTACTAAAGATGTTCCTGTAGATGATGAAGAAGCAAGTGTTTATATTCAATATATTAAAGATGAAGTTGGAATGGTGAAATTTATTCACGATGTCAAACACACAACAGATAAATTAAATAAAAGTAACCATGATTCTGCCTATATACAAACAAAAACAGATAAAAATGTATTAAAAATTAGTAAAAATGGAACGCGTTTTTTAATCTTTAATAATATGAGTTATAGACCACCTACAAAAACTGTTATTGTTAAGCCGAAAATAGATACAAAATATGAATTTAAAGCTGGTGGAAAACGTAGAGTCATTCACGCAAAGGCGAATCAAGCAACTTCTATTGGTAAATACATTCCAGGTGTTTATGCTATCGATACTGAAAAAGACACGGAATATGGTCATTTTACAGGTCAAATGAAATTTGATTTTAGATATGCTAAAGGAAATACTGTAGATGTTAATGAGAACTTTAACGAAGCTTCACTTAAAGTTAAATTAAAGGGTAAAAGTGACTTAGATAAAAACACATTAAAAGTAACTATTAATGATAAAGAAATGAAATATGATGCATCAAAAACATATGGTCCGTATCCTCAAAATAAAGACATTAGTGTTTCAGCTACAGGTATGGTTAAAGACAAAACATTTACGTCTACAAGTAAAACAATAAAAGCAAAAGATTTAGGAAATATTAATAGTGCAATACTGGACTTTGATGAAGATAAAATTTCTGATTATATTTCAAAGAAAACTGAAGAAGAAAGCATACTTAGAGTTACGTTAGAACCGTTTTTTAATCAATATACCTATGCTCTAAATAATGCTATTAATCAACAAAATTTTGATATAATAAGTCCATTTCTAAAAAATAAGTCTGATGCATATATAGATATAAAAAATCATTTAAGTGATTCAAAACATTTTGAGTTCTCACAGTTGTTAAGTGCAACTCAAAGTGGAGATATTATTAAAGCTAAAGTACAACAAATTAATCAACGCGGAGAAATAGAATATGTCACTTATGAAATAGAAGAAGATAAAGATAATGGAATATTGCAAATTATAAACATTAAATAGATTCTAAGGAGAATATTTAAATGGAACAAAGACATAACCAAGATAAGCATTCCTTGTTATTTATTATTATTCTAGGTATGTTGACTGCTATAGGACCTTTAGCGATTGATATGTTCTTACCTGGTTTACCTGAATTGAAAAATGATTTCAACACTACGACTGCTAATGCTCAATTGACACTATCGTTTTTTATGATTGGCCTTGGAATTGGTAATTTATTTGTAGGACCGATTTCCGATAGTATGGGGCGTAAAAAACCTTTAATTATTGTTATGACTATTTTTACTCTTGCAAGTCTCGGAATCATATTTGTTCATAACATATGGCTTATGATTATCTTAAGACTTTTACAAGGTATTACTGGGGGAGGCGCGGCAGTTATTTCAAGAGCCATTGCAAGTGATTTATATAAAGGTAATGAATTAACTAAATTTCTATCTTTATTAATGCTAGTTAATGGTGTTGCTCCGGTTATTGCACCTGCGCTTGGAGGTATCATTTTAAGTGTAGCAGTTTGGAGAGTCGTATTTGTTATATTAACTATCTTCGGTATATTAATGGTAATGGGGAGTCTAACAAAAATACCAGAATCTTTAAGTTTAGAGTATAGAGATAGCAGTGGTGTCAAAGTGATATTTCAGAATTTTAAAAGCTTATTAGGTACACCACGTTTTGTACTACCCATGCTAATACAAGGTGTTTCATTTATATTATTATTTAGTTACATTTCTGCTTCACCGTTTTTAGTTCAAAAAATGTATGGTGTATCTCCACTGCATTTTAGTTGGATGTTTGCTGGAATAGGAATAACATTAATCATCTCGAGTCAATTAACAGGAAAATTAATAGATTATATTCACACGCAAACACTTTTAAGGTTATTGACATGTATCCAAATTATTGGTGTATGTATTGTTTCGTTAACGCTCATCCAACATGGACCATTCATTTTTTTAGTGATTGGTTTTATAACATTAGTAGCTCCAGTTACAGGTGTAGCTACTTTAGGTTTTTCTATTGCGATGGAGGAAAGTACCACTGGTAATGGTAGTGCTTCCAGTTTGTTAGGACTTGTACAATTTTTATTTGGAGGTATTGTTACACCTTTGGTAAATGTAAAAGGAGAATATAACAGTATGCCTTATTTAATAATCATTATTAGTGCAATTGTGATCCTTATTATTTTACACCTTATTAATTTTAAAGTGTTTAAAACAAAAAGATAAATAAATAGGGAGCAAAACAAAATTTAATTTGATTCTGTCTTGCTCCCTTCTTTATTATCTTTGTAACTTAATTGTATTGGATAATAAAGAATTTGCTACTTCTTTAGGACTTTCTTGGCAACCGCTTCTTAGCCAATAAAGAATTACTCCAATTTGACCGCTAATAGTATAAGAAATAAAAAGTCCTCTATTTTGAATTAAAGTTTCATTTTCAACTAAAATCTTATCGTAATATTTCTTTGTAATATCTAAGTAGTCCATAACTAAACTTCTATTTGGATGTGAGATGAAAATAGCGTGAAAAAAAGATTTCTTTCTATATATATATTTAAGAATAATATGAAAGAATTTAAATACTTTTTCAGGCTCTTTTTTTATATTGTGAAAATTATTAGAAAGTGCTTTTAATAATTTTTCATACTTATTTAGATGGTAACTTTGGATTGTAGACAATAAGTCATATTTATCCTGAAAATTATCATAAAATGTTGAACGATTAATTTTACTTTGTGCACATATCATTTTAATTGAAATTTGTTCGAAGGGATAATCTTCTAGCAAATCGATCATACTTATTATAATTTTATATTTCGCTTTTAATTTCATGCATGTCACCTAAATTTAAAAAATAACCGACAATTTTTTAAGTTTTGTTGGTGTTTTTTTTATTGATATGTCTTTATAATATATAAAGTGATTTTTAAAAGCAAATAGGAGGAAAATTCAATGAAGAAAATGGTGTTAATCAATATCATTACTATCGTTGCTTTAGTTATTATCGGAGTAGTTGGATTTTATTTCTATCATAATGCAACTAGCTATGTAACAACTGATAACGCTAAAGTTGACGGTAATCAAATTAAAATTGCGAGTCCAGCATCTGGAAAAATTAAATCTTTTGACGCAAAACAAGGCGATCAATTGAAAAAAGGTGACACAGTCGCAGAAGTAACTGCTCAAAGTCAAGATGGTCAAACTCAAGATCAAAAAATTAAAATGCCACAAGATGGTACAATTGCTAAAACTGATGGAATGGAAGGTTCTATCGCTCAAGCAGGTTCACCAATTGCTTATGCATATAATTTAGATGATTTATACATTACAGCTAATATCGATGAAAATGATTTAAGCAGCATTGAAAAAGGCGATAAAGTTGATGTAACAATCGATGGTCAAGATTCTAAAATCGATGGTAAAATTAAAGAAATCGGAAAAGCAACTGCAAATAGTTTCTCATTAATGCCATCATCAAACAGTGACGGTAACTATACTAAAGTTTCACAAGTGATTCCTGTGAAAATTTCTTTAGACTCACAACCATCTAAAAATGTTGTTCCTGGAATGAACGCTGAAGTTAAAATTCATAAAGACTAAGGGGGTCATAAAATGACAGTGACCTTCATTATTGGATATATCGTTGCAGCGGTCATTTTAGTTGGTTTAATTAATTTATTCGTGTTGAAATCACGTCATAAATCTAAATTAAATCAATCAAAGGGACAACAAGTAAATGAAGAATCTAAGAGTCAAAATAATCCATCTAAATTTAAAATGAGTGACTTAGAACAAAATAACGATGCAAAGAATGCATCATCTCCTCAGATCAGTGAAGAGAAAAAGCGTTACTTTAATAATGACCAATCTCATTATAAGGAAGGTAACGATATCAATAATGATAAAAGAAAAAATCATTTTGAAGAAGAACAAGAGCAACAAGATTCATCTTCAGAACAAATTCATCCTGAGCAAAAGCAAACTTCACATTCCTTACATTACTCAGACGATGAACAACGCAATACGCATTCTGAAGATACAGTAAATCATAATGATAGAGATGTTAATAATCAACATCTTTCCAAAGATTCTATTTATGAACCTATTAATCCTGATTCACAAGAAGGACGTGTGAACGAACGTATAAAAAATCAAAACCAAGATTTTGTCTTCGGTAAAGGGATTACAAGAGGCAAAATTTTAGCTGCTATGTTGTTTGGTATGTTTATCGCAATTTTAAACCAAACATTACTTAATGTAGCTTTACCTAGAATTAATACAGAATTCAATATTTCTGCTTCAACTGGACAATGGTTGATGACAGGATTCATGTTAGTAAACGGTATTTTAATACCAATAAGTGCGTTCTTATTTAATAAATATTCATATCGTAAGCTATTTTTAATAGCGCTTGTATTATTTACAATTGGCTCATTAGTTTGTGGTATTTCAACTAACTTCCCAATTATGATGGGAGGACGTGTTTTACAAGCGATTGGTGCAGGGATATTAATGCCATTAGGATCTAATGTAATTGTTACCATTTTCCCACCTGAAAAACGTGGTATGGCAATGGGAACAATGGGTATCGCAATGATTCTTGCTCCAGCGATTGGTCCATCATTATCTGGTTACATCGTCCAAAATTATCATTGGAATATCATGTTCTATATGATGTTTATCTTAGGACTACTTGCTTTCTTATTTGGATTAGCATGGTTCAAAATTTATCAAAAAACAATCAATCCAAAAGCAGACTATCGTGGTATCGTATATAGTACAATTGGATTTGGTGCTTTATTATATGGTTTTAGTGAAGCTGGTAACAAAGGATGGGGTTCAACTGAAATCGTTATAATGTTTATCATTGGTGTTGTGTTCATCATCTTATTTGCTATTCGTGAATTAACAATGAAAGCACCAATGCTTAATTTAGAAGTGCTAAAATCACCAACATACACACTTACTACTATTATAAACATGGTAGTAATGATGAGTTTATTCGGAGGTATGATTTTATTACCATTATATCTTCAAAATTTACGTGGTTTCTCAGCATTAGATTCTGGTTTACTATTATTACCAGGTTCATTATTAATGGGGGTATTAGGACCTGTTGCTGGTAAATTACTTGATACAATTGGTCTTAAACCACTTGCTTTATTCGGTATTGCAGTGATGACTTACGGAACGTATGAATTAACAAAACTGAATATGGATACTTCTTATCTTCATATTATGAGTATTTATGTAATACGTTCAATAGGTATGGCATTTGTTATGATGCCGTTAATGACTGCAGCTATCAATGCTTTACCACCTCGTTTAATTTCTCATGGTAATGCGTTCTTAAATACGATGAGACAATTAGCTGGTTCAATTGGTACTGCGATTCTCGTTACTGTAATGACAACTCAATCTACAAATCATCTGAATGCATTTGCAACTGAATTAGATAAAACTAATCCAGTCATTCAAGATCATGTACGTGAAATGGCAGCACAATATGGGGGTCAACAAGGTGCATTACAAGTTATCTTGACTTATGTAAATAAATTAGCCTCAATCGAAGGGATCAATGATGCGTTTTGGATTGCTACAGCATTAAGTGTCTTAGCATTCGTTTTAAGTTTATTCTTAAAAGGTAAAAAAGGTGCTGAAGCTGAACATGACAGATTGATGAGTAAAGAAAGTAATAAATTTTAATATATAAAAAGGTATTGGACATATAAAACGTTCAATACCTTTTTATTTTATTAAATATAAAAAATGAGACTACATTTCTATTTGATTCTAGGATAACGATTTCTAAAGAAAAAGCTTATAAATAATAACGCTAAACTACTTGAAAGTAAGATCAGTGCATTGTGAATAGCATCTGCTTCAGTAATAATTTGATTTGGTGCCAAATCTAAGAAAAAGGAATGCAAGTTCTGAGAGATTTGCTTTCCTAACATTTGAATTGTATAACTAAAGGAAAAAGCAATTATTAACGCAACAGCGATAATGATGAAATTAATCACTTTTAAAATCGTTCTATTAAATACAATGGTTAAAATTGAAATAATCATGCTGCCAATACATAAAACGAAAAATATATTAAAAGCTAGAATAAATTTATCGATTACACCTTGTAAGTTAGCGACTTCACTAATATTAATATTGAGTGGTCCAATCTGAGTAGTTGTATTTTGAAAATTTTTAATCTCAGAGAAATCAATCGCTTGATTTGCAAGAACAAAATTTAGAATAGGCTGTTTATACATGCTATAACAAGTAATCCCTACAAGTATAAGAATGATGATATGTATAATTAAACTTATCCACGAATTTTTCTTTTTACCATAATAAGCTTGTTGGTTAACACGAGCATATGGGGGGCGGTTTGTTTGATATCTATTAGGATTTTGCATTATTATTACTCCTTTGCCGTCATTCATTTGTTTTCTATAGTTGACTCATTTATACTGAATTTAATATGCAATAGGCAATTATATGAACTAGATTGCTCATTTTTAATCATATAAATAGTATTATATCGTTTTTTAAGCTTTCTGTAATAAAGTTTGATTAATTTTATAAATTTATAAGGTAGGTAAAAATTTTATGAAAACACGTATGGTAAATAGAATTGTTAATAAATATTTACTACATAATCGCTCAATTCAGTTTAAGAGTAAAGACGAATTTGAATCGTTTATGGAGCGTAGAAAAGATATTAATAGAGCGAAACATAAGCAACCTCCAACTTTAAATGTGAAAGCAAATCTTGATAAATTATCTTTAGGAGATATGCAAGTGTTTAGATTTAATTTTCGTCACGAAACTAAAAAGAAAATTTTGTATATTCATGGTGGATACAACACATTACAACCTTCTCCATTCCATTGGAGATTAATGGACAAACTTGCACTTAACACTTTATATGAGGTCGTTTTACCGATATATCCTAAAGCACCAGAGTTTCATCTTAAAGATACATTTAAAGCAATTAATAATGTATATGAATCGTTATTAAGTGAAGTTAATAATGAAAACATTGTTATTATGGGTGATGGAACTGGTGGAGCACTTGCACTTAGTTATGTACAACAATTAGTAGAAAATGGCAAAACGTTACCATATAAAATATGTTTAATTTCTCCGATGCTTGATGCAACAATGACAAATCCTCAAATTACTGAAAATTTGGTTGAAAAAGATCGTTTTGTTAATATTCAAGGACTTCAAAATATAATGAATGTGTGGAGCGATAAAGAACCATTATCAAATCCTTTAATTTCTCCGATATATGGAATAAAACAAGGATTGCCACCAATTATAATGTTTGGTGGTGGTAAGGAAATTTATTATCCAGATATGCAACGTTTGGCATATGAATTGGAAACTTATAATCAATCTATACAATTTTTTGAGTATCCAAAAATGTTTCATGACTTTGCGTTATTCCCAATTCATGAATCTCATAAGGTGATTAAACAAATTAATAAGGCAATTCATGAATAATGATAAAGGACTAAAGTAGAATTGAGTTAGATTTTACTTTAGTCCTATATTTTTTATATTGAATATTTATTGATTTGCAATAATAATTCACTAATAATATCATGCTGACCTTTACAATGATAATAAGTATCGAGAGATTGTGCCAACCTTAAGTTTTCTTCGGATTCATAAGTTGTAGTATGTAATTCTATTACATTTAAAAGTTGTTGTTCAATGTCTTGAGAATATCTTTTTAGATTAGCTATTAAATCATTCTCATCCGTAGTCGTTTTAATTTTTCTATCTAATGCTTCTATCGCTTGTTTTTGTCCTTGGTAGAAACTGATATTAAATGTTCGTTGAATGAGCTCTTGACTTGGTCCATTCATAAATAATGAACGATTTTCATTTAATTCAATTAAATGTAGTTTAAGTGTATCACTAAGATCAAATAATGTGTTTTCTAAGATTTCAGAAATAGTCTCTGTCATTATGCCTCTCCTTTTTTTGGAATGCCGATTTGATGTCCTAATGATTTAGGCCAGCGCTGATCATATTGAGAATCATAGTATATTTGGATATTAGATTTATAGTGTGTGGGGAAAGAAGCAGGTCGGCGTGTTAAACGATTAATACCCATCATCATTATTTCGCTTGTTGCAGCTAAAGTTTCATCATTTTTAAATAATTCTAAAAAGAAGTGAACACGTTTTTCATCATAATCATAAATACGAACACGAACTGAAAACGATTCTTCGAAGTGTAATTCCTTTAAATAGGTTGTATGTTCTTCGACTGTAAACGTTGTATAATTAAGCGCTTCTCTTTCTTTTAATGATAAACCATTATAATGATTAAATTCACTAATAACTTCACTGAAAATTGAATTATATTCTGCATCGTGCATATGTTGGTTAAAATCAACTTGAGAAGATACTACGCTTTTATGAATAATAAATGGATAGTTCATAATATTTTATCCTTTCTTTGAAATTTTATAAAAATACTTTACTAACATAAAATAACACATACACAATATTTAATTCATGGTAGAATGATAACCGTATGGTTAAATAGGAGGAAACAGAAAGATGACCATGACAATTCGATATCAAACTAAGAACGAACCACTAACTCAAGTTGAACAGATCAGTGATGTACCTAATGATGCTACTATTGTGTGGTTGGATTTTGAAGAGGCAACATCCGAAGAAAATGATTTTTTGATTGAAAACTATAATTTTAATTATTTAGAATTAGAAGATGCTATTAAAGGGGTACCACGAGTTAAATATAAATCTTATGATGATTACCAATACATGGTATTTCATAGTATGCATAAAGATGATTTTACTCCTATAGCATTGAACGTATTTCTAGACGGAAAAACATTAATTACTTATCATCAACACCATTTTGAATCATTAATGGAAGTTGTCAATATAAATGCTCGTAAACATGATCCAGATTTAGATTGTGCTGATATCGTTATACATATCCTTGATATGATGGTAGATAAATATTTTGATTTTGTTTATGCCATTGAAGATGAGGTATACAGCTTTGAAGATGCGCATGTAGATGATACACATAGTAAAAAAGTAATGGATAATGTCTTTCAATTACGTTCTAATCTTATAAAAATAAAACGTGTATTATTCCCAATGCAAGAACTTGTGAATACAATTAAGACTGAAGGTAACTTAATTGTAGATTATAAACATTCAATGTATATTCAACATATTGATGATCATATTATTAAACAAAATAATATTATTAGAACCTCTCAAGAAATGACAAATGAAATTCGAGAAAATTTTGAATCTTATTCTTCTTTTAGAATGAATAGTATTATGCAAGTATTGACACTCGTGTCAGTTATATTTTCTCCTTTAACATTTATAGTAGGCGTATATGGAATGAACTTTGAATATATGCCAGAGTTAAAATGGCACTATGGTTATTTTATTTGTTTAACTATAATGTTACTCATTTCAATTGCATTAATTCTCTTTTTTAAAAAGAAAAAGTGGTTTTAATATAGAACATAGTTTAAGGAAAGTAGGTTGTTACATGAGAGATATCCAAAGAGAGCAAAGAAAAAATGAACATGTAGAAATTGCAATGGCACAACAAGATGTCCCTCAATCAGATTTTGACCGTATGAGGTTTGTACATCATTCAATTCCAAATATCAATGTGAATCAAGTGGATTTAACGAGTCATACTTCAAATTTTGATATGACATTTCCCTTGTACATTAATGCAATGACAGGTGGAAGTGATTGGACTAAGACAATTAATGAAAAGTTAGCAGTCGTTGCTAGAGAAACAGGCTTAGCTATGGCTGTAGGATCTACGCATGCAGCTTTAAGAAATCCTAAGATGGCTGAATCATTCAGCATTGTACGTAAAACAAACCCTGAGGGCATTATATTTAGTAATGTAGGGGCAGATGTACCAGTAGATAAAGCTGTTAAAGCAGTTGAATTATTAGACGCACAAGCTTTACAAGTACATGTGAATGCACCACAAGAATTAGTGATGCCAGAAGGGAATAGAGAATTCTCGACATGGTTAGAAAATGTGGAAGCAATTGTTCAACGCGTAAGTGTACCTGTTATCATTAAAGAAGTAGGATTTGGCATGAGTAAAGAATTACTACAATCTTTAGTAAATATAGGCGTAACGTATGTAGATGTGAGTGGAAAGGGTGGCACTAATTTTGTCACAATAGAAAATGAGCGTCGTTCAAATAAAGACATGGATTACCTTTCAAATTGGGGTCAATCGACTGTAGAATCATTACTTGAAAGTATAAGTTATCAAAATAAACTAAATATATTTGCAAGTGGTGGATTACGAACACCTTTAGATGCAATTAAAAGTTTAGCTTTAGGTGCAAAAGCTGTTGGCATGTCACGTCCATTTTTAAATCAAGTTGAACATGCTGGTATTACTAGTACCATTGAATATGTAGAATCATTTATAGACCATATGAAATCTATTATGACAATGCTAGATGCTAAAGATATTAATGATTTAAAACAAAGTAAAATTGTTTTTGATAGTAAGTTAATGTCTTGGATAGAGCAAAGACATTTAAAAGTTGAACGCGGATAATATTAATCGCTTTTGAAGAAGGATGACCTTTTCAAAAGCGATTTTTTATTGAATGAGGTGTTACTTCCATGTTTCTTCTGGTAATAGACAATCGGATTTTCTCATTCTAGAGACATATGGATTTCCTTTAACAGTATATCTTAAGTATTTTTCTGTCCATTCACCTTTATTTGGGATACCTATACGTGCACTTTCTTCAATCTCTCTAGGAAATTTTCTATTCTTTACATCAATAGATAAACGACATTGATTAATTGTTGAACCATCTATTGCTCTAGGAATATTAAATGCTTTAGTCCACTTTCCCGGACCATTTGTAAGTTCGAAACCAGATTTATTTCGGTTGATTTTCATACCTTCGATACCATCTTCAGGTTCAACTGCACGTATTAAGACACCTTCTGGGATACCTTCTTCACGTGTTACTAAATTAATAAGTAAATGCGTATGCATAACATGGCCATATATGGTTCCGCCACGTTCATATAAAGAAGTGACTTTAGGCGTTTGTTTCCCACCAAATCCATGTGCTGCTTTATCTTTAAAACCTAAATAAGCTTCTGTTTCGACGATATAGCCACTATAAGTTTGTGTATGATCTTGATAACTAATTTTAACGCCTAATAAAGATTTAGCCGTTTCAATTGTTGATTTATTTACAAAGTCCAATATAAATACCTCTTTCTTTAAATGAATCATTTGGATGCTTGTCTAAACTTTTTAATAATTTTATTATAGTGGAAAATGATAGAGTTAGAAAATATTAAATGCATTGATAGAGAATCAAAAAACATCTAATAGATAACGTTTACATTTTTAAATTTATATAAAACCTATGGAATATTAATTAAAAAAGTGTAACAATATGTATTGATGATAAAGTCAAAGTTTAAAAGTAATAGATGAAATTTAAAGCAGTTTGCTACAATGAAACTAACTTTTCAAAAGTTGGTGAATAAACAAATGATATATTCAATTTTTATTTTTGTATTATCAGGTCTCTGTGAAATTGGTGGAGGTATCTAATTTGGTTGTGGTTAAGGGAAGGACAATCAAGTTGGTTAGGATGTATTGGTGGATTAGTACTTGTTTTATATGGTGTGATTGCTACATTTCAAGTGTTTCCAACCTTTGGACGTGTCTATGCAGCATATGGTGGAGTGTTTATTATAATGAGTATCATATATGGTCATTTGTATTTGATAAACAAATTCCAGATAAGTATGATGTCTTAGGTGCTGTTGCATGCATTATTGGCGTATTAATAATGATTTTACCAAATAGAGCCTGATCAAGCGTGTTGAGAGGGAGACGTAAGTAATGATAGTTGAAGTAGAGAATCAAAATCATGGTATAGATTTAATTAAAATAGATAATGACGATACGTATATTGTATTTACAAACTATGGAGCACGAATTGTTTCTTGGAAATATCATGATAATAATATTGTGTTAGGTAATAAGGTAGAAGCGGATGAATTTTACCCCGAAAATCCATATAAATTTGGAGCTACTATTGGTCGATATGCAGGACGTATTGAAAATGCTTCTTTTAATTTAAACAACAAATATTATCAATTGGAAGCAAATGAAATGACTAATCAACTTCACGGTGGTAGTAATGGTTTAGACAGACGATTGTTTGATTATGAAATACAAAATAATATAACAAATATTAAAGTTATATTTAAACTTCAGATACAATCAAAAGAGGATGGTTATCCTGGAGATATGATGATTAAGGTTATACATACATATGATGTTGAACATCGTTGGACGATTGAATATGAAGCAACATCAAATGAAGATACATTATTCAATCCTACAAATCATGTGTACTTTAATCTAAATAGAGATAATAATGTTATTGATAATCACTCTATAATAAGTGAACAATTAAAAATGTATCCTATTGATCAGAATCATCTTATTTCCAGTCAACAACCTATTGATTTATTAGAACGATTTAATCATCGTCCTATTCAATTTCAAGATATTTTTAATTCTGAAGATAAACAAATTAAAGAACAAATACATTTTAATAAAGGACTCGATCATCCATTTGATATTGGTCATCATCGTCTTATCGTTGAAAATAACGAGTTTGCGTTAGATGTAGAAACAACAATGACTAATATAGTGATTTTTACTTTTAACGATACATCAGAATGGAAGAGTGATTTTAATATTTATAAACCTCATTCAGGTGTAGCGCTAGAAACACAATACTTACCTAATGATATTAATAATGAGGGTAATAAAGCTAAATCAATTCTAAAAGCTAATGTTCCATTTTATGCGAAGACAATATATCATATTTCAGAAAAATAACTTTATTTTTATTCAGAAACATACCACTATGACATTAAGTGATAGAGGTATGTTTTTATTTATTCATTGCTTTTTCTTTTAATAATTTCAATTTTTCAATACGTTTAGGAGATAAGTAAGGATTATTAATAGCTTGATTTAAACGGTCTATATTTTCGCGGTCATTATAATAAATATCATTCAAATTTTGAACAGATAAGCGTGTAGGAGATTCGGCAGTTTTAAGGAGTAATAAATGATCTTGTTGCTGCACATAACCTTCTTTTAAAACACGCATATAAAATCCTGTTTTACCGGAGGATGACATCCGCTTAACTAAATGTTTAATACCATACTTTCTTTGAATCTTCCAGCAAGGTTCTCGTATTTCAGAAACTTCTACAATTGCCTCTCCTAATTGATATTGATTTCCAAAATACACATCATTTTCATCAAGGTCAACGAGAGTTAAATTTTCACCAAACATTGCATAATCAGGTAGTATATTAATATCATTTTTATACATTGCATAATTTTCCTTACTAAAACAACAAACAGCTTTGTGTGGACCACCATGGTCTTTATAAGCTTGTTCATCCTCACTGAACCCTGTATAAGATAACCACATTTTTCCAGAAAACATGGTTTTATTTAAAGCAGAATGCATTGGACGTTTTTGATCATAGTTTAAAGTTTCAATTTTACCAGTTGAAATAGCATATACCGGAATCATGTTATAGTCTCCTTTTTTATAATATCTGTTATTTTACTATATTTTTAAAACGTATAAAAATTTCTTTTGATAAATTAAATGAATGTAAAATAGACCTAGGTATTTTAAAAAGGCTAGTGTAAAATAATAAATGAGTATATGAAAAGGAGTTATAGTACCGATGAAGGATGCGAAAGAACTCAAATTAATGACGAGAGATGATGCAGTAGCTCAAATCCAAGATAATATGATTCTTGGAATTGGAACAGGAAGTACAATTGAACTATTGATTCCTAAGATTGCAGAGCGTATTCAACAAGATAATTTAAATGTCACAGGTGTATGTACATCTAATAAAAGTGAATTTCTTGCTAAACAATATAATATTAATGTGGTTGATATTAATGATATTACTTATATAGATTTAGCTATTGATGGTGCAGATGAAATTGATTCAGATTTAAACCTTATTAAGGGAGGTGGTGGTGCCTTATTCAGAGAGAAAGTCATTGATGAAATGGCAAGACAATTTATAGTTTTAGCAGACGAAAGTAAAATGGTAAATTACTTAGGTGAAACTTTCAAATTACCTATTGAAGTTGATAAATTTAACTGGTTACTTATATCTAAAAAAATTGAAACATATCATGATATCTCAGTCGAACGAAGAATGAATGAGGATATACCATTTATTACAGATAATGGGAATTATATTTTAGACTGTGAATTAAAAAGTAAGATAGATCCTTATCAATTACATGAATTTTTAATTCATCTCACAGGTGTGCTAGAAACAGGTTATTTTTTAGATATGACAACACAAGCGATTATTGGCACTCAAGAAGGAATTAAAGTAATTAATAAGAAGTAAAAAAGAGAGGAACATGTTTAAGTTCCTCTCCTTTTATTTATTAGATTTATGGATGTCATTGATTTCTTCTTTTACATTATCCACTACAGATGAGCGTCTATCTTCTGTATATTTAGAAGATGATTTTAAATGATGATCACTGTCTTGGATTTCAGATTCATTAGTCTGTGTATGAGTCACATTATTTTCTTGTAACGATTGATGTGACGTTTCTTTTTTATCCAATTCACTATTAGATGTCTTATTTGAATCATCTGTGTCATCATTTACATGGTCTAAATAATTATTAGGTTCTACTTCATCTAATGATTGGTTTGTTGTTTTATATAAGATAAAACGAATGACTAAACTTAAAAGAATGAAAATAATACCAACAATTGTAGTACTTAAAGCAATGACTTTCATAGAGAATAAGTCGCCAGTTTCTTCGCTAAATAAGAATACTTGAGCAAATGTCATTGCAGCATGGAATAGCATTGCAATATAAATCGTACGACCTTTAGTTGCTCTAATTAATTCACCGACAATCATTGAAAACATAAATGTATATAAGAAGTGATAACCTGCATATTGCATTCCATATGTTGTGTTAATAGTCCAAATAGAATACATTAAACCTACAATGATTGAAGCAAAAAATGTATTGACTTTACTTTCAACAATATTTTGTAAATATGAACGGAATCCAAATTCAGCAAAGAAAGCCATGAAAATATGACCAACAATAATTGTAAATACAGATACTGATAAATCATTGGCTTGTAATAAAATAAAACTATCAGCAAATCTATTGAAACTCATCATTCCAATAATAAAAATAATGAGTGGCAAAATTAACGCAAGTATTATACGTTCAATAACTCTAATATCAATAGAGAAATTCAAACCAGCTAGTTGAGTACGCTTATTTTTAAATGCAATAATACAAATTATTGCAGCAATAAAAGGCGCTAAATTATTAATACTAAACACAAAACGTTTAATACCAATAGATGCTTGAAAGTCTCGCAGGATTAAAGACAATGCCATTGTAACAACGAAAAATACAAAAATTGTTAAAGCCCATTGAAATCCTGAAATACGTTTCGTCTTCATGTATGTAACCTCCATTAGGGTAACCATATATATTCTTTCCTTAATATTATACATATTACAAGGGGATAAATAAATTGTCCATTTTAAATATCATTAAAATGTAATAGTATTGAATTATTTTTAAATTTTTGAAACTAATATTTAATGTCTGAATCATAAATTAAAGAGTGAATAATTTAATAAAAATGGGTATTGATTGTATAAAATATGTTATATGATTAAGGTAACCTTAAATAATTAGGAGGCATCTAATATTATGTACAGTAAAAGCAATCCAAAATTATGGAAAGGAAGAGTAGATAGTCAAAATGACCCTAAGCAGTTTAAGCATTTTCAGACCGTCACATTTGCTAATTTAGAAAATATAGAAAATCAATTTGATAAAGTTGGTGTAGGTTTGTTAGGCTATGCCGTTGATAAAGGGATAGAACTGAATGAAGGAAGAATTGGTGCTAAAAAAGGACCAGACGAAATAAAAAAAGCGTTTGCCCAATTACCGGATTTAAGTGAATGTGAATCTCTTGTTGATTATGGAAATGTAGAATATACAAAAGGTTCTCTAAGTGAAGTTCAAGAAGAAATGGGGCATTTGGCTGCTCGAGTTATTCAACAGCATCACCAATCTTTTTTTATTGGTGGAGGACATGATATCGCATACGCACAATATCTAGCAACGAGACAGATTTATCCTGATACTTCTATTGGCATTATTAATATCGATTCGCATTTCGAGACGCGTGCTGATGTACAATCTAATTCTGGTACAATGTTCAGACAAATTTTAGAAAAAGATGATAATATTGATTACTTAGTTTTAGGTTTATCTCAAGGTAGAAATACACGTTCTTTATATGAATATGCTGAAGAAAAAGGAATTATCTATGTATATGCAGATGAAATTTTAAATGATTTGTCTCCAACCATTAAAGATAAAATTGAACGTTTTATTCATCAGCATGAAACGATTATGTTTACAATTAGTATGGACGCCATCGATAGTGCATTTGCGCCTGGAGTAAGTGAACCTACTGTACTCGGATTGAATCCTCATTCTGTATTTGATATAGGTAAACGCGTCATATTAAGTGGAAAGACGTCTTCTATTAGTATTGCTGAAGTTAATCCAAATTATGATATTGATCATCGTACTGCTCAACTTGCAGCGAATTTTATTCACCATTTTATAGAGTAGTTATTTTAAAAATCGAAGTGAACTTTTAGATAAGAGTAGTCCACCATTCTAAGTAATGGGTATCTACTCTTATTTAGTTATAAGAAAAGTTTGATAATTATGATACTATAGACTATACAACATTTTGTTGGACTTAGAGAAAGGGAAGTGACATTGATGACAAGTTTTAACGACGTTGTAAAATGGAGACGCATGTTTCATCAATATCCTGAGTTATCAAAATACGAATATAAAACGACGCAACGTATAAAAGATATATTAACTTCATACAATATTAAAATGATTGACATTCCAATGGAAACGGGTCTAGTAGCAGAAATAGGACAAGGAGAAAAGTGTATCGCTGTTCGTACTGATATTGATGCGTTACCTATTCAGGAGCAAGTTAGTCAAGACTTTACTTCTACTAATGATGGAGTGATGCATGCTTGTGGACATGATATTCACATGGCTAGTATCTTAGCTATTGCTACCAAGTTAAAAGAAGAAGAAGAACAATTAAATGGAAGAGTAAGGTTTTTATTTCAGCCAGCCGAAGAACTTGGATATGGAGCTAAAGTCATGGCTAAAACCAATGCACTAGATGATGTACAAGCGATTATTGGATTTCACAATTATCCAACATTAGATATTGGAGAATTTGCAATTAAATCAGGTCCTATTACTTCTGCTGTAGATCGTTTTGAATTTAAAATTCATGGCAAAGGAGCTCATGCTGCCAAGCCAGAGCAAGGCAATGACCCTGTAATGGCGTTAGGGCAATTAATTACAAGTTTGCAAACAATTATTAGTCGTAATTTATCTGCCTTTGATAGTGCTGTCATTACAATAGGGGAAGTGTCTTCAGGTAATACTTGGAATGTTATAGCAGATAATGCTTATGTTCAAGGTACGGTACGTTCATTCAAACCTGACGTACAAGATTATATTGAACAACGTATGCATGACATTGCTAAAGGATTAGAACAATTATTTAATATAGAGATTGAATTAATTTATACACGTTTACCAGGCGCAGTTATTAATGACGTAGAGCTTACAAAACATGCTAAAGAAGCGGCAAAAAAAGTAGGATACACAGTAATTGATTTAGAACATCCGTATACAATTGGAGAAGATTTTTCTGGTTTATTAGAGCATCATCCAGGGGTATTTGCATTTATTGGATCGAATAGCGAATATGATTTACATCATCCAAAATACAATCCAGATGAACGTATTTTAGAAAAAACACCTGATTATTTTATAGAACTGATTTATCAATTATTAGCATAATATTTATTAGAAAATTTTTGGAATTATGATTTAATTACTATTTAATGTGGTAAAGCTGTATTGAGTGATTAAATAGGAGATGATTTTAATGGGTGCACAAGATCCAAGAACTAAATTTAAAGATTCTGATTATAAAAAACAAGAACAAGAAACACCAGGTTATCAATATAAAATGTCACCTAAACCAGATTGTGGTGAAGAATCATATGAAGGTCATGGCCGTTTACAAGATTATAAAATGCTAGTAACTGGTGGCGATTCTGGTATTGGACGTGCAGCAGCAATTGCTTATGCTAAAGAAGGCGCTGATGTAGCTCTTAACTACTTACCAAGTGAAGAACAAGATGCACAAGAAGTTAAAGAAGTCATCGAAAAAGCTGGAAGAAAAGCAGTGCTTATCCCTGGAGATGTGAGAAATGAGCAGTTTAACTATGATTTAGTAAAACAAGCTTATAATGAATTAGGTGGCTTAGACAACATTACTCTTGTTGCAGGTCATCAACAGTATCATGATGATATTCATGGATTTACGACTGAACAATTTGCTGAAACATTTGAAACAAATGTGTATCCAATTTTTTGGACTGCTCAAGCAGCAACTAAATATTTAAAACCAGGTGCTTCAATTACAACGACATCTTCAGTGCAAGGGTATAAACCTGCTGCAATTTTACATGATTATGCCGCTTCTAAAGCAGCAATTATTTCATTAACAAAAAGTCTTTCTGAAGAATTTGGAGATAAAGGTATTAGAGTGAATAGTGTAGCGCCAGGACCATTTTGGTCACCTTTACAAATCAGTGGTGGACAACCTCAATCAGCAATACCAGAATTTGGCCAAGCTACTCCACTAGGTCGTGCAGGTCAACCTGTTGAATGTGTGGGACCATATGTATTATTTGCTTCAGAAGATGGTAGTTATTTAACTGGTCAAGTTCATAGCGTTACTGGTGGTATTCAAATCGACTAATTTAGTTAAACGTTAAGTATACTGGCGAGAGATTTTTAGAAATCTCTCGCTTTTTATTTTATAAAGTAGAATTAAAAATGAAAGGGATTAATCCAAATCAATTATCAGATATTCAAAATTATAAATTATTAAGTGGTTCAGTTATACCTAGACCTATTGCGTTTGTAACATCGGAAGATGAAAAAGGTAATTTAAACGGTGCACCATTTAGCTTTTTCAATGTAGTGAATAATAAGCCACCTATGATAGCAATTGTAGCACAAAGAAGTAATGGTAAGCGTAAAGATACTGCTATAAATATTGAAAAAACAAAAGAATTTGTTGTGCATATTACAGATGAATTCAATATTGAAGATATCAATGAGACGGCTGCACCTTTAAAATACGAAGACAATGAATTAGAACGCACATCATTGACTCTTATCAGTTCATCTATTAAACAGACGCCTGCTGTGAAAGAAGCTAATATTCGTTTTGAATGTAAATTAGATCAAATGATTCAATTAGGTACTAAAAATGATGGTGCGGATTTAATTATAGGAGAAGTTGTTATGTATCATATAAATGAAGATGTCTATTTTGAGGATAGTAAAATTGATTTTAATCAGCTTAAACCCGTAGCACGTTTAGCGGGGAATAATTATTCTAAACTCGGAGACACATTTACAATTAAACGTCCAGAATCATAATAATATGAATTTTACATGTAATTGTATTGACGATGATATATGAATCTTGTACCTTTAAATATAAATTCAATTAGTATTAAGGAAAGTAGGTTAAATATGGAAGAAGGGAATAAAGGGCATGCATGGGCACTACTACCTCTTGTGCTATTTATTGCATTATTTTTAGGAATAGGAATCGCTACTGGAGATTTTAGTAATATGCCTTTAAATGTTGCGATAACGATTACTGTGATTGTAGCATTAATGATGAATAGAAAAGAAAAATTTTCAAAAAAGATTGAAATATTTACCCAAGGAGCAGGGCATTCAAATATTGTCCTAATGGTTTTCATCTTTATCTTAGCAGGTGCATTTTCAACTACTGCTGAAAAAATGGGTGGTGTTACGTCTACAGTTAATTTAGGACTATCACTCATACCACAAAATTTTATTATTGTAGGATTGTTTATAATTTGTATGTTTGTCTCTATCTCTATGGGAACCTCAGTTGGAACTATCGCAGCACTTGCACCTGTAGGATTTGGATTTTCTCAGGCAACTGATATTTCAGCTATGTTAGCGATGGGAACAGTAGTAGGCGGTGCGATGTTTGGTGATAATTTATCAATGATATCAGATACCACAATAGCAGCAGTACGTACTCAAAAAACAAAAATGAGCGATAAGTTTAAAGTTAATTTTTGGATTGTTTTACCAGGTGCAATTCTAACAATTATCATTTTATTTTTCTTAACAAATGGTGTACATATTGATCATTCTAAGCAATATGATTATAACTTAGTGAAAGTCATTCCTTATATTTTAGTGCTTGTTTTAGCCGTCATTGGTGTGAATGTTATCGTAGTTTTAATTAGTGGTACTATACTTTCTGGAATCATTGGTCTTATTGATGGTTCTTTCAATTGGAAAGGTTTATTAACTGCTATATCAAAAGGAATTATTGGAATGGAAGATATTGCAATTATAGCTTTACTTATTGGTGGGCTTGTTGGTCTTATTCAACATAATGGCGGTGTAGAATGGTTGCTTAATTTTGTGAAATCGAAAGTGAAATCGAAACGTGGTGCTGAATTTGGTATCGCTAGTCTTGTGAGTGTAGCGGATATCGCTACAGCAAATAACACAATTTCAATTATTATGTCAGGACCATTGGCTAAAAATATTGCCGATGAGTATGAAGTAGATCCTCGTAAATCAGCAAGTCTTCTTGATATTTTTGCTGGATGTTTTCAAGGTCTGTTACCCTATAGCCCTCAACTTATTGCAGCAGCGGGTGTCGCTGGAATATCTCCTTTTAGTATGATGCCATATTGTATTTATTCAATTTTATTAGGCATTTGTGGAATTCTAGCAATTGTATTTAGATTTCCACGTCTTAAGACGAAATAAATGATGTATAACAAGTTAAAATCATCTAAATTTATATTTTTTTTAATTTCTGATAGTTGAAATTTTGGTAGTATTTATAAATGCGTTAAAATATAACTAAGAGTGAAAGTAGGTGAGATGAGTGGCAAAATATAATGTAGAAAATGAACAAGTTGAGATTCATATTGAGCGTTTATTTAAATATTCTCCAGAATTGGTTTATAGTGCTTGGACAGATATAAACTTATTAAAGCAATGGTTTATGACCTCCCAACGAACAAATAAGTTATTTGATGCAGATATTCATGAAGGTGAACAATATCGTATAGTAGATGCTCGTAATGGTAAACAAAATGTAATTCAAGGTAAATATGAAGAATTAGTATCCGATGAATATATCAAAATGACTATTGGAATGCCAGAATTAAGCGATAGTCAAGATGTTATTGAAGTAGAATTTGAAGAGCGTGAATCAGGCGGTACGCAAATGTTCTTTTACTATCAATCTATAGTAGAAAAAGAACGTCGTTTAACGGCTTTAGAATATAAACATAAAAAGAAAGAATATCATGATTCTACTGCACATGGTTTAGAATTAATGTTTGATCGAATGAATGAAGTTTTAGATCAATATGTAGAGGACAATGATATGTTACTTTAATTAAAATGAAAAGACCTATTGAGTAAAAGTAAATTATTACTTAATAGGTCTTTTTATTTATTGTAATTCACCGTTTTCTTTTCGCTCATTATATTTTCTTAGTAGCGTTTCAAAGAAGATATGATAATTAATAAAGCTAGAATAATCTATATCATTGTATAAATAAAATGTATGACTAGAAACGTAAACATTATAATTTGCCTTTTGTGCTAATGTATTGTCTTTCATGGTTGTAACAGAAATAAAATAACGTTGGCGCAATTGAAGTAAATTAGTAATCTCAGTTAATTGGTGAGTTTCTCCAGATAAAGAAATCACAAAAAATAAGTCATCTTCATTAGAGTAGTTAAGTACCATTTTAATCTCATGTTCATCATGCAATACAATTACATTTTTATGCATAGTTAATAAGATACGTTGTGCCTCTTCAGCTACATTTTTCTGAGCTCGTCCAGTACCATATAAGTATACATTGGTAGCTTTATCAATTTTTTCAGTAATAAGGTTAAAATTTACCCTTTCTAGGTAAGTAAATGTTGTTTCAATTTCTTGTTTAAATTGTTTGATTGAATCGGTAGGAACTTCATGTAAAGATTGACTTTCAAATTTTAAATAAGATTTAAAATCACTATAGCCATCAAAGCCTAATTTACGGGTGAAACGATGAATCGTTGCGTTTGATGCATGTGTATGTTGCGATAGTTCTTGTATTTTTAAAGTTTTACATTGTTCTATATGTGTATTAACAAAATGAGCTATATGAAGATCATTATCATTTAATTTATCAAAGTTAGCATTAACTCTCTCATCTAATAACATATAAACACCTCAAGTTATAGTATTGAAAATTTTTTCATCTATAGAAAACATAAACTGATTATACAAAAATATTTCAAAATGAGTCAATGCCATTGTATATGTGAAAGCGTTTACTATAATAGGGTTAAGACATTAAGAAAGCGCTTAAAAAAGTGCAATATTATATGAATAACTATGATATTTAGATTTGGGGGTCAACATATGAACGCAATAAAACGTTTTGGGAGCGCAATGATAGTTCCAGTATTAATGTTTGCATTCTTCGGGATTATATTGGGGTTTGCAACACTATTTAAAAACCCAACGATAATGGGTGGTTTGGCAGACAGTCACACATTTTGGTTTAAATTTTGGTCAGTCATTGAATCTGGTGGTTGGGTTATCTTTAATCACATGGAAATTGTATTTGTAGTAGGGTTACCTATTTCACTTGCTAAAAAAGCACCAGGTCACGCAGCATTAGCAGCTTTAATGGGTTACTTAATGTTTAATACATTTATCAATGCCATTTTAACGCAATGGCCACATACGTTTGGTGCAAACTTACAAAAGGGTGTTGAAAATGTTACAGGTTTAAAAGCAATTGCAGGTATTCCAACATTAGATACTAATATTTTAGGTGGTATCATTATTTCAGCTATTGTAACTTGGATACATAATAGATATTACAGTAAGAAATTACCTGAAATGCTTGGTGTTTTCCAAGGTTTAACATTTGTAGTCACTATTTCATTCTTTGTTATGTTACCAGTAGCAGCCATTACATGTGTAGTGTGGCCAACGATTCAAAGCGGAATTGAATCATTACAACACTTCATTATTGCTTCTGGTTATATAGGCGTATGGTTATACCATTTCTTAGAACGTGTATTAATACCTACTGGACTTCACCATTTTGTTTATGCACCAATTGAAGTAGGTCCAGTTGTAGCAAAAGATGGTTTAAAAGCAGAATGGTTTAGACATTTAAATCAATTTGCCGAAAGTAGCAAACCATTAAAAGATCAATTCCATTATGGTTTCATGCTTCAAGGTAATGGTAAAGTATTTGGCGCAATTGGTATTGCTTTAGCAATGTATTCTACAACACCTAAAGAAAATCGTAAAAAAGTAGCTGCATTATTGATACCTGCTACATTAACTGCTGTTGTAGTTGGTATTACAGAACCATTAGAATTTACATTTTTATTTATTGCACCATTCTTATTTGTTATTCATGCATTATTAGCTGCAACAATGGATACAATCATGTATGGTTTTGGGGTAGTTGGTAATATGGGTGGAGGACTGCTTGACTTTATTGCAACAAACTGGATTCCACTTGGACAAAATCACTGGATGACTTATGTAGCTCAAGTTATTATTGGTTTAATTTTTTCAGCAATTTACTTCTTTGTATTTAGATATCTTATTTTAAAATTTGATATTCCATTACCAGGACGTCGTGCTGAAGAAGAAGTGAAACTATTTTCTAAAAAAGATTATAAAGAGAAAAAAGGAGAAGATAGTACAGACACTTCAGGTTTTAAGCCTAGTAATGAATATGAAGAAAAAGCATATTATTATTTAGAAGGTTTAGGTGGAAAAGAAAATATTAAAGATGTGACAAATTGTACAACACGTTTACGCTTAACTGTTAATGACGAATCAAAAGTAGAAGATACTGCATATTTTACACATCAACAAATGGCACATGGACTTGTAAAAAGTGGTAAGAATGTACAAGTAGTTGTAGGAATGACCGTACCACAAGTACGAGAAGCATTTGAACACTTAGTGTTTGATGAAAATGATAAAAAATAAGATACCAAAAGGGTCGAAACAAAATGTTTCGACCCTTTAACTACTCTAAGAAATACGTGCATTATGTAATGCGCGAGTTTTATATGTGGCTGATAAAATATCAATATTTCGACAAGCAATAAACTGAATGAGTTTCGAGAATATTTCTGGTTTACAACATACGCTAGCATAATTATTGTTTAATGTATAAGTTAAATCATATTGATTAGAGAAATATGTCATTATATCAATAACTTTATCTTTAATAAAAGCATCTTGTAATCCATCTATACATAAATTAAAGCGTTTAGAAGAAGAATAATGTTGTCCAGAATCCAATAAGATGTGTGTATTTCTAGAAGAGAGAATTTGGTAAATAGAAATTTGGTAAAAACTTAAAAAACTAATGAAATAGGGTAATTGTTGTTTAGGTAAGCTAATTTCAAGGGCTGGAGTATTGTTATATTTAATAATGTTGTATTGAAATGATTCGCAAAATTGAACATTTCTGCAAATTTTCATTAATTGTCTTTTAGTCGATCTTGATTGCAAACCTACAATATTTAGAATGTAAGTTTCAAATTTATCTATCCACATGCAAGAACCTCCCAATTCTTAATAATATGTAGTATTCATGTCATTATCATTCTTAAAATAAAACACGTCGTTCCTATATACAGTCTGATTGTATCACTCTTTATTATGATTATCACTACGACTTTTGAATGAATTTTAATTTAATATTTTTGTAATACAGTCGTAACTCTATTTAAAAAAGAAAAAATAAAAATATACATATTTTTTAAATATTCTGAAAATTTATTGTTTTACTTTTTCTCCTGTGATACTCTTATTTCATTATTTAAAATAAGAGGGTGACGTCATGTTAAGTAAAGTAAGTGAATTTGCAACTAAGACATTTTTATTGTGGATGTTTATTGCTGCTATTATAGGTTTTATATTTCCAATTCAACTAGCGACGATTGGTCAATTCGTCCCATGGCTATTAGGAATTGTGATGTTAGGCATGGGAATGACAATTAAACCTAGTGATTTTAAATTGGTTTTTAAAGAGCCGAGGTCTGTTATTATCGGAGTGATCTTACAATTCACTATTATGCCTATCTTGGCCTATACTATTGCGAAAATATTTCATTTACCAGCTGAGTTAGCAATTGGAGTGATTTTAGTTGGATGTTGTCCTGGCGGAACATCAAGTAATGTCATGAGTTATCTAGCTAATGCTAATGTTGCGTTATCTGTAGCGATTACAAGTGTATCTACTTTATTAGCACCATTTGTAACACCTGCTTTAATTTATTTGTTTGCTCATGAGTGGTTACATGTATCATTTTTAAGTATGCTATGGTCGGTCATTCAAGTTGTTTTATTACCAATAATCATAGGATTCATTCTACAACTTGCTTCCAAAAAAGTAACTCGAGAAGCTACTAAAATTTTACCAATTATTTCTGTAGTAGCGATTTCATTGATTTTAGCGGCAGTTGTTGGAGGGAGTAAATCACAAATTCTTAAAACTGGATTACTTATTTTTATTGTAGTCATTTTACATAATGCAGTGGGCTATTTATTAGGTTATGTTTTAGCACATGTATTCAAACTTGATAGAAGAGACAAAAAGGCGGTTTCTATTGAAGTTGGAATGCAAAATTCAGGTTTAGCTGTGTCTTTGGCAACTGTACATTTTAATCCACTAGCAGCAGTGCCAGGAGCCGTATTCAGTTTTGTTCATAATATTTCTGTACCTATTCTTGTCAAATATTGGTCTAAACGTTAATGTAATATGTTAAACTTACCTATAATATTAAGTTTAAAGGAGAAATATCATGTATAAAGCAATAGTATTCGATTTTGATGGTACAATTGTCGATACTGAACAACACTTATTTAATATTATTAATAAGCATCTAATTAGTCATAATGCAACACCAATTACACTCGATTTTTACCGTGAAAATATTGGTGGAGAAGCAAAGGATTTACACGAATATTTGGAACAGACGATTGGAAATGATAATAAAGAAACTATTTATAAAGAACATCATCAAACAAGCAATCAATTAGAAATTAATCCTACGATTAAACAATTGATGAAATACTTAAAGCAACGTCATATTCCTATGGCAATTGCGACAAGTAGTTATAAAAAGGATATTTTTCCAGTATTTAAGAGTTTAGGTTTAGATGAATATATAAATATTATTGTTGGAAGAGAAAGTGTAGAATATGTAAAACCAGAGCCAGAACTTTATTTGACTGCGGTTCAGCAGCTTAATTATTCTCCAACGCATTGTTTAGCTATTGAAGACTCTGTAAATGGTGCTACAGCTGCTTTTCGCGCTGGATTAGATGTTATAGTAAATACAAATTATATGACTCAAACACAAGATTTCTCAACTATTCCATATATTGGTAAAGATTTAAATAACGAAGAAATTATAAATCGTTTTTTTGAAAAGGGACATGTGTGAATGAAATGTCGTGGCAATTAATTATCTTCTTTTTAGCTGGACCCATTATTATCGGAATAGGAAATCTTGTTTTAGGTCCAATATTTAATAAACGTATTCCTTTTAGAGTTCGTATACGTTCATTCATGTTAGGATCAATGATATATCTTATACTTGCTTTTATAGCGTATTTCTTTTTGTTACAAGGCAAATTATAAAGTGATCGACCAATATAACAGTAAAAAAGGAACCTTTTTCTAAGGTTCCTTTTTTATTAAATAATTATTTTTAGAATAATTGTAAAGACTAATAAAACAATTAAAATCGCATCAATACCTACCATTACGGTAAATCTAGTACTTTTAGATCCTTGAGATTTAGCTTGTTTCATTGCATTATAATTTGGTATGAGACTTAAAAATAATAAAACAATAATTAATATTATACCGATAGTGACTGACATATATATTTATTCTCCTTTTCTTTTTTCAATCCATTCCCATATAAATCCTGCAATAATACCTACACAGATTCCTGTTAAAACACCGAACTTTGGAGAAGATAATACGATTCCTATAATTAAAAAGATTATAACAGCGATAGATAAAGTAATACTAAATTTTATTTTACGTTGATCAGAATTAAAGATTGAAAATACAATTAAGTATAGTAAGAAAAATGCTAAAGTTGCTAAAAGCGTTCGTAGTATAAGCGAACTTACCATGTGCTGTTGTTCACTAAAAAAGTTCAGTAAAAAGAACACAATAGCAAAAATAATAGATATTTTTATATCCTTTTTTAATAAATGCTGCATAAGGTTAAACTCCTTTAAGTCTATATAAGCAGTATAGCATACTGCTAAAGTATCAATTAAATATATTAATTTAGTAATATGATTCTCAACTAAAAATAACTCAATAATACAAATATTAAAGTATTCATTTTTGTAAAAAGTAAAAATATTTTAATTAAATTAAGGAAAACGCTTTCATAAGGATTTAAAAAATATATTTTATTTTCTGAAAATTATAGTATAATAACTTCAATAAGGTAAAGGATATGTCGACTAAGAAAACGTAATAAATATTTTCTAAAGTTTAAAAGTATCGCACCTTAGTCCAAATAGAGATGGGGTATTTTTATGGATAATAATGAATTACATAGGGGACTGAGTGCACGTCAAATTAGAATGATTGCGCTTGGTGGGACAATCGGTGTAGGTTTATTTATGGGGGCAACAAGTACAATTAAATGGACTGGACCGTCAGTTATTTTTGCGTATTTAATCGCAGGAATATTCTTATTTTTAATAATGAGAGCAATGGGGGAAATGATTTATTTAAATCCAACAACAGGTTCATTTGCAACATTTGCTAGTGAATACATACATCCAGCTGCTGGCTATATGACAGCGTGGAGTAATATATTCCAATGGATTGTCGTTGGGATGAGTGAAGTCATTGCCGTAGGTGAATATATGAATTATTGGTTCCCTCATTTACCACAATGGATACCAGGCGTGATTGCAGTAGTAGTATTATTAATAGCAAACTTAGCTTCAGTTAAGGCGTTTGGAGAATTTGAGTTTTGGTTTGCAATGATAAAAGTGGTAACAATCATATTAATGATTATTGCTGGATTAGGATTGATTTTTTTTGGAATTGGTAATGGAGGACACCCTCTCGGTATTTCTAACTTATGGAGACATGGTGGATTTATGCCAAATGGATTAGTTGGTTTCTTCTTTGCACTTTCAATCGTTATTGGTTCTTATCAAGGAGTTGAGCTAATTGGTATTACTGCAGGTGAAACAAAGAATCCTCAAGAGAATATTAAAAGTGCTGTAAATGGTGTTATATGGCGTATATTAATTTTTTATATAGGTGCTATTTTTGTTATCGTTTCAATATACCCTTGGAATCAATTAGAAAGTATTGGTAGTCCTTTTGTAGCTACATTCTCTAAAATTGGTATTACATTTGCTGCAGGTTTAATCAATTTTGTTGTATTAACTGCTGCATTATCAGGATGTAACTCTGGTATTTTTAGTGCAAGTCGTATGATATATACACTTGCTCAAAAAGGGCAAATGCCTAAAATCTTTACACGTGTAATGAAAAATGGTGTGCCATTTTATCCTGTATTAACTATTGCAATTGGTATTTTAATCGGAGCATTATTAAATGTTATTTTACCTTTATTTATAAAAGGCGCTGATAGTATTTTCGTGTATGTTTATAGTGCATCTATTTTACCAGGTATGATTCCATGGTTTATGATTTTAATCAGTCATATTCGTTTTAGAAAATTACATCCAGAACAGGTTGAAAATCATCCATTTAAGATGCCAGGAGGCTCAATTTCTAGTGTTATGACAATTGTCTTTTTACTCATTGTTTTAATTGGTATGTTATTTAATAAAGACACAGTTATTTCAGTAGTTATAGGTATTATTGTCTTAGCAGGGGTTACAGTGTATTACTTTATTCGCGGTCACCACAAAAATGATGCTATAAAAAAGAGTAAAATAACGATAAAACTATATATTAAAAAATCTGAGACATGCATAAACGTCTCAGATTTTTTAACGTTTGGATAGTAAATCCCTAAGTTAAACATAGACTAATATCAAGTTTTTCAATTGTAGACCGAGACCCTAACATAAAGCCATTCAAAAAGAAAGTCGACGACCAACGTAAGTTAGGAATGAAGTGGAACAATGAGTTCTATCCCACTCCTTTTTTACTAATGTTTAAATTCAATTTTTGATAAATATTTGTGATAATTATCTAATGAAATCTTTGACTGTGTTATATAGTCTAAAGAATCGTGATAATTACGTGCTATAAAGCGGTAAAAGATAATATCAATCGTATATAATTGTGCAAATAATGCAGTCGTCGCACTCATACACAGTTCGTTTTTATAATCTTCATTATACGTTAAAACTAAATCAGAATCTTTTGCAATTGAATTATTGTTAGAACTTGTAATAGTAATCATTGAAAGATTAAAATCTTTAACGACTTTTACCATTGCTTGTAGTTCGCTCTGTTCACCACTATTTGTAATAAAAACGACACAGTCATTTTTATTATGTGTAGACAACATTGTAGTAAGTAAATGTGTATCTTGAACTAATTGAATATTGAGACCAATACGGGATAATTTCTGATAAAATTCAAGCGCACACACATATGAACTCCCATAACCATATAAAAAAATGGTATGTGCCTGTTTAAATGTTTCACAAATAGCGTCAATAGTTTGATGATCTATAAAATGATTACTTTGTTTTAACGACGTTTTAGTTTGAAAATATAATTTTTGTTTTAAACTTTCTACTGATTCATTTTCTACTAACTTGATATTATACGGTGTAACTTGCTTAGGAAACCATTGCTTAATTTCATCGCGTATAGCTTTAAAATTTTGATTAATTAATTTTTGACTATAACGATTCATAGTAGATATACTAATATTAAGCTCATCTGCAATTGCTTCATTAGACATTGAAACTAATTTGTGTGGAGAATTTAATATGAAACGTGAAAGTTTCTGTTCACTTTTAGAAGACGAAGCGTAGACTTCATCTATCCTACTTAAAATATTTGTCATCCAATCACCTAATTTATTAAAAGTTTTTCTTTCATCATAAATAGATAGATGAAAATGAAAACATCTCTATCTAGGCATGTGAATACATCATATATTACATCTAAATTCCCACAAATATCGATAAATAACTGTAAAGTGATTAAGTTAAGTAAAGGTTTACGTAACAGGATTACCGAAATAATATGATATTCTCCCATCAATATGACATTATTTCGAGAATTAAAAAACAGTATGCATTTTTACTTAATATTAATCAAGCATTATTATACATACTATCAATTACAATGACAATTCACCTACTAAACTTATCAAAAAAATAAGGTTATTGATAATTATTAATCTGATTATAAACTTTATAAATATGATTTTGACGTTCTTGCAAATCAACGATTAAATTTCCATTTTTAAAATTTTGAAGAGGGATTTGTTTTAAGTGAGTCACCAATTCATTGTATTGCTCGAAACAATACATTTGTGAATCAGAACAATGAGATGAAATACTATTTATTTGATTATGTTTAAAATGAGCACGGCAATGAGTAATAAAATTATTGTAATCTTTAATTCCCAAAGATAAATGTGCTATGTCCATAAAATAATAATATTTAGCTTTTTCTAGTAAAATTAATAATTGAATTAAAATGTGTTGATCGTATATTAAGGTTTTATAATGCATGGTACACTCATCCTTTAAAAGAGAATGTTAAGGATATATGGTGTGTAAGCATTTAGTATTTAAGAATGAAAGTGAGAATATATGGAAATTTCTTCAATACTCACTTTATTCATTATTCACTGTTTTTAGGCTGTAGAAATTCCTTATAGTTATGAATAGTAATATCGTATGTTTGAATCTTTTTTTCAAATGAATAAGAAATATCAACAATATTTAATATTGATAATTCACGAGTTCTACCGAATCCAATTTCATAAACAATAGCAAACCATTGACCGTTACGGCATAGTAAACCGATGAATATCACATTTTCTGCAGTAATTTCATTATTTTCTAAAAAGTCAACAAGCATAACATGTCTTTCGTTACTATAAATTAAAATATCTGAAAATAGATGTGGTAATGTTAGAGAATGTGTATCTTCTAGTTTAATATTATTGGAGATATGTTTCAGTATTTTTAGCATTTGTGTATTAGGTGTTTTTAAACATTGGTTCATAATTGAATGAATGTCTTGAGTGTAAGGTAATGTAGAGTAAGATTGACTTTCTTGCAAAGTTAAAAATAGTGCAATAAGTTCGGATTCATTTAATTTAAGTTGAAAATAATGATCAGTATTTTGAATTTCATATCCACCGCGTCTTCCTTTATGAGCGTATATATGAACCCCTTTAGATTCTAAGTCATCAATATCTCTAGTAATTGTACGGGTAGAGACATTAAATTGTTTTGCTAAATCAGACGCATTGATTTTATGTCCTTGTTGAATGAATGAAATAATTTGATTTTGTCTTTCCATTTTATTCAATATACTCACCACCTATGAACATTACATATTACATTAATTATAACATAAGACTGGTATTCAAGACATTTCTAATAATAAGTTGATTGAAAGTGTAATAATAAACTATTTTTCTTTTGGAAAACGCTTACAATTTTTAGGTAATTATGCTATTATAATATTTGTAACAGGGTAGAACGATTTCAAACAAAGGGGTAGGAGCTATATAACAGATAGCTCAGGGTGAGTCGTTCGGGTTACATCGAAACATCTTCAATATTTATTACTTACTTTCCTTTCTATTTTGTCGGCTAGCAAATGACTAGCCGATTTTTTATTTTAAAAAAATAATATGTTGTATGATAAGATGAATAAAAACGTTGAGGTGACATCATGCAAAATCAACAACTTCAATTTATAGATAAGCATATTACGAATTGGTTCCAGCATTTAGATGATATTATTCCTAATTTAATTAAAAACATGGTTACAGAAACAAAAGAAAATCGATTCGATTTAGTTACAAATGTAGATAAACAAATACAAAATGATTTCGAAGCCTATCTTGAAAAGTATTTTCCTACACACCAGTTATTAGCTGAAGAAAAAAATAATGAGGGTATTGAACCCTATCAGGGGCACCTTTGGATTATGGACCCTATTGATGGAACAGCCAATTTAGTGAAACAACAAGAAGATTATTGTATTATTTTAGCTTACTTTGAAAATGGACAACCTAAATTATCTTATATTTATGACTACGCTCATAAAATTATATATAAAGCAATTGAAGGTAAGGGCGCCTTCATGAATAATGTCAAACTTGAGTCTCCAGAAGTATTATCGCTTAAAGATACTATTGTTTCATTTGGTTCAGAATATGTGAGTGAAAATTTAAGTAAAGCTTTGTATCAATCGTCTTTTAGTGTGAGATATATAGGAGCTTGCGGATTAGATTCAGTGCGAGTAATTAAAGGACAATTTGGAGCACATTTTAATACCAATCCTAAACCTTGGGATATCGCAGCACAGTTTTTATTCGCTAAAGAATTAGGATTAGTGATGACGCAAATGGATGGGCAACATCTTGATTTCGCTAAAGGTGGTCCCTTTATTATTAGTAATAAAGGGTGCTACGAGGAGATATTAGCTATTATTAATGATGAACACTAATACTTCTATTCTTAGTTATTTGATATATTTCCTACTAAAGTTGTATAGTAAATTAAATCATTTAATATATAATAATGGAGATATATTTTAATATAAATAGAATAGGAGGAGGAAGATGCAACGTCCTGATAAGAAAAAACATTCCTCTAGTAAAATAATGAAATGGGTTATTAGTATACTTGTTGTGTTAGCTATCGTTGCTGTAGCCATTATCGCAGCGACGATATTGATAACAGGTAATAAAATTCATAACCCACTTCATCGTCAACAATCTGAATTGCGTTCTCATAATGTTAATTTAAGAAATGGAGATCCATTTACAATTGCCTTATTTGGTGTTGACTCTAATGTACAACGTAAAAGCACAAATGATGGTGAACGTAGTGATACAATAATGGTTTTATCAGTGAATCCAAAGAAAAAAACGACTGAGCTTGTAAGTATTCCACGTGATACTCAAGCGGAAATCGTAGGAAGAGGTACAACTGAAAAAATTAATCATGCTTATGCTTATGGGGGTCCTACCATGGCAGTTAAATCATTAGAAAAACTAATGAATGTGCCAATAGATCACTATGCTACTATTGATATGGATGGATTACACGACATGATTGATTCGGTAGGCGGTGTTAACATAGTAAGTAATGATACATTTACAGTTCAAGGTACAACATTTACTAAAGGGCAATCTACTCATGTTGATGGAGATACAGCCATGGCATTTATTAGAAGTCGTAAAGAAACTGGTGCAGGTGGCGATTTTGGACGTCAAGAACGTCAACAACTAGTTTTACAAGCTATGGCAAATAAAATGGTGAGTTCTTCAGCGATTACACATTTGCCATCATTAATTACTCAAATTCAAAAGAACGTCACAACCGATTTAACATTAGGTGACTTAAATGAAATTAGAAGTCATTATAAAGAGGCTAATGATACAGTTAATCGTCATCAGCTAGAAGGTACAGGTAGTATTCAAAATGATGGATTATGGTATTTTATTCCTAATGAAAGTTCAAAAGTACAAATGACAGAGGTATTAAATAATAATTTGAAAAAATAAAAGATTTATATAGAAATTAAAAAATCTGAGACTCATTTATATGTCTCGGATTTTTTATTTAAAGAGATAAAAATTTAAGAGCATATTCTTTATTTAAAAGAATAAAAAAAGATCAATAGATATGATTGAAAGCCTTAACATGATATGATTTTAGTTATACAATAATATTAATTCTGTATTGAATATGGGGAAACAATACAGAATCTTAATGAAATTAGTTGTGTATGGAATATAAATATAAGGTGGGGAAAGCAATGCAAGAACATTTAGTTTTAACCCTAGATGATGTGGATTACCTTGTAGAACCTGGAACAAATTTACTGGAATTTATTAAATCTCGTGATACTTTCGTACCTTCAATTTGCTATAACGAATCCATGGGTCCAATTCAAACCTGTGATACTTGCGTGGTTGAAATTGATGGTAAAGTTGAACGAGCGTGTAGTACAGTAGTTGACCGTCCGATGTCAGTCAATACTCAAAATAAACGAGTGAAAGCTAGCCAAAAAGAAGCATTAGATAGAATTTTAGAAAAGCATATGCTGTATTGTACGGTATGTGATTATAATAACGGTGATTGTGAGATTCACAATGCCATGGATGCATGGGGATTACAAGAACAATCATATGAATATAAAACAAAACCTTATGAAAAAGATTATGGTCCTTTCTATCGTTATGACCCAGACCAATGTATCCTATGTGGCAGATGTGTAGAAGCATGTCAAGATGTGGAAGTTAACGAAACACTTTCTATAGACTGGGATCGTGAGCACCCACGTGTGATTTGGGATAATGATGTTCCAATAAATGAATCGTCTTGTGTATCATGTGGTCAATGTGCGACAGTATGTCCATGTAATGCAATGATGGAAGTCAATATGGAGGGTAATGCAGGATATTTAACTGATACAGAACCGGGTTCATTAGCATCTATGATTGATTTAACTAAAAAAGCTGAACCAGGAGATGGATTGTTATTTGCTGTGTCGGATTCTGAGGCAGAGATGCGCAAAGAAAGAATTAACAAAACTAAAACAGTATGTACATATTGTGGTGTAGGATGTTCATTTGATGTATGGACAAAAGATAGAGAAATCTTAAAAGTTCAACCATCACACGACTCTCCAGCAAATAAAATCTCTACTTGTGTAAAAGGTAAATTCTCATGGGGACACATTAATTCGGATCAACGTTTAACTAAACCTTTAGTACGTAAAAATGGTGAATTTCATGAGGTTGAATGGGAAGAAGCCCTTGATGTTATAGAAGAGAACTTTAAGCGCATTAAAAATAAATATGGTGGCGATCATCTAGCATTTATCGCCTCTTCAAAAGGTACAAACGAAGAGTCATATTTAATGCAAAAACTTTCTCGCCAAGTATTTGGTTCAAATAATATTGATAATTGTTCGAGGTATTGTCAAGCACCTGCTACAAAAGGATTATTTAGAACGGTAGGACATGGCGGGGACTCAGGTTCTATTGATGACTTGGAAAAAGCAGCTATGACGGTACTTATTGGTACAAATACAGCAGAAGCACATCCAGTTATTGCTTCAAGAATTAAACGTGCACAGAAATTGTTTGGACAAAGAATGCATGTCTTTGATATTCGTAAACATGAAATGGCTGAACGTGCAGATGAATTTTATCAACCTAAACCTGGTACAGACTTAGTATGGTTGAGTGCTGTGACAAAATATATTATCGATCATCATTTACATGATATCGAATTCATTAAAAAGTGGGTTGACAATTTTGATGAATACTATGAGTCGTTAACTCCATTTTCATTAGAATTTACTGAAGAGGTTACAGGAATTTCAAAAGCGCGGTTAATTAGTTTCGCGGAAGAATGCGCAAAAGCAGAATCTGTAGCTATTTGTTGGGCAATGGGTGTCACACAACAAGATATTGGTAGTGATACAAGTACAGCAATTTCAAATCTTCTTCTTGTAACAGGTAACTATAGAAGACCTGGCACAGGAGCTTATCCATTACGCGGCCACAATAATGTTCAAGGTGCAAGTGATATGGGAAGTATGCCAGATCAATTTCCAGGTTATCAAATGATACACAATGATGAAATTAGAGCGAAATTTGAGAAAGAGTATGGTGTCACATTGAATCCAACGCCTGGTCGTGATAATCATCAAATGATGGATGGTATTCATGAAGGACAAATTCATTCACTATATTTGTATGGTGAAGATACAGGAATTGTAGATTCAAATATTAACTATGTACAATCTGCATTAGAAAAAGTTGAATTTTTGGTAGTTCAAGATGAATTTTTAACATTTACAGCAACGTATGCGGATGTTGTGTTACCAGCTAGTCCTTCGTTAGAAAAAGATGGCACATATACAAATACAGAGCGTAGAATTCAACGTATTAATCAAGCATTATCACCTTTAGGTGACTCAAAACCTGACTGGGTAATTTTCCAATTGATTGCTAAAAGAATGGGCTTTGATTGGAATTATAGTCATCCTTCAGAAATTATGGACGAAATTGCACGCTTAACACCTTCTTATTCAGGTGTCAGCTATGAAAGATTAGAAGGTTTTAACAGTTTACAATGGCCTGTAGCACCAGATGGTATAGATCAACCTACATTATATCTTGATGGCTTTAATTTCGATAATAAACGTGCAAAATTATTTAAATTAACATTTGATAATTTCTTTAAAGAAGATGAAGTATATGATTTACATGTGAATAATGGTCGCGTACTAGAACATTTCCATGAAGGAAATATGACATATCAAACAGAAATGATTAAATATAAAATGCCTCATGCATTTGTAGAAATTTCACCTGAATTAGCAAAAGATCGCGATATCCATGAGGGTGCAGAAGTAAAACTTATTTCTGATACAGGAGAAACTACTTTAGTTGCTACAATTACTGATAGAGTTAAAGGAAAAGAAATATATATTCCTTTAAATAATGATGCTATGAGTAATGGCGATATAGGCGCTATAAATAAATTAACTAATAGTGACGTGGATTATGCTACACACACGCCATCTTATAAACGTACACATTGTCGTTTAGAGGTTATAACTAGAAAAGGTAAGTCGCCTTTAAATCCAACGAATTTCCGTGTAGATAAACATCGTCATCCGCAATATAGTGTCCAAGTTCAGAAAAAATGGAAACGTAAGGATTATATTTTCCCGGGAAACGTGGTGGATTAATATGGCTGAAAGAATAACTAAAATTAATCGTCTTGAAAAATCAAAAGAACAACTTAAATTGGAAAGTTTGAATGAAGTTACAGATGCAATTGTTGAAAATAAGGATAGTATTTTAAAAGCTATTCGTATTATTAAAAATTTAGATGATGCAAAACTCTTAGATGCTGTTAACGGTGGTATTAAAGGTCGTCAAGTTATTATAAATAAATTCGCTACAGAATTAAATAAAGAGATGTATACTGGACTCATTACAAATTTAGCTCCAATGGTATTTATGCTTGGAAATTTAGAAGTTAAAGAACTAAATCAATTTTTAAATAAACTTAATAGTGGCTTACACGTAGCTAATCAAGCAAGTCCAAATGCCAAAACGACGATACGAAGCTTAATGAGTGTATTAAAAGATGATGATATGAATCGTAGCTTAACGTACATGCTAAATTTACTTAAAGGTATGTCTAGAAAATAAATTGAATATATATGACTCCTTAATATAAGAATGAGATGACTTATGTTAAGGAGTTTTTTTAGAAATGAATTTGTAAAACATAGTATACATCTATTATGATAAAGTAGAGTGTATAAATTAAAGTGTAAGGAGAGAGGACTTATTCATCCAAATATTATTAAAATAATGACTATTATTTCTAATATTTTTGTTGTATTAGGAATTATATTTTTAATTATGATGAAATTAATGTTAGCGATAGCAATGTTTGCCGTTTCATTGGCAATTAGTCTTGTTATTTTTAATGTATTATTTCGAGATCGTACGGGCATGAAAATTATTATTAATATTTCGTTTGCCATCGTTGTTATTGCTATTATAGTTGCATACAGTATGTTATCTAAATAAGACAATTAGAGGAATTTCAATTTATGAAATATAGAAATAGTAATCATTTACGTTTATCTATTATACTTTTTATGTTTGTTCTCATCATATTGATTGTATTACTTTGTATCAATCATAAGGATATACTACGTAATGATCGAAGATACAGTTTTCAAAAGGCCTTTCAAAAGCAAACCCAATCAAACCAATTAAATACCATTGATAAAAATAATCAGTTTGTTCTAGCGAATAATAATGAAGTGAAAAGAGCAATGAGTATTTCTAAAAAAGATAATGATTTAAAATATATGGATTTATCTAAAACGGTTCCAATGAATGAAGATGAGGTAAAACATATACTTAAAAATAAAGGTGTTTTAACAGATCAGGCTCAAACATTTTTAAAGGCCCAAGATAAGTATCAAGTGAATATTATATATTTAATGAATCATGCAATAATAGAAACAGCAAATGGTCAATCCGAACTAGCTAATGGTATTAAAGAGAATAATCATAAATACTATAATTTTTTTGGAATTGGTGCATTTGATCAAGATGCCATTGCTACGGGCCATAGTTATGCTAAAGAGCATAAATGGACAACACCCAGTAAAGCAATTATGGGCGGTGCAGCTTTTATTCGTCATCAATATTTTGAAAACGAACAAATTACGCTTTATCAAATGAGATGGAATCCTAAAAATCCAGGAGCTCATCAATATGCGAGCGATATTGAGTGGGCAGATAAAATTGCAGATAATATGAAAAAAGATTATGAACGTTTGGGTATAAAAAAAGATAAGATACGTAGGAATTACTATATATCTAATAAATAGAGATATTGAGGTGTAATAGAATGAAAGTTGCAGTGATAGGTGCTGGTATCGGAGGTTTAACGGTTGCAGCCCTTTTACAAGAACAAGGGCATGATGTCAAAGTCTTTGAGAGAAAGACTGATATTAAAGAAGTAGGTGCAGGTATTGGTATCGGTGATAACGTTTTAAAAAAACTTGGTAATCATGATTTAGCTAAAGGTATCAAAAATGCAGGACAAAATTTAAAATCATTAAATATTTATAGCGATAAAGGTGATTTGCTTACATCTGCTAAGTTGAAAGAGGGAACATTAAATGTGACGTTATCTCGTCAATCATTAATAGAGTTAATATATTCATATGTAAAACCTAATACTGTATTTACAGATTATGAAGTGACTAAAGTGGATGTTCAATCTGAACTGCCAATGCTTCATTTCTCAAAACATGCAAGTCAGACGTTTGACTTATGTATTGGAGCAGATGGTATTCATTCAGTTGTTAGAAAAGCATTATTCCCAGATTCTAAAGTGATTTATCAAGGTTATACGTGCTTTAGAGGAATGGTAGATGAAGCGGACATAATGAATCAATATACAGCAGATGAATATTGGGGAAGACGTGGACGCGTGGGCATTGTGCCTCTAATTAATAATCAAGCTTATTGGTTTATTACAATTAATGCAAATGAAAAAGATGCTAAATATGTATCATTTGAAAAACCACATTTGCAGGCTTATTTTAATCATTATCCTAATCAAGTGAGAGCATTGTTAGATAAACAAAGTGAAACAGGTATTATTAAAAACGATTTATATGATTTAAAACCTTTAACTTCATTTGTACATCGTCGTACAGTCTTACTAGGCGATGCTGCCCATGCAATGACGCCAAACATGGGGCAGGGCGCAGGACAAGCAATGGAAGATGCTATCGTTTTAGCTAATTGTATCGCTTCTTATGACTTAGAAAAAGCATTACAGCGATATAATAAATTACGTGTAAGACATAATAAAAAAGTAATAAAACGCTCTCGAAAAATCGGAAATATCGCTCAAAAAGATAATAAACTAGTTGTTGCATTGCGCAATTCTATCATGAAACATATGCCAAAACGATTTTTTAGTGGTCAAACTAAATTTTTATATAAGACAAAAGATAAATAAGGAGTTATCATAGAATTCACTATGGATTCTATGATAACTCCTTATTTTATTTAATCTTATTTTTTATTAACAACAAATTGCGGTTCTTCACCATTCAATTTTTTAATTGTATCATTAGCTACAATTTTAGACATCATTTCACGAGCTTCAAATGTAGCATTACCGATGTGTGGCGTAATGACTACGTTATCTAAAGATTTCAACCCCTCAGTAATATCTGGCTCGAATTCATACACATCGAGAGCTGCACCTTCAATATCTTTATGTTTCAATGCATCAACAAGTGCCTGTTCATTAACGATTGGTCCACGTCCTGCATTGACTAAATAAGCAGTAGATTTCATTTTTTTAAATTGTTCTGAATCAATCATATGATGTATATCTGGATTGTAAGCAGCGTTGATTGTAATAAAATCAGAGTGTTCTAATAATGTATCTAAATCAACGTATTTAGCACCAATTTCACGTTCTTTTTCCTTTTTTTGGTGAGGTCCTGTATAAAGGATATCCATATCAAATCCTTTTGCACGTTTAGCTACTGCACTACCAATTTCTCCAAATCCGATAATACCAAGTGTTTTGCCTGAGACTTCACGGCCTCTAAAGAATAATGGCGCCCAACCATCAAATCCTTTTGTACGAGAAAGTTTGTCACCTTCAACGATACGACGAGCAATTGCTAATACTAAGCCGAATGTTAATTCAGCAGTTGCAGCAGTAGATGCCTTTGGTGTATTTGTAACATCAATATTTTTTTCACGTGCATAATCTACATCTACATTATTAAATCCAGCACCATAATTGGCAATAATTTTAAGATTTTTACCACTGTCAATCACTTCTTTGTCTACATTAGTGGATAAAATGCTAATTAAAGCAGAAGCATCTTTGACACCTTTTTTTAATGTTTCTTTATCGATGATACCTTCACCTTCATACATGTTTACTTCAAAATGTTCTTTAAGTAGATTTAAACCAGCTTCTGGAATTTTACCAGCTATATATACTTTTTCCATCCATCTCACTCCTTTGTATTCTTTCAAATTAAGTATAATGGAAGAAAGATAGGGACACAAAGAATTTATATGAATAAAGTTACTGTATTATTTTTAAAGCAATTACCGATATTAAGATTAAAGCAATACAAAATATGCGAATAAATTTTTTTGATTCATTATAGAAAATCATACCTACAATGGTACCTCCAGCAGTCCCGATTCCTGTCCATATTGCATAGGCAGTTCCCATCGAAATCGTGTGCATAGATAGTTTTAAAGTACTAAAACTAAATATAAAAGTAAGCGCACCTAGTAGAATATATATTTTTTTATGCGTACGATTCAGTTCATTTAAGAAGACAACACCTAAAATCTCAAAGCATCCTGCAACTAAAAGGTATAACCACGCCATTTTATAGACCTCCTTCAGATTGGTCATCAGTAGAAAGCTTTAATCCGATAATACCTATAATTAATAAAATAATAAATAATAATTTCATAAGTGAAATAACGTGATTAATAAATAACATATCAACGATGACTGTTCCTGCAGCGCCTATACCAACAAAAACAGCATAAACAGTACCTACTGGAAGTTGTTTTGTAGCAGAAAGCATTAAATAAAAACTTAAAGCAATAAATAATAAAGTGATAAGCCAAGTAAACGTATTATGAGCGTAATTTAAACACGTAACCCAAACAACTTCTATCAATCCAGATAAAATGACCTTTAACCATTGCATTACATCCATTACTCCTTATAGTATTTTTGATAAGTAAAAACATTTTCTCAAACAATTATGAGTTATGCAATTTTAGAAAATAAAAAAGTGAGAAAGAATTCATTATGAATTCATTTTCTCACTTTTAAATTAATGAAAATATAATCTTAAAGGTGATATTAAACGGTAATATTAAACGGTAATATATTTATATTCAAGTTATATTAATCTTAGATATTTATGATAAATGAATATAATTATAAGAACGTACTTCGCTTGCTGAAATTGTACGTGTATCAGTCACGTATGTACACTTGTATAATTCATTTCTGAAATTGTAATTGATCCATCACTATTTACACTTTCTACATAAGCCACATGTCCTAAACTTCCTGCTGTCAGTGTTGATAATGTAATTCATTTTTTCATAAATAAAGTCCTCCCAAATACTATTCAACAATAGGATAATTTTAGCGATATGTTGAATATGTTTTAACATTAACTTGTCGCTGTTAACGATAAGTCATACTTTATCAGATGAAAACATGTAGTAGGGCATTGTTACTTTACCGTAAATGAAATTCAAAATTCTTGCACAACTATGTAATAAAAATCTGTTTAATATTTCTTAATGAAATATTTCTTGCAAACTGCATGTTTGCTATACATTTTCTAATTTTTTGAGAATATTAATAGAATTTATATTACAGCACCTTGTAATAAACTTATTTTATATAAAGATATATACATAAAGGATAAGCGGTTACATTTATGGAGATTTATTTGATATCATACTACTAATAGTGTTTGTAAAAATTTAAATTAGGCTATAGAATAAAATAATACTATTTTGAAGATGCAGTATTTATATCTGCATCTTTATTTATTGATAATAATTTTTTAGATGACTATTAAAAATTCTAAATAAAGAAATGAGGAATGATAACTATGAAAATTGCAATAGTAGGTTCAGGAAATGGTGCGGTTACAGCTGCAGTAGATATGGTCAATCAAGGGCATGAAGTCAAATTATATTGTCGAAATTCATCAATTCACAAATTTGATAGAGCGTTAGAAAAAGGTGGATTTGATTTTAATAATGAAGGCCATGAAACGTTTGTACCTTTTACAAATATTAGTGATGATATTCAATATGTGTTAAAAGATGCAGAAGTGATACAAGTAGTAATTCCTTCATCTTACATTGAATATTATGCGAAAGTGATGTCTCATTATATAACGGAAGAACAAATTATTTTCTTTAATATCGCAGCAGCTATGGGATCAATTCGATTTATGAATGTATTAGAAGAACGACATATTAATATTCAACCTAAATATGCAGAAGCTAATACCCTTACTTACGGAACACGTGTAGATTTTGAAGAGGCTCGAGTGGATTTATCTCTTAATGTAAGAAAAGTCTTTTTCTCAACATACAATAAGAGAGAGTTAAATGAATGTTTTGATAAAGTGAGCCAATTGTATCCACAATTAGTAAAAGAAGAAAGTTTGTGGAAAACGAATCTAGAAAATGGAAATCCTGAAGTTCATCCAGCTCCTACACTATTAAATGTAGGTCGTATAGATTATGCAGATACATTTGCATTATATAAAGAAGGTATCACAAAACATACAGTGCGACTTTTACATGCTGTAGAATTAGAACGTCTAACTTTAGGGCGTAAATTAGGATTTGAATTATTAACTGCTAAAGAAGCGCGTATTCAACGAGGTTATTTAGAACGTAAAGACGAGGATGAACCGCTAAATCGTTTATTTAATACAAGTCCTGTATTTTCACAAATTCCAGGACCGAACTCTGTAGAAAATCGTTATCTTACTGAAGATATCGCATATGGACTTGTATTATGGTCAAGTTTAGGACGTGAAATTGGTGTAGATACACCGAATATTGATGCGATAATTACCATTGCCTCTACTATTCTCGAACGTGATTTCTTTAATGAAGGATTAACAGTAGAAGAACTTGGTTTAGATAAATTAGGATTAAAATAAGTATAATGTTTGGTATGGAAAAGAGGTCTTAAGAAAAAAGAAAAAGGAGCAGATATATGAAAAGAAAACCCACATTTCTAGAAGCAATATCTACAATTATTGTCATGGTAATAGTTGTTACAATTGGATTTGTTAAATTCAATATCCCTATTCAAGTATTGTTACTTATCGCTTCAACCTACGCTGCTTTTATTGCTATGCGTGTCGGTTTAAAATGGAAAGACTTAGAAGAAGGAATTACACATCGATTGACAACAGCTATGCCTGCTATTTTCATTATTTTGGCTGTAGGTATCATTGTAGGTAGCTGGATGTACGCAGGCACTGTACCTGCATTAATCTACTATGGGCTTAAGTTTTTGAATCCTAGTTATTTTCTAATTTCAGCATTTATCATTTCGGCTATATGTAGTTTAGCAACCGGGACAGCTTGGGGATCTGCATCTACAGCTGGGATTGCCTTAATATCTATTGGGAGTCAACTTGGTATAAATCAAGGGATGGCAGCAGGTGCAATTATTGCAGGTGCAGTATTTGGAGATAAAATGTCACCTTTATCAGATACAACCAATCTTGCTGCACTCGTAACAAAAGTAAACATTTTTTCTCATATTAGAGCAATGATGTGGACAACCATTCCAGCATCAATCATTGGATTTATCGTATGGTTTTTTGCTGGATTAAACTCCCAAGGTAATGTAAATACAAAGCAAATAAAAGTACTTTTAAATGAACTAGCTAGTATTTATAATATTAATTTTTTCGTATGGATTCCCTTAATTGTGATTATCATTTGTTTAATACTAAAAATTTCAACTGTTCCATCTATGCTTGTTTCAGCGTTGAGTGCTATTTTTATAGGTAAGTTTAATAATGGATTTAAATTTGTAGATGGTTTTAAAGCAACGTTTGATGGCTTTACATCATCTATGACTGGTCATTCTCATGTCACCGAAAATGCAAAAACATTGATTGAACAAGGTGGAATGATGAGTATGACACAAATCATTGTGACCATTTTTTGTGGTTATGCATTTGCAGGTATTGTAGAGAAATCTGGTTGTTTAGATGTAATGTTACAAACTGTTGCAAAAGGTGTTAAATCTGTTGGTACCCTCGTTCTTATTACTGTTCTATCGTCTCTAATGTTGGTATTTGCTGCTGGTGTGGCGTCAATTGTTATTATTATGGTTGGGGTACTTATGAAAGACATGTTTGAAGATATGAATTTAGATAGAAGTAATTTATCTCGTACATTAGAAGATTCCAGTACTATGGTCCTACCATTAATTCCTTGGGGAACATCAGGTATTTACTATGCGCAACAATTAGGAGTTTCAGTTGATCAATTCTTTATTTGGGCAATACCATGTTATTTATGTGCTATATTAGCAATTATTTATGGATTTACTGGCATTGGAATACGTAAAAAAATAAATTAAATGATTAATTTGATGTTTAATTCCCCTATAATATGGAAATAACAAATTAGGATTAAAGTATTGATGAGCAACATAGTAGCGATGTTATTTAAAAAATACATTAATTTTAGATATCCTAAAAAATGAATTAAAAGTGGATTTAATTTTTGTGGCGAGAATTCAATCCATAATAATGAATTTGATTAATATTATAACTTAAAGCGTTCGAAACACTAAATTAAAGTAAAGTTTCGAACGTTTTTTGTATTATGCATAAAAAAAAGATTTAGAATTCATATTGAATTCTAAATCTTTTTTCTTTATCAATTTAATTAATGAATGAAATTATATGAAGCAGCTTCACTTGAAGAAAGTGTACGAGATGTTACTACACCTACACCATGTCCATAATTCATTTCAGACACTGTGATTGAACCATTACTATTTACACTTTCAACATATGCTACGTGACCGTAAGCACCAGCAGTAGATTGCATAATTGCGCCTGCAGATGGACGGTTATTTACTGTGTAACCAGCAGATGCTGCAGCATTTGCCCAGTTATTTGCGTTACCCCAAGTCGAACCGATTTTACCACCTACACGGTCATATACATAATATGTACATTGGCCAGAAGTATAGTAGTTTCTACCTGAGCTAACAGAGTTAGAAATTGAAACACCTGTTGATGACGGTGCAGTTACAGTAGTTACTTTTACATTATTATTAGAAGTAGAAGCAGAACCTAAACCACCAGTGTGTTGATTATTTGTTGTGTAAGATTGTGTTGGATTACTAACAACTTGATTTGAGTTATTAGTATTATAGTTGTTATAACTATAAGTTGAATTTGTATTAGAATAATTATTATATGTATTGTAGTTATAATTGTAATTATAGTTAGAATGATTTAAACGATCTGGGCTCCAGTTACCTTTCCAAGTGTAATGGTAGTTACCTTGTTGATCGATAGTGTAAGAGTAGCTATATGAAGTAGGATCATTTGGATTATATCCTTGTTCAGCTGCATGAGCTTCATGTCCTTGTCCGGCGATAGCAATTGCGGCAACTCCTGCAGTAGCGATTGTAGCTGTAGCGATTTTTTTCATTATAAATTTCCTCCTGAGAATTAAATTAATATTATTTTATATTTAATAGTCATTTGTTAACTTAGTCTTTAAATCATTTTACTTAACGACAAGAAATACTTTATCAAAAAAATTACAATTTGTGGGGAATGTTAATGATTTGTAATTTTTCGATAATATAAAAGCTTGTAAATTTAATTCTTAGTAATATTTTTTAATATAAAAAAAGCTATTATGACAGTGTTTGCAGAAGAATATGAAAAAAATACTCATTTTCTTGTAATCTTTTTGTAAAATAATAGAAAAATAAGTTAAAACAAAATAATTCAGCCTATTGAATTATTACTTGATTAAACAATTACTAAAAAATCATTTTATATGTCATCCTTATATATAAATAAAGTAAGTTTATATTGAAAAATAATAAAATCATACTATAAGATAATAAAGTGATAAAATAAGTCAAAATATTGCTACTGCTAATACCGAAATAAAACATAAAATTGTATATGAAGATAGATCTCCGATACGCATACATAAGTATCGAGGCGATAATTCAATAGAATTAAGTGGTGAATAAAGGGGAGAAATGTCATCGCTTATATCTAGTCTTTATATTACAAACGAGAGGAAAGACGTATGATAGATAATTTTTCGGTAAAGCTTTTAAAAAATACGAGAATATTAAAACAAAAAGAATCCAATATCAAACTTATATATTGGTTAAAGGGTTCTGGAAAAATAAATTTAGACTTAGATACATATAATATGAAAAAAAGAGATCTCGTATTTATTATGTTAAATGATTTATATTCGATAGAAGGCGAAACGAACTCTGTTATTGCAATAATTGAAATTTCATTCACAGATTATTTAAGATTTGCAGACGATTATATCAGACAAAAAGGATATAAATTTTCTTCTATTGAACGAAAACAATTAGAATCATTTATTATTAATCTTCTTGAATTTGAAAGTCGAAAACCTCGACTTCCACACATAAGGGATAAATTAGTTAAACATTTATGTGTAGAATTAGGTTATATTCAAAGAAAACATCGTCAAAACTATAAACTAGACAATCCACTTGTAGATGAAGTTCATGAATATATTATCGAACATCATCATGAAAAGATTAATAAACAAGCATTAGCGAATTCACTTGATATGTCTAACAAAGAGTTAAGTCAAGTGATTAAATTTCATACACCTTATCATAATATTGCTCAATATATTAATGATATTCGTTTGAAATTATGTTTACTTGATATTTTAGATAGTAGTGAATTTATTCAAGATATTGCTTATAAACATGGATTTAATCATTTTCCGAGATTTATTGCATTATTTAGTAAGAAATATGGGATGACTCCAGGTCAAGCACGAAAAAAACAATTTGCTCCAATATATAAGACTACCGAAACGGTTGAAATATCTTTAGATTATGAAGCACAGTTACTTATAGCTGAGGCCAAAAGTAACTATCATACCTAAAATAGGATTAAGTCCATTAATAAGTAAAAAGATAAAGTATTTAGACCTTTACTCATACTTAATATGAAGTAAGTATATGTATGATATAAAGATAAACTGGTAACACTTTAAAATTGTATCGCAATACTAAAGTCTGTCTTCTAGAATTGTTGTATAAATTGCGAGGTGGCAACTATCATGACAAAAAATGATATGAATGTACTATTATTTTATCTTTTATTTTATAAAGCAGTCGATGAACTTTTAAAATATTCTAAAAACCTAAATATTGAACACCTAAATGTACTATATGCTATTATTGATTATCATAAAACGAACCATCAAGGTATGGATATTGAAACATTAATGAAAAAAACGTGTTTATCTAAACGAACTTTATTCCATCTTGTTAGCCATTTATACCACGAAAATTGGATTTTTAAATCTTATGATGCAAATGATCAACGAAGATTAAGAATCTTACCTGTAGAAGTATATGAAAGAAAAATGAATCATTTATTATTAGAAATTGGAGAATTACTTGAAAATAACTATCTTAAAACATCAATCAAGAATATGAATTATTGTAAGTTAACATATCTAATTACTATTTATAAAGTTTTAAATAAGATTGAAAAAAGTATTAAGCATTATCAGTTAAGTTTAAATGATTTGCTTGTTTTAGGCATTATTTGGTCGAATCAAAATGACATCTCGTTGAAATCGATAAACTATTTTTCGCGTTGTCAGTCTATAAATATAAATTTAGTAATTAAACGATTACAACAAGGTGGTTATATTTTGAAAGAAAGAGATGTTATAGATGAACGTAGAGTGTGTATAAAGTTAAATATGTCAAAAAAGGAAGAGATTCATTATATCTTGAGACATTGTAGTAAAATGATAAAAAAGGAATTAATATTATAATTTGTTCTAAAAATAAAAATAACTAGTGATGTAAGAAAGGCTTGTCTCTTACATTACTAGTTATTTTAGGTGTATAACACATGAAATAATTATGTATAATTTAATTTGGCAAATGAGATTTTAATATATAATATCATTTTAATTTCATAAAAATATTGAAATATTATACTTAAATGTTATAAAATAATTTTTATAGCATAAGAAATGTTTAGTGTTGTAGTAGTTAGTATACATGAACCTTGTAGCAACTAGATGTACATCAGAGGAGTGGTTTAGAATATGGGACAAATTAAAGACATCAATGATTTAGTTAACGCAACATTTCAAGTGAAAAAGTTTTTTAAAGACACTAAGAAAAAATATAATCTGAATTATGAAGAAATTTATATTTTAAATTATATTGTTAAAAGTAAAAAAGATGAAATTACTTCAAAAGAAATTGCAACGTATTCAGAATTCAAACCTTATTACTTAACTAAAGCATTACAAAAATTAAAAGATTTACAATTATTATCAAAAAAACGTAGTATACAAGATGAAAGAACAGTTATTGTTTATGTAACAAAAGAGCAACGCGAGAGAATTAATGCTTTAATTGCTGAATTAGAGAAATATATACAATAGAATGATGATGGGGTAAATGAGTGAGACAGAATTTCTGTCCACTCTTTTTTAATTCTAATATACTATGTTAATGAGATACTTTATATTATTAAAACCGAGTGTTAAACTATGATTAAATATATCAAATATCGAATAGGTGATAGTCATGTTAGATTCATTTTTAATAAGTAGTGATATTCAAAGAAAATGGATTAAAAAATTTAAAACAATTGAAGATACATTTAAACAAAGAGCAGCAGAAGAAGATATTGACTCTAAATTCCCATTTGACAATATAAAATGGCTTGTAGAGGAAGGTTATAGTGTGTTAACTTTACCTAAATCATATGGTGGAGAAGGTGCAACAATAGAAGATATGGTCGTTTTACAATCGTATCTTGGAGCTATAGATGGTGCTACAGCACTGTCTATAGGCTGGCATCTAAGCGTTGTAGGACAATTATATCAACAACATATGTGGAGTCAAACTATGCTTGATCAATTTGCAATAGAAGTAAAAAATGGTGCGCTTGTAAATAGAGCAGTAAGTGAAGCGGATACTGGTAGTCCTACTCGTGGTGGGAGACCTGCTACCCATGCAATAAAAACTAAAGACGGATATAAATTAAATGGTGTAAAAACGTTTACTTCTATGAGTAAAGCATTGACACATTACATTGTTGCTGCATTTGTAGAAGATATTCAAGAAGTAGGCTTCTTTTTAATTCCTAGAGAGACTAAAGGTTTAGAAATTGCAGATAATTGGAATATGTTAGGGATGCGTGCAACGGAAAGTCATGATTTAGTATTAAATGATGTTATAGTTCCGTTTGAAAACTTTGTAGAAACAAAACATAAACCGCAACCCAATGGATGGATTTTACATATACCAAGTGTATATTTAGGTATTGCCCAAGCAGCGAGAGATTATGCTATTGAGTTTGCCAAAATACATTCTCCTAATAGTATTGAGGGAACAATTGCTACGCTACCTACTGTACAACAAAATGTTGGGAAAATGGAATCACTCTTATTATCTGCACGTCATTTTTTATGGAGTACAGCTAGAGGTTACAATCAATATAATGAAACACTTAATATTTGGAATGAAACATCTGCAAGTAAAATTTTAGTCATGAATCAAGGATTAGAAGTAGTGGATCTTGCTATGCGAATAGTAGGGGCAAAAAGTTTAGAAATGGATCGTCCATTACAACGCTATTATCGTAATATGCGTGCTGGCCTACATAATCCTCCTATGGAAGATGCAGCATATACGAATATTGCAAAATCTATACTTGATTTAATGTAGAATGAATTTTTTATTTATAATATGTTTAAAGAAAGCTATGATTACGTATAATGTAGTCATAGCTTTTTTTACATATTTTTTGGAGGGATTTAATGACTAAAATATATTTTAATCATGATGGCGGCGTTGATGATTTAATATCGTTATTCTTATTACTACAAATGGATAATATTGAATTAGTAGGTGTAAGTACAATCGGTGCAGATTGTTATTTAGAACCTTCTCTAAGTGCTTCATGTAAAATTATAAATCGTTTTTCAAATTTATCTATTGATGTAGCTCCTTCATATGAAAGAGGAGTTAACCCTTTTCCGAAAGACTGGAGAATGCATGCCTTTTTTATGGATGCGCTGCCTATTTTAAATGAGGAATGGATTGATAAACGTTCTATAACGAGTACATTTGAAGCTTATGAGGATATGATTAATGTATTAAATAATAGTAAAGAAAAGGTGACTTTATTGTTTACTGGTCCGTTAACTGATTTAGCCAAAGCAATCAAATATGATAAAGCAATAGTAAACAATATTGAAAAGTTAGTTTGGATGGGAGGAACATTTTTAGAAAAGGGCAATGTAGAAGAACCCGAACATGATGGCACAGCTGAATGGAATGCTTTTTGGGATCCTGAAGCTGTTAAAACAATATTTGATACGTCTATCAAGATAGAAATGGTAGCGTTAGAAAGCACTAATCAAGTACCATTGACACCAGCTATTCGTCAAATGTGGGCAAATCAACGTCAGTTTATAGGAGTTGATTTTTTAGGCATCAGTTATGCAGCTGTACCTCCTCTTACTCATTTTGTCACCAACTCTACTTACTTTTTATGGGATGTATTGACGACTGCTCAAATTGGTAAAGAAAACTTAACAGATTCTATAGAACTTAAAGTAGATGTATGTACAAAAGGACCAAGCCAAGGACGCACATATGAGAGCGATGATGGACGTATGGTGCGTGTCGTTAATCATGTCAATCATGATGAATTCTTCAACTATATCACATCTTTAGCTAAAAAAGTATCTCATTAACTTTAAATGTAAACTTTTTATATAAAATAGTTTACATAAGTGGTATAATTTTCTTCATAAAAGGAGGAAATCAAATGAGTACAAAAAATTTAGTATATACAGCGTTAATGACAGCGGTTATTTGTATTTTAGGCCTAGTACCCGGAATACCGTTACCATTTATGCCTGTACCAATTGTATTACAAAATATAGGTATCTTTTTAGCAGGAGTTATATTAGGACGTAAATACGGCGCACTCAGTGTTATTATCTTCTTATTATTAGCAGCCACAGGTTTGCCATTATTATCAGGTGGACGTGGTGGAATAGGTGTGTTTGCAGGTCCTTCAGCAGGATTTTTATTCTTATATCCGGTAGTGGCATATCTTATAGGTTTAGTAAGAGATCATTTTAAAAATCATATTAATTTCTTTACATTATTTATTGGTATGCTTATATTTGGTGTTTTATTATTAGATATTGTAGGAACAATCATTATGGGATTCATTATACATATGCCTATAAGTAAAGCATTCTTATTATCATTTACATTTATTCCAGGAGATATCATTAAAGCAATTATTGCAAGTTTAATCGGCACAACATTACTTAACCATTCACGTTTTAAGAATTTGATATAATAGTACAAAATATACATAGTTGGGTGATGGTTGCTATGACATACATAACAATGAAGCAGATTAAAGAAAATGGAAAAATATACTTAGAAGATGAGTTGAATATTATATATTTAACACCTTCTGATCCAATTACATATCACATGAATAAGTGGCAGTACAAAATGTTACCTTCAATTAATCAGTGGTATTCAGATATAGAGAAACAACGAATTTTGCATAAAAAACAACATTCTTCTCATTTATCTTTTACATTTCCAGAGAACCAGTTACTTCATTCTACATGGTTAGAAGCGATACGCAATGAAGGATTTCAATTAGGACTACTTGAATTGTATGCGATAGATAGTGTTACATTAAAACAATTTGAGAGAAATATTCAGGTAGATATTGAACCCGTAACTTCATTTAATATGGAAGATTATTTAAGTGTTTACAATGAATTTTCAAAACCGTATGGCGAAGCGTTTGTTAAAGAAAGTGAAGAACGAACGAGAGAGGCAATATTAAATCAAATAGATGATGTCACTCGTATAGTTGCATATTATCTTCATAAACCTGTGGGGATTTTGGATATTATAGTTACAGATGAAACCGTTGAAATTGATGGGTTCGGCGTTTTAGAAGACTATCGTCATAAGGGAATAGGTACTACGATGCAGTCCTATGTAGGCCATTTAGCTGGTTCTCGACCAGTTATATTAGTGGCAGATGGCGATGATACAGCAAAAGATATGTATATAAAACAAGGCTATATTTTTCAAAGCTTTCAATATCAGATAGTCAAAGAAGATGCAATATAAATAAAAGTAGGGAGTGAAAAATGAATTTATAATAAATTCTATTTCACTCCTTTTACACGTTCTGGATGACTATAAATATTAAAAGAATTACCTCTAATAAAACCAATAGCAGTAATATTTAAGTCATGTGCCAGTGTTACTGCTAATGTGGTAGGTGCAGATTTTGATAATATAACACCAACACCGATTTTAGCTGCTTTTAGTAAAATTTCAGATGATATACGTCCACTAAAAATAAGCACTTTATTTCTAACAGGAATTTGATGAGTAAGACAAAAACCGTAAAGTTTATCTAAGGCATTATGTCTACCTATATCTTGACGATGTTCAAAAAATGCCTCACCATCACTAATCGCTGCATTATGCAAGCCACCTGTTTGTTTAAATAAAGTACTTGCACTTTGTAAACCTGTCATCATATTTAAAATTTGTTTTGGAGTGAGAACGATATTAGACATAGATGTTTTAGCAATTGCCGCATCATTTTGAAAATAAAATTCTCGACTTTTTCCACAACATGAAGCAACCATGCGCTTTGTAGAATACTCAAAACGATCACTTAATGACTTAGTTAATTCTACATGAGCAAACCCTTTACTATCATCAATTTGTAAATATTTAATTTCTCCTTTTTTATAAATGGCTCCTTCAGATGCTAAAAATCCTATGACTAACTCTTCTAAATGTGTCGGACTGCAGATTACTGTAGCAAATTCTTTTCCATTTACCATAATCGTTAATGGAAATTCGGTTACATAGCTGTCTTCAGTTTCGATGAGTTGCTCATCTTCATACCTAATAATTGGTTGATTTTGAACGGCATCTTTATCCATGAATATCTCCCCTTTGGTTATAACTACTTTATACTGTATCATTATATTCACAAAAAGTATTTCAATATTGAATGATTATATAAAACTTTATATTTCAAAATTTAGAAATAAATATAAAATATGGTGAAACTTTTCAAAAGATATAAAAAGCGTATAATATTTGATTGAATAGGGGGCATAAAAATAAATGACTGTAAAACGATTATTAGCGGTGTTAGGGACTTTCATTATCATTATGGCAGGTTGTTCAAATTCAAAAGATAATGAGAATAGCAAGCAATCTTCAAAGTCAAATAATAGTGATAATCCTAAAACTGAATTGAAAGTGTCAGCAGCAGCAAGTTTAAGTGGTGTAAGTAAAGCATTAAAGAAAGAGTTTGAAAAAACACACAAAAATGTAAATGTAACATTTAATTATGGTGGATCAGGGGCCTTAAGACAACAAATTGAAAAAGGTGCACCAACTGATGTCTTTATGTCTGCAAATACGAAAGATGTAGATATGTTGAAAAAACATAATCAAGCTCATAATACATATAAATACGCACATAATCAGTTGGTATTGATTGGTGATAAAAACAGTGATCAAGCTTCAGTAAAAGATTTAAAAGACAACGAAAAATTAGCTATTGGTGAAGTGAAAACTGTACCAGCAGGTAAGTATGCGAAACAATATTTAGATGATCAACATTTATATAGTGATGTAAAAGGTAAAATTGTGTATGCCAAAGACGTTAAACAAGTATTAAATTACGTTGAAAAAGGTAATGCTCAAATGGGATTTGTATATGAGACCGATTTATATACGAATAATGAAAGAACAGATAAAGTAAATGAGATTAAAAAAGCGGATTTGAAAAAATCTATCACTTATGAAGCGGGAGCAACATCAGATAACAAATTTGCTAAAGAATGGATGGAATTTTTAAAATCTAAAAAAGCGAAAAATATTTTAAAAGAATATCACTTTAAAGTATAGGGGGATGACATATGCCTGATTTAACACCTCTATGGATTTCTATTAAAGTAGGATTTATCAGTACGATAATTGTCTCTATATTAGGAATTTTTATTTGTAGAACGTTATATAAAAGAAAAGGGCATGCAACTCAATTTCTTGAAAGCTTAATATTATTACCTATTGTTTTACCACCGACAGTACTAGGGTTTATACTTATTATTGTTTTTTCACCTAGAACATTTGTGGGACAATTCTTTCAAAATATACTTCATTTACCCGTAGTATTTACAATGACAGGTGCAGTAATTGCATCTGTCATTGTTAGTTTTCCACTAATGTACCAACATACTATTCAAGGATTTCGAAGTATTAACCCTAAAATGTTAAATACTGCACGAACAATGGGAGCAAGTGAACGTAAAATCTTCTATCGTTTAATTCTACCATTATCTAAACGTTCAATTATTGCGGGTATTATGATGAGTTTTGCGAGAGCTATTGGAGAATTTGGTGCAACATTGATGGTTGCAGGATATATTCCAAATACAACCAATACCCTGCCACTTGAAATCTATTTTTTAGTAGAGCAAGGAAAAGAAAATCAGGCATGGTTATGGGTACTTGTACTCGTTGCTTTTTCTATTACAGTCATTAGTATGTTGAATTTTGCGAATCGTGATAAAGCTCAGGAGGTAGACTAGATGTTACAAGTTAAATTAAAACATCAGTTAAAACAAACATTGATTCATATTAACATTGAAGATACAAAAGCTAAAATATATGCAATACAAGGTCCCTCCGGCATTGGAAAAACAACAATATTAAATATTATTGCGGGATTAAGACAACCAGATGAGGCCTATATCAATATTGATAATCATCTATTAGTGGATACTGAAAACCATATTAATGTAAAGATTCAACAACGCCAAATTGGCTATTTATTTCAAGATTATCAACTTTTTCCTAACATGACGGTTCTCCAGAATATTACATTTATGACTAAACAGTCTAAACATATTGATGAGCTTATTCAACGTTTAAATATTAGCCATTTAATGAATCAATTTCCGCCGACACTGTCTGGTGGGGAAGCTCAACGTGTAGCACTCGCTCGAACTTTAAGCACGAAACCCAATTTAATTTTACTTGATGAACCTTTTTCAAGTTTAGATGATATTTCTAGAGATGAAGGCATCCATCTAGTTAAGCAAATTCATGAGGAATGGTGTATACCTATTATTTTTGTAACGCATTCTAATTATGAAGCAGAAGTATTAGCAGATGAAATTATTCAAATTAAATAAATAAGAGTAGGATATCGAAGTCTAGAATGTTTTAGATTTCTGTCCTACTCCTATTTCGTTATAATAAAAAGAAGAGAGAATGTTGAGAGAGGTTTCAAATAATGACTCAAGAACGTTATTCAAGACAAATTTTATTTAAAGATATTGGAGAACATGGACAACAAACCATTAATCAGAAACATGTATTGATTGTTGGAATGGGCGCTTTGGGCACCCATGTAGCTGAAGGACTTGTTCGTGCTGGTATTCGAGAGTTGACTATTGTGGATAGAGACTATATTGAATATAGTAATTTACAAAGACAGACATTGTTTACAGAAAGTGATGCAGATCGTATGTTGCCAAAAGTGGTTGCTGCACAAGATCACTTAAAACATATTCGCTCTGATATAAAAGTGAATAGTTATATTGAACATGTAGATGCCCCATTTTTAGAGCAATATGCCACGAGTGTAGATTTGATTATTGATGCAACGGATAATTTTGAAACAAGACAATTAATCAATGATTTTTCCTACAGATATCGCATTCCTTGGATTTATGGTGGAGTAGTTCAAAGTACCTATGTAGAAACTGCATTTATTCCAGGTCAAACACCTTGCTTTAATTGTTTAATGCCTCAGTTACCAGTGATAAATCTGACATGTGATACAGTCGGTGTGATTCAGCCAGCCGTAACGATGACCACAAGTTTTCAATTACGGGATGCTTTAAAGATATTGATTGGTAAACAGATTCCCACGAAGCTGACATATGGAGATATTTGGGAGAATACACATTTTTCTTTTGGTTATAGTAAAATGCGTCGTGATGATTGCCCAACTTGTGGCAAAAATGCTAGCTTTCCGTATTTATATACTCATTCGACTTCATATGCAACTTTGTGTGGTAGAGATACAGTTCAATATGAAAATAAAGACATTACAAAAAAAGTATTGGTTGATTTTCTTATAGCACTCGATATTCGTTATCATGAAAACCAATATATGTTAGTATTTGAATTTAAAAAACATAGAATTGTATATTTTGAAGGTGGGCGAATGTTGATTCATGGTACAACTAAGAAATCTGAAGCAATACATTTAATCAATCAACTATTTGGATAAGGAGAGAATGATGATGCATCAGCATGAAAATAAAGAAGTTAAAAAAACAATTCAATGTGCAGTGTTAACAATTTCTGATACACGAAATAAAGAAACAGATAAAGGCGGTCAATTAGTTCAAAAGTATTTGAAAGAACTGAATATAGAAGTGACAGAAGAACACTATAATATCATTAAAGATGACAAGGAAGACATCCAATCTCAAATTGAGGAATGGTTAGCATCAGATATTGATGTCATTATAACGACTGGAGGTACTGGTATAGCACAACGTGATGTGACTATAGAAGCTGTAAAACCACTTTTAGATAAAGAAATTGAAGGATTCGGCGAACTTTTTAGATATTTAAGTTATACGGAAGATGTAGGAACAAAAGCGCTTCTCTCAAGAGCATTAGCGGGAACTGTTATGAGTAAATTAATCTTTACGTTGCCGGGATCAACTGGGGCAGTAAAGTTAGCAATGACTAAACTCATTATTCCGGAATTAAATCACATGGTTTATGAACTCAATAAATAAAATAGTCATAAAAAGCATTGTAAATCATAGGTTTCCCTAATTGAAAATGCTGCTTATGACTATCATAATAGAAGACAATCATATAGATTAATCTAATTGACGGTGATAATCTCCAGATTTGCCTCCAGATTTTGATTCAAGGTATGTATCACCAATGATCATTCCTTTATCAGCTGCTTTTGTCATATCGTATACTGTGAGAGCTGTAACTGAAGCAGCTGTTAAAGCTTCCATTTCAACACCAGTCTTACCTGTAGTAGAAACTGTAGCAGTAATGCTTAATTTATAGTGGCGTGGTGTGTTCGCTTGATTCCAAGAGAATTCAATATCTATTCCAGTTAAGGGCAATGGATGACACATTGGAATAATAGTCGAAGTATTTTTAGCAGCCATTATACCTGCAATTTGAGCAGTATTAAGTACATTACCTTTTTTATTTGTATTGTCAATAATTTGATGGTAAATCGCTTCATTCACTGTGATGCTTGAATGCGCTTTAGCAATACGTTTTGTAATACTTTTATTCGAAACATCAACCATTTTTGCATTACCTTGATGATTGATATGTGTAAAATTTGACATAAATAGCCTCCTATAGAAGTATCTAAAAAATCATAACATAAAAATAAAGTTATAAACATTTATTTTGAATGAGTTCTTCATTATCTTACTGAGTTTATAAAATAGTATAGCATGAATTTATCGTGTAATTGGAGTTGATAAAATGGTAGTTGAGAAAAGAAAACCAATACCTATTAAAGAAGCAATTGAACGTATTGTAAAACAAGATATATATACTCAACAAAGTAATATATCATTAGAGGACAGTTTAGGATATGTCTTAGCAGAAGACATTGTAGCAACTTATGATATACCACGTTTCAATAAATCACCGTATGATGGTTTTGCTATAAGAAGTGAAGATTCGGCTGGTGCCTTTTCAAAAAATCGTAAAACATTTAAAGTGATAGATCATATTGGTGCAGGCACAGTATCTCATAAAACAGTTGGAGAAAATGAAGCAGTTCGTATTATGACAGGCGGTCAAATTCCTGAGGGTGCAGATGCAGTAGTGATGTTTGAACAAACTGTCGAAAACGGAGATACATTTACTATTAGAAAACCGTTTGAAGAGAATGAAAATGTGTCGCTAAAAGGAGAAGAAACTAAAACAGGAGATATCATTTTAAAAAAAGGACAAGTCATTAATCCTGGAGCTATTGCAGTACTAGCGACCTATGGTTATACAGAAGTGCCTGTGTTTTTAAAACCAAGTATTGCAGTCATTGCTACTGGAAGCGAATTATTGAATGTAGACGAAGAATTACAACCAGGAAAAATTAGAAATTCTAATGGTCCGATGATACAAGCGTTAGCTGATAAAATGGGATTAACGATAGAGCCTTATAGTATACAACAAGATGACTTAGAAAGTAGTATTCAAATCATTACTAAAGCAATGAAAGATCATGATATTGTCATTACTACTGGAGGTGTTTCGGTAGGGGATTATGATTTTTTACCAAAGATATACAAAGCAATTCAAGCAGAAGTGTTATTTAATAAAATTGCGATGCGTCCTGGAAGTGTGACAACTGTGGCAGTTGCAAATAATAAGTATTTATTTGGTTTATCTGGGAACCCATCGGCTTGTTTTACTGGTTTTGAATTATTTGTTAAACCAGCAGTGCAACATATGATGCAAGCCAAAGCAGTTTACCCTCAAGTTGTGAAAGCAACATTAATGGAAGATTTTGCGAAAGCCAATCCATTTACAAGATTTATTCGAGCAACTGCATCTTTGACTCATAATTGTGCGACTGTGGTTCCATCCGGATTTAATAAATCGGGTGCTGTAGTAGCAATAGCACATAGTAATGCAATGATTATGTTGCCAGGGGGGACAAGGGGATTTAAAGCCGGTCACACTGTAGATGTTATTTTAACTGAATCGAATGTTTTCGAAGAGGAACTATCATTATGATTTTACAAATAGTCGGTTTTAAAGATTCGGGTAAAACAACATTGTTACAACAATCTATTACATTTTTAAAATCTCAAGGCTATCACATTGTGACGATTAAACATCACGGACATGATAAAGATGATATTACGCTTCAATCTTCTAATGTGGATCATATGAAACATTTTGAAGCTGGTGCAGATCAGAGTATTGTTCAAGGATCTGCTTATCAACAAACGGTAACACGTAGAAATCAGCCATCGCTTGAACAGCTGATAAAAGAAAGTGTAACTATTCGTTATGACGTTATTTTAGTTGAAGGATTTAAAAATGAGGATTATGACAAAATCGTGGTATATAAAACCCAAGAAGAATTAGAAAAACTGAGACTTCTTACACATGTTCAATATTTTTATAATTATAATAATGAGAATGCTTTAAAAAACTATGAGCAATGGTTACTAAAATGGTTGAAACAAAAGGATGAATATAAAAATGAAACAATTTGAAATCGTGAAGAATCCAATTGAGCCCGAACAATACAGAACATTTACTTTAAATGAACATCAAGGAGCTGTTGTTGTCTTTACAGGTCATGTTCGCGAATGGACTAAAGGGGTGAAAACAGAATATCTTGAGTATGAAGCTTATGTTCCAATGGCTCAAAAAAAACTAGAACAAATTGGAGAAGAAATTACACAGCGTTGGCCAGGAACGATAACAACGATTGTACATCGTATTGGTCCCCTACACATTTCTGATATTGCAGTATTGATTGCTGTCTCTTCGCCACATCGTAAAGACGCCTATCGTGCAAATGAATATGCGATTGAAAGAATTAAAGAAATTGTGCCGATTTGGAAAAAAGAAATTTGGGAAGACGGTGCAGAATGGCAAGGACATCAAAAAGGAGATCACAGTCAAGCAACTAAAGGAGGGGCTTAAATGAGAGTGTTATATTTTGCAGAAATAAAAGAAATATTAGAAATGAATTCAGAGGACATTGATTTAATAGAAGATATTACAGTAGAAACATTTAAAGAATTATTATTTGAACGTCACCCATCCATTCGTAATAAAAAATTTCAAGTAGCTGTGAATGAAGAATTTGTTCAACTTAATGATATTGTAAAGCAAGATGATATTGTTGCGTTAATACCTCCAGTTAGTGGTGGTTAAATATGAAAGCAATTATTCTAGCTGGGGGACACTCTAAACGTTTTGGTACTCCTAAAGCATTTGCTTGTATTCACGGGCAAATGTTCTATAAACGAATTATTAACACATTAACAGAAACGAATTTATTTGACGATATTATTATAAGTACAAACAAACAACTTAAAAATGAATTTGAGTATAAACATATTATGGTAGATGAAGAAACACATGCAGATAAAGGCCCGTTATCAGGGATCTACACAGTTATGAAACATTATAATAATGAAGAATTATTTTTTGTGGTCTCTGTAGATACTCCTATGATTACTAAAGAAGCAATAAGTCAACTATATCAATTTACAATTTCACAGCGTATTGAACACCAAGCTGATATTATAGCTTATTCAGACAATGATAAACCTATACCGACCATTGCGTTTTATAGTCGAGGAGTCATTTCGAATATTGAAAAAGCACTCAATTCTAATGATTATAGTTTACGGCATGTATATAAAAATGTGATAACATGTTTTCTAGATACTAAAGAGGTTCAACCTTTAAAAAATTGGTCTAAAAATATTAATTATCAAGAGGATTTGAATACTTTACTTCATCAGATTAATGATTAAAGGGGGACGCGTTAATGACGATCCAAATTAAAGATAAATTAGGACGTCCTATAAGAGATCTACGAATTTCTGTAACAGATCGTTGTAATTTCCGATGTGATTATTGTATGCCAAAAGAAATATTTGGTGATGATTTTGTTTTTTTACCTAAAGAGGAATTACTTACATTTGATGAAATTACAACAATTGCCAAAGTTTATGCTGAATTAGGCGTGAAAAAATTAAGAATCACTGGTGGAGAACCCTTATTACGACGTGATTTATATAAATTAATTGAAAAACTCAATCGTATTGAGGGTATTGAAGATATTGGTATGACCACTAATGGTTTACTTTTAAAAAAACATGGTCAAAAGTTGTATGATGCAGGATTACGTAGAATTAATGTAAGTTTAGATGCAATTGATGATGAAGTATTTCAAGCAATTAATAACCGTAACATTAAAGCTTCTACCATCTTGCAACAAATTGATTATGCGATATCTATTGGGTTTCATGTAAAAGTAAATGTAGTTATACAAAAAGGGATTAATGATGATCAAATTCTACCTATGATTGAATATTTTAAAGATAAACATATTCAAATAAGATTCATTGAATTTATGGATGTAGGTAATGACAATGGTTGGGATTTTAGTAAAGTTGTGACGAAAGAAGAAATGCTATCGACTATTGAAGAAGAGTTTGATATAGAACCACTTCCACCTAGATATTTTGGTGAAGTTGCCACATATTATAAACATAAAGATAATGGTGCACAGTTTGGTCTAATCACAAGTGTTTCAGCTTCATTTTGTTCTACTTGTACAAGAGCAAGGCTATCATCTGATGGAAAATTTTATGGATGTTTATTTAGTGTGATTGATGGTTTTGATATTAAATCATTATTGCGTAGTGGTGCTACACATCAAAAATTAAAAGATACGCTCATTTCATTATGGCAAGCACGTGATGATCGTTATTCAGATGAACGTACAGAACAAACAGTAAAAAATCGACAACGAAAAAAAATTAATATGAATTATATTGGCGGTTAATCTATACAGAAGCAAGTGATAATCATATGTGATATCACTTACTTCTGTATTTTAATTTGATAGTATCTTTAAGTAATTTTAATAATTTCAAAGTAATTTATATTAATCACTAAACAGATATAAATTAATATTTGTAATAGATTAAATTGTACATATGTTATATAATTAAATTAAGCAATTTTATTATATTATGTATTTATACAACTTAGAATCAACTTTGGAGGCATGTACTATGAATAATAAAGTGACTCGCTTTATTGAAGCGGAAAGAGAACTTAGTCAATTGAAACATTGGTTGAAAATGACGTATAAAATTTCTATTGAGGAATTTGTCGTTTTATTTAAAGTGTATGAAGGTAAAAAAATTAGTGGAAAAGAGTTACGCGATACATTACATTTTGAAATGTTGTGGGATACAAGTAAAATTGACGTAATCATCCGTAAAATTTACAAAAAAGAATTAATTTCTAAATTACGTTCTGAAACAGACGAGCGACAAGTATTTTATTTCTTTAATGCGTCTCAACAAAAAGTATTAGATAAAATGAAAAATGAAATTGAAGCTATTAGTATTGCAAATTAATTAAATAAAAAGAGCACCTCTAATATTCTATAACGAATAATAGGGGTGCTCCTTTTTATATATTAAATGAAATATTAATACGTATTACCATTCACTTTTCTACCATGAACAATTAAATAAAGTACCGTACATAAAGCGGCTACAATGGCCATAATGAGATAAACTTGAGTATACGTAATTGCACCTGTAAATAACCCAAGCAACGATGGACCAAAACCAATACCGATATCTAATCCAATAAAGTAAGTTGAAGTGGCAATTCCATATTTACTTGAAGGTGAGACTTTAATTGCAATGGCTTGCATTGAAGATGAGAGATTTCCATAGCCAATACCTAAGAACACGCCAGCAAGTAATAATACCCAACCATTATAGCTAAATACTAATAAAACAAATGTAATAATTAAGGCAAGAAATGCTGGATAAACCACAACGTTTTCATTTTTTGCATCAATCATTCTACCAGCAATAGGTCGAGTGATTAATGAAGCGACCGCATAGAAAATAAAGAAATAACTAGATGCTTCTAACAAATGACGTTGCTCAGCAAAGGATTTTAAAAATGTTAGGATTGATGCATAGTTTACCCCGATAATCATCATAACAATTGCTACTGGTATAGCTTCTTTAGCAATGAAATGATGAATGCTGAAACCAGAAGCTTGGGCTACTTTTCTATCAATTGCATTTTTAGTAGGATTAAAGTCAATTTTAATAAAGACTGAAACAATTAAACTTGCAATTCCTAGTATAAGACAGATAAGAAATAGTAAATTAATTGAGAATGATTTCAATAATAAAATTCCAAAGAAAGGACCAATGGCTGATCCAAGAACAAGACTTAGTGAAAATAAGCTAATGCCTTCACTTTTACGTTCTACAGGGGTAACATGTGCAGCAATTGTACCTGTAGCTGTCGTTGCGATAGCTGTAGCAATTCCATTTAGGAGTCGTACTAACATCAAGATGGTTATCGATCCTGGGATAAAATAAAGTAACTGAGTAATGATTAGAAAAATTAAACCAGCAATTAAAATCTTTTTAGGACCAAAACGATTGACATACTTTCCCGTTCCAAAACGTCCTATCAATGATCCAATAATAAATAGTCCTACAACAAGTCCAGATAAGCTGTCTGACACATGGTAGGATGTTTTAGAATAATCAGCGATGATAACTAATAATAAGTACATACATAAATAAACAAAGAAGTTAATAATAAAATTGATCGTAAAACTTTTAGTAAAAATAGGTTGTTTAGTGGTACTAGTCTGATTCATGAGGATCCCCCTTCGATAATGTATAATGTAATTTTTTCATAATTGCTATAACGTGATCCAAGTCATCATTAGATATATTAGATTGATGGATTAAATCTTCTTGAATAGGTGTAATACAAGTATTAATATCCTTAAATAATTGCTGTCCTTTTTCAGATAAACTTAATAGCTTTTCACGTTTGTCAGTCCCTGGAGTAACCAAAAGTAAATCTTTTTCAAATAGTACTTTAATAATTTTACGCGCAGTCGGTTTTTCAATAAAACGACGTTTAGATATTTGAACTAAAGTCGTTTGATCATATGTAGCAATATCTTTAAGCACTAACCACTGCCCTGTATGTAGGTCAAATTGATCTAATATAGGTTGAGTACGTTTAATATAAGGACGATAAATACCAATAAAACTATTGAAAAATTCATTTGTGAGCATTTTGAATTATCTCCCTCGAAAATAGTTAGCAAGGCTAACTAATTGATGCCGAAAAATATTATACGCCGATTTCATTCGTTTTTCAACACTAAATATAAGTTATAGAGTAAAGTATAGTGAAATTTGTTAAAATACAATTAAGTTTAAATTAGTAAAGGGGATATTGATAAATGAAGTTGAAATTTGATCATATGATTCATTACGTCGATCAATTAAAAGGATTTAAATATCCAGGTGAGTTATTAAAAATTCATTCTGGAGGCAAGCACCATCAATATGGCACTTTCAATCGTTTAGCTTATATAAATGGAAATTACATCGAACTCTTAGATGTTGAAGATGTTGAAAAGTTAAAGAAAGAAGCTAAAACTGAAGAGGGTAGAGTCGCTTTTGCAACGAAAATTGTTCAAGATGATTTTAAGCAAGGATTTAAAACAATGGCATTTAGAACGGAAGATATAGAGAGAGTAAAACAATCTTTAAACGAACGTCATATTGATACGATTGGTCCTATAAATATGGACAGAGAAAATAAAAAGGGTGAAAAGATAAGATGGAAGTTACTCTACATCGCTGATCCCGACTATATGGTAAGGCCTCCTTTTTTTATTGAGTGGAATAAAAATAAAGTCGATCATATGCAAAATTTGGATTCATTTTTTCAGAAACAATTTAAAATTGATAAAATTATTATAGATAGTTCTAAACGCTCTAAAACCTTAACTAAGTGGCAAAGCTGGTTTAATATGGATATTATAGAAGAAAATGAGAACTACACTGATTTAAAATTAGAGGGGGATACTATCGTTTATCGGATTCAAGATGCGGCTCAATCTGGATACAATACCATTGTTTTTAAAGATAATGAGACTATGACTCCTTATTCAATCATTATTAAAGGAGCCAAATATCGTTTCGAACCTAATGAAGGAACTAATTAAATAGATAGGTATAAGTACTATGTGCAATAAAAGCAATATGAATAAAAACTAGTACTAAAGAAATTAAGCTTAGTATTAAAGAAAAACGATTTGTTTTTAATAGTATAAATAAAATGGTAAGTACAAGTGATAAAGCGACAAACATCACTCTCAGACTAAAAAAATTTATAGTTAATGGATGAGCCATTGTATAAATTATTGCAATAGCATTACATACAATAAATATAAGTAAAATAATATTTCTCAAATTTAAAAACCTCTTTAATAAAAAATAGTAGTATTTTTCATTCATTAAGTATAACAAAAAGAATAGCTTTTTGAAGAAAATACAACTTCTATTATGAGTTTGTCGACACTCTCAAATCTACAATGTATAATGATAAGTAATGCAAAGATAAAGGAGTTTTATATAGCATGGAAAAGATGAATATCACAAATCAGGAACATGACGAATTTGTAAAAACTCATCCGAATGGTGATTTATTGCAACTGACAAAGTGGGCAGAGACAAAGCGCTTAACTGGATGGTATTCAAAACGTGTGGCAGTAGGTGAAAATGGTGAAATTAAAGGTGTAGGACAGTTATTATTTAAAAAGATACCGAAGTTACCATTTACATTATGCTACGTATCACGTGGATTCGTAGCCGATTATAATGATAGAGACGTACTGAGAGCACTTTTAAATGAAACAAAAAAAATTGCTAAAGAAGAAAAAGCGTACGCGATTAAGATTGATCCAGATGTTGAAGTAGAACATGGCACAGAAGCACTTAAAAATTTAAGAATGCTTGGATTTAAACATAAAGGGTTTAAAGAAGGATTATCAAAAGACTATATTCAACCTCGTATGACAATGATTACACCTATTGATAAAACCGATGATGAAATTATTCAAAACTTTGAACGTCGTAATCGTTCTAAAGTTAGATTAGCGCTTAAACGAGGTACTAAAGTTGAACACTCAAATCGTGAAGGGCTTAAAACATTTGCGAAATTAATGCAAATTACGGGTGAACGTGATGGCTTCTTAACACGTGATATTAGCTATTTTGAGAATATTTATGACTCATTACATGAAGATGGGGATGCAGAATTATTCTTAGTGAAATTAGAGCCACAACAAGTGCTTGATGGAACGAATAAAGATTTAGAAGCTCAAGAAGCAGAAAAAGCTAAATTAGAAGCGAAGTCAGAAGCACGGCCAAATGATAAAAAAACAGCTAACAAATTAAATGATGTAAAAAATAAGATTTCTAAGACGACTGAATTAAAAGAAGATTTAGAAAGATTAAATCAAGAACATCCAGAAGGCGTATATTTATCAGGCGCATTACTTATGTTTGCAGGTGAAAAATCATATTACTTATATGGAGCTTCTTCAAATGATTATCGTGATTTCTTACCGAACCATCATATGCAATATGAAATGATGAAATACGCAAGAGATCATGGTGCAACAACGTATGACTTTGGTGGCACAGACAATAATCCATCAAAAGATTCTGAACACTATGGATTATGGGCTTTTAAACGTGTATGGGGCACTTATTTAAGTGAAAAAATTGGTGAGTTTGATTATGTCTTAAATCAACCATTATATCAATTAATCGAACAAGTTAAACCAAGACTTACAAAAGCCAAAATTAAACTTTCTCGCAAATTAAAACGTAAATAATTAATTTACAGTATTGTAGATACAGTATTTAATCTGAACGATTCTATGAAGAAACGTTCAGATTTTTTTACCAATATTAATAACTTATTATAGGAGAAATAACTAAATGATTAAAAAGATGCTTCAATTTTCATTAGGTAATAAGTTTGCTATTTTCTTAATGGTTCTTTTAGTTATTATAGGTGGCATATATTCAAGTGCTAAACTTAAATTAGAATTATTACCTGATGTTGAAAACCCAATTATTTCTGTCCAAACGACGATGCCAGGAGCTACACCTCAAACGACACAAGGTGAAATTAGCTCGAAAATTGATAAACAAGTCAGATCACTCGCTTATGTAAAAAGTGTAGAAACACAATCGATATCTAATGCTTCAATTGTGAAAGTTGAATATAACAACGGAACTGACATGGATAAAGCTGAAGAAGTACTGAAAAAAGAAATAGACAAAATCGATTTTAAGGATGGAGTAAGTGAACCAGAATTAATACGTAATTCCATCGATGCCTTTCCTATCGTAGCTTACTCATTTACAAATGAAAGTAATGACTTAAGAACTACTACAAAGGAAATTAATGAACAATTAATACCTAAACTTCAAACTGTTGATGGTGTTCAAAGTGCACAACTGAATGGACAAACTACACGTCAAGTTACTTTAAAATTTAAACAAAAGGAATTGGATAAAGTAAGGTTATCTGCGGATGATGTTGAAAATTACATTAAGACAGCGACAAGAGAAACACCACTCGGTTTATTCCAATTTGGAAATAATGAAAAATCCCTTGTTGTGGATGGTCAATTTAAATCAGTCAGTGCATTAAAAGATTTAAAAATCCCGCTTTCTATAGCAGGCCAAGGACAATCAAGTGATTCTAACGATAATAGTATTAGTAGTACTGGCCAAGAGGGTAGTCAATCATCTAGTTCAAGTCAATCGCAAGCGAATAGCTCTTTAAAAGGAACAAGTGGTCAAATGCCAAGCGTGCCACTTAGAGATTTAGCTAAAATCACTGTGGGCGATGAACGAGATTCTATTTCAAAAACAAATGGTAAAGACGCAGTTAACGTACAAGTAATGAAAGCACAAGATGCAAATACAGTTCAAGTGGCTAGAGCAACGCAAAAGAAAATAGATGAGTTTGTTAAAAATAATAGTGATATCAAAGCCACAAAGACAATGGACACAGCTAAACCAATTGAAGATTCACTATATACTATGATTGAAAAAGCGGCATTAGGTACCATCGTCGCAATTATTGTTATTTTATTATTCTTAAGAAATATTAAAACAACAGCGATATCTATCGTTTCAATTCCGTTATCTATTTTGATTGCACTTATTGCACTGAAATTAAGTAATGTATCACTTAATATTTTAACTTTAGGTGCATTGACTATTGCGATTGGTCGAGTCATAGATGATTCTATTGTTGTAGTAGAAAATATCTATCGACGATTATCAGATCCAGGTGAACAATTAAAAGGGGACAATTTAGTTATTAATGCAACGAGAGAAGTATTTAAACCTATTTTATCTTCTACGATTGTTACAATTATAGTTTTCTTACCGCTAGCTTTTGTTTCAGGCTCAGTAGGTGAAATGTTCCGACCATTTGCGTTAGCTATCACATTTAGTTTACTAGCTTCGCTTCTTGTTTCTATTACTGTTGTGCCAGCCCTTGCCTCAACGTTCTTTAAAAATGGAATAAAAATAAATAGCAATGTTAATGAAGAAAATAAATTAGGGGGGATGAGTAAGGGATATAAACGAGTACTTGGTTGGTCACTTAATCATAAATGGCTTGTTCTTATTATTAGTATTGTTATATTAATTGCGAGTATAGGAATTGGTGCAGCTAAATTAGGAACAAGTTATATTTCTACAGGGGAAGATAAGTTTTTAGCGTTAACTTATACGCCTAAACCAGGAGAAACTGAAGAAGCAGTACTTAAACATGCTGAAAAAGCTCAAAAATACCTTCAAAGTAAAGATAAAGTTAAAACAGTTCAATTTTCTGTAGGTGGACCTTCTCCAGCGGATCCAACGGGAAGCACGAATAGCATGGCTATTATGGTGGAATATGATTCGGATACGCCTCACTTTGAGGAAGAACCAGATAAAGTGGTTACATATCTTTCTAAAATGAAAGGCCCAGGTGAATGGAAAAATCTAGACTTAGGTACAGGAGCTGGAAACAATTCAGTGGACGTAACTGTTAAAGGACCTTCTACTGATGCAATTAGAAGTACAGTAACTAAAGTTGAAAGTAAAATGAAATCCATTAAAGGTGTAGCAGATGTCAATTCAGATTTATCACAGACCTATGATCAATATGAAATCAAAGTAGATCAAAATAAAGCAACAGATAAAGGTATTTCAGCTGCACAATTAGCATTGAATTTAAATGAAAACTTACCAGAAAAAACAATTACAACTGTTAAAGAAAATGGTAATAATATAGATGTAAAAGTAAAACAGAATAAACAAACAAATTGGTCTCAAAATAAACTAGAAAACATTGACTTACATGCACCAAGTGGAGAAACTGTTAAATTAAAAGATATCGCACGTCTAAACAAAACAACAACACCAAGTAAACTTGTTCAAAAAGATGGCGATTATGCTACAACAGTTTCAGGTAAGATTACCGCTTCTGATGTTGGTGGAACCTCTAGTAAAGTGATGCGTGAAATCAATACAATTGATAAACCTAATAACGTTAAGTTTAATGTTGGCGGTGCAACAGATGATATTAATACAGCAATGAGCCAACTCGCTTTTGCAATGCTTATTGCTATTGTTATTGTGTATCTTGTGTTGGTTATCACATTCAAAGGTGGTTTAGCACCATTTACAATTCTATTCTCATTACCATTTACAGCTATTGGTATAGTATTTGCATTATTGATTACCAGAGAAACCATTTCAGTACCAAGTTTAATTGGTATGTTGATGTTAATTGGTATTGTTGTTACAAATGCAATTGTATTAATTGATAGAGTGATTTCAAATGAACATCAAGGTATGTTAATGAAAGAAGCTTTAATTGAAGCGGGTGGAACTCGAATTAGACCTATTTTGATGACTGCAGTTGCAACAATCGGTGCATTATTACCATTGTTATTTGGGCAAAATAGTTCAATTCTAATTTCTAAAGGAATGGCTGCTACAGTCATAGGTGGATTAGTATCATCAACACTACTAACCTTAATCGTAGTGCCTGTTATCTATGAAATACTCTTTACTTTAAAAAACAAACTTACACGTAAATAAAGATAAATTTAGGATAAGTCAAAAAAAGCAATTGAGACGTATGTACATACGTTCAATTGCTTTTTTATTAATACATAGTAAAAGTTAAAATAATATATATTACAAAAATAATGATAGATATAATATTTAAAATCGAAACACCTTTATGATCGTTTTTAAGTGCTTTAAAAGCTGTAACTTCTACATTTCCTACAAGAAGAAGCAATACAACAAATACCCACCAATTTTCACTAGGAAATTGGATCGTAGTGATAGCTACTACAAATAATAATAATATTCCCATAATAATACGTAAAATATGTACGAACATTGATTTCATTTTAAAAATACTGATATAACTTACAATAAGATACAGTATGGGTAATAAAATTAAGTATATTTTCACTTGATGACATCCTTTCTATTACGACTAATATCATAGCATTCATGAACTTTAATGCCTAGATATATTGAAAAATTATTTCTGACGTAATTTTGAACGTATGTCTGAAATTTCTTTTTCAATTTCTTCTAATTGTTTTACTAAAGGATCAATCTGTTGATTTAGTGATTCTTTTTTCTCTAAATCATTTTGTAAACGAATATAATCGTATTTAAGCTCAGCTAATTGTGATTCTAAGTCCATGTCTAGTCGAACTCCTTATTTATTAATATGATTAGTAATGATTATAGCATGAAACAAGTAACTTCTAAAAATACTGTTAATTGTGTTAGAGTAATTAGTTGTAATGGAATATTAGGGAAGAAGGGATGAATTGTGACTGAGCAATTTATAATCATTATTTTGTTAATTGCATTAGGTTACTTACTTAAACGTATTAACTTTATTAAATCTGCAGATAGTCAAGTATTGTCTACGCTTGTATTGAATGTCACATTACCTTCTTTAGTTATTGTCAATTTAAATAGTGCGAATCTTGATTTATCATTTTCTATTTTACCAATTATGATGCTCATCTATGGCATATTAGCCAAAGTAATTATGGTTGCATTATTTAGAAAATATGATAATCATGTCAAGGGTTCAGTAGGTATGATGGCAGCGTCATTAAACATTGGTTTATTTGCTTATCCACTTGTAGAAACAATTTGGCCTAAAAATGGTATGATTTATTTTGGTATGGCTGATATCGGTGGGGCAATTATTATGTTTGGAGTCACTTACTTTGTAGGTAGTTATTACAGTGAAGGAAGCGATCAATTTAATTTCAAATTTTTAGGAAAAAAGTTAATTTCTTCAGTACCACTCGTTACTTATATTGTAATGTTTATACTTAATATGGCTAATATTCATTTACCAAAAGCTTCAATTGACTTTTTTACAATAATTTCTAAAGCGAACATGCCATTATCAATGATTTTACTTGGAATTATGTTGAGCTTCAGAATTGAAAAACAATTTTTACCAATTGCAGTGAAATATTTAATTGTCCATTACGGACTTGGATGTATTGCTGGTTTATTAGTCCACTTTTTCTTACCAACATCAGATGATATGATTAAAACAACGTTATTAATTACATGGTTACTTCCTGTGGGTGTGGCAATTATTCCATATTCAATTCAATTTAAATATAAAACATTACCGTTAGTGGGAATGGTTACTAATATTTCTATTGTGATAAGTATTATTATTATATATATTTATCAAGCTATCTTTGTATAAAAACTACATATATACATGAAAAAAGCAAGCGATTTTTAATTATCGCTTGCTCTTTTACTTTATAGTATGATTACCCTTTTCCACCCATAAATGCAGGATAGTTCATCATACCACCATCAACATATAATGTTGTTCCATGAACATAGCTAGCTAAATTAGAAGCTAAGAACAATGCACCGTTTGCTACATCTTTTGCATCACCGATTTCTCTAGCTGGAATCATTTCTAATGTTTCGGCACGTGTTTTTGGATCGGAGAATTTTTCTTTTGTATGCTCAGTCACAACGGCACCTGGAGAGATATTATTAATACGAATGCCATATTGGGCATATTCCATTGACATTGTTTCCATCATTAACTTAAGACCGCCTTTACTTGCAGCATAGTTAACGTAATTTGGCCAAGGAATTGTATCATGCACGCTTGAAGTATTAATAATAATACCTTTCTTATCTTCTTTTAAAAATTGTTTTACCGCTTCACGTGAACCAATAAATGCACCTGTTAAGTTAATATCAAGGACTTTTTGCCATTCAGCCATAGACATTTCATGACTTGGAGTGGCTTTTTCAAAACCAGCATTATTAATCATGATATCAACTGTTCCAAATTCTTTAACAGCCGTTTCTACTAATCGTTTCACATCTTCTTCGACTGAAACATCGGCTTGCACCGTAATTGAGTCACCGCCAGATTTTTTGATTGTTTCTTGAAGGGCATCAAGTTCTTCCATATGATTTTCTGATCTATAATTTAAGACTACTTTCGCTTTTTCTTTACCAAAAACTTCCGCCATTGCTTTTCCTATGCCACTGCCAGAGCCAGTAATAACCACAACTTTATTTTCTAATTCAGAAAACATTGTATGACCTCCTCAATATACCTATTTTAAGTTTCCTAATATAATTGCTGCGATGATAATCAACGCAATACCTGACCAAATCCCAATCATTTGGCGTCGATCTTTTTTCTCACCTAATAAGAATATACCACCAAGAGTAGAAACTATAACTAATAATTGTGATAATGAGAAACTTGTTGCTACACCAACTTTAGGTTGAGAATAGAACATAAATAAGTTACCTATTCCCCAAACAATCCCTGGAATAATATTAAGTGCGGTAGACTTAATATTTGTTTCATGTCTCATTGAAAGTAAAAATCCACCAATAGCCATACCAACTGATTGGAAGAATAAGGCATCAGTACCATTTACGCCAAATATATTGCCGATTACTACATAACCTACATAACCTAATGTACCTACCACTAGAATAACCATTGCTTTACTAAAATTAGGATCTTTTGTAGAACGCTCATTTTTTCCTTTTAGTGATGTAAGTGTAATCCCTGTTACTAATAAAACCATTGCAATAAGTCCTAACGTAACTTGTAATCCAGTACTCCATTCACCTAAAAAGATAGCACTAAATAAAGTTGTACCTACTAATTGTAAACCAGTAGAAATAGGCATTGTTTTAGATACGCCGACAAGGTTAACAGATTGTAATTGAGTTCCTTGACCGAATGCCCACATTGCACCAGAAATTAACCCTACAATGATGACAGTAGGGTTATCAAATTGTGCATGACCTGTAAGAAGTAAGATTAGACCAATAACCAGTGTACCTAACGTTGTACCTCTAATTTGATTGTATGGACCTCCTCCTACAAATACATTGATTAATACGAGACTTCCCCAAAATAATGCAGGTAATAAGGCGATTAATATGTTAATAATCTGCATTTATTACTCACTCTCCTTTTCAAAAATAAGTGCTTTCCTTTCCATAACACTTGGTGAATATTTTATATTATTTGTGATTGATATAAAACGCAATTGCTCATTTTTTTATAAAATATAAAAGACTAATATTATAAAAATGTATAGCCTAAGTATTTTAGTAAGCTGAATTTAAATATAGGGGTTTTACTTTAAATTAATAAGATGAGATGGAAAGTAACACTATTGCTATACATGTTACAATATTAAACGTATGAAAATAAAAAGTAAGAATGTGAAAGGAAATTTGAATGAAATCATTAATTCTAGCGGAAAAACCCTCAGTAGCGAGAGATATTGCAGAAGCACTAAATATTAAAGAAAAACATAATGGATATATTGCAAATCAGCGCTATATAGTGACATGGGCTTTAGGTCATTTAGTAACAAATGCTCAACCAGAACATTATGACAAAACATATAAAGAATGGAAATTAGAAGATTTACCTATACTACCTAAGCAAATGCATACTGTGGTCATAGGGAAGACAAGTAAACAATTTAAAATTGTAAAATCTTTAATATTAAATAAAGATGTGAAGGACATTATTATTGCTACAGATGCTGGGCGTGAAGGAGAGCTAGTAGCACGTCTCATCTTAGATAAAGTAAAAAATAAAAAGCCAATTAAACGTTTATGGATTAGTTCGGTGACTAAAAAAGCAATACAACAAGGCTTTAAACATTTAAAAGATGGACGTGAATATAATCACTTGTATCAAGCAGCTCTTGCACGAAGTGAAGCGGACTGGATAGTGGGTATTAATGCTACTAGAGCACTGACAACTAAATATGATGCTCAACTTTCATTAGGAAGGGTACAAACACCAACGATTCAACTGGTTTATCATCGACAACAAGAAATTAATCATTTTAAACCTCAAAAGTATTACACACTTTCTTTAAATGTAAATGACGCTACATTTGATATTCAAACTAATAAAAGATTTACTAATAAAGAAGAAATACAAAAATTATCTGAAAAAATAGAAGGACAATCAGGTCAGATTGAAGATGTTTCAATTAAGCAAAAAAAATCTTACGCAAAACCTTTATATAATTTAACTGATTTACAACAAGCATCTTACCAACGATTTAAAATAGGACCCAAAGAAACTTTGAATATTTTACAGAGTCTTTATGAACGTCATAAATTATTAACATATCCAAGAACAGATTCTAACTACTTATCTAACGATATGACAGATACCATACAAGAACGTCTCCAAGCCTTATTAGCGACTGATTATAAATCACATGCTCGTCAGTTAATGACTAAGTCATTTACAACTAAGATGCATATTTTTAATAATCAAAAAGTGTCAGACCATCATGCGATTATTCCAACTGAAATTAGACCCAACTTTGATACATTAACTAACAGAGAAACAAAAATATATTTAATGGTTGTACAACGATTTTTAGAAACATTAATGGATCCTTATCAGTATGAAGCGACACAGGTTATTTTAAAAGTGGGAGAATATCAATTTAAACATGCCGAAAACGTCACACGTAAATTAGGATTTAAAGCACTTAGTAACAATGATTCTACTTCTAATAAGACTATCACTTTTAGCAAGAATGAAACCTATCATGTACAACAAGTCAAAGTAAGCGAACATGAAACCACACCGCCTGAATATTTCAATGAAGGTAGCTTACTTAAGGCGATGGAAAATCCACAAAATTATATTCAATTGAATGACAAAAAGTATGCTAATACCCTTCATAAGACGGGAGGAATTGGAACAGTAGCGACGCGCGCAGATATTATTGAAAAACTATTCAAGCTTAATGCAATAGAATCAAAAGATGGGAAATTAAAAGTGACATCTAAAGGAAAGCAAATATTAGAGCTTTCTCCTAAAGCGCTGACTTTTCCTTTAATGACTGCGGAATGGGAAGAAAAATTACTTTCTATTGAGAAAGGTAAATATAATGCTAAACAATTTATTAATGAGATGAAAGATTTTACTAAAGAAATTGTTGGGGAAATCAAACATAGTGATCAAAAATATAAACATGATAATTTAACTTCTACTGAATGTCCTAATTGCGGTAAATTTATGATAAAAGTAAAAACGAAAAACGGGCAAATGCTAGTGTGTCAAGATCCTACCTGTCATACTAAAAAGAATATTCAACGTAAAACGAATGCACGTTGTCCTAACTGTAAAAAGAAAATGACATTGTTTGGAAGAGGAAAAGAAGCGGTCTACCGATGTGTATGCGGTCATACTGAAACACAAGCACAAATGAATCAACGATTGAAAAATAAAAATAATGGTAAAGTTTCTAAAAAAGATATGAAAAAATATATGAATAATCACGATGAATTGGATAATAATCCTTTTAAAGATGCATTAAAGAACTTGAAACTTTAAATAAAATCGAACTTATAATGAAATAAATCGATAAAAGTTCGTTTTTAGTATTGTTTTTTTAAGTAAGTAATATTAAACTGTTAAAGTATTTTAAAAAAAGGAGTTTAAAGCTGTGAAAAAATACTTCCAATTCGACGAGTATGGTACTAACTACAAAAGAGAAATCATCGGTGGTATCACAACTTTCTTATCAATGGCTTATATATTAGCCGTGAATCCTCAAGTCTTAAGTTTAGCAGGTGTTAAAGGTATATCTGGGGATATGAAAATGGATCAAGGTGCCATTTTTGTAGCGACAGCATTAGCAGCCTTTGTAGGATCTTTATTCATGGGACTAATTGCAAGATATCCGATTGCGCTTGCCCCAGGGATGGGGTTAAATGCGTTCTTTGCATTTACAGTTGTTTTAACAATGGGAATTCCTTGGCAAATCGGTTTAACAGGTGTGCTGTTTTCAGGTATATTCTTTGCGATATTAACAGCAACTGGATTGAGGGAAATAATTATTAATGCAATACCCTATGAAATGAAAATGGCAGTTTCGGCAGGTATAGGGCTATTTATTACTTTTGTAGGTTTACAAAGTGCAGGTATTATTGTAAAAAATGATTCAACGCTTGTAACATTAGGTCATTTAACTAAACCATCAGTACTTTTAGCTATATTTGGGATTGCTATAACAATCATTTTATATGCTAGAAAGGTTCCAGGTTCAATCTTTATTGGTATGATTATAACTGCAATTGTAGGGATGATTACAGGTCAAATTCATACACCATCAGGCATTGTAGGTAAAATTCCAAGTATTACACCTACATTTGGAGCAGCTTTTGAAGCATTTAAAGATCCAGGCCAATTATTTACAATCCAATTTCTTATTGTTATTTTAACGTTCTTCTTTATTGATTTCTTTGATACTGCAGGTACTTTAGTAGCAGTAGCAACCCAAGCAGGTATAATGAAAGACAATAAGTTACCAAGAGCTGGAAGAGCATTATTTGCAGACTCACTTGCTACAATTGTTGGGGCTATTTTTGGTACAACTACAACAACCTCTTATATTGAATCTACTTCTGGTGTTGCAGTAGGAGCACGTACAGGTTTTGCAAGTATCATAACTGGTTTTTGTTTCTTATTAGCATTATTCTTTAGTCCGCTAATTGAAGTCGTTACAAGTGCAGTAACAACACCAGCGTTAGTTGTAGTTGGTATTTTAATGGCGGCAAACTTTGCTGAAATTAATTGGAAAAAATTTGAAGTAGCAGTACCAGCATTTATTACAATCATTATGATGCCTTTATCATATTCAATTGCTACAGGTATTGCATGTGGGTTTATCTTCTATCCAATAACAATGTTAATTACTAAAAAACATAAAGAAGTTCATCCTATCATGTATGTATTAATGGTATTATTTATTTTATACTTCGTGTTTGTACACGGTTAGACATAAAAAGACACATTTAATTTTTGAATTAAATGTGTCTTTTTAATATTGAAATTATTAATTGTTTTTATCATCTTTGTATTGAGTATAAATAACTTTAGAATCTTTATTTGGAATGTAAGTTGGTGCGTTGAGCACAACAAATATAAAGAATACCATTAAGAAAAAGAGTACCCAATGCGTAAACATACCAATAAAAGGTAGAAAAGCAACAAATGATCCAATTAATCCAATAAATGGGATCATTGCCATTGGCTTAATTGTATTTTGAGAATCTACTAATAGAATGATGCCTAAAATAAGATAAAGTAAAGCATTTAATAACAAAGGTTGCCAACCAAAGCTAAGAATAACTGTGCCTCCTAAAAAAGGAATACCATAGAAAAATTCGCTAGCTATTAAGAAAATACTAATGATTGATAAAGTAAGTTTCACATTTCTTTTCATTTATATAATATTCACCTCCGATAAAGTTCATGAATTTTAAAATAATTAACATTAAAAAAATATAGTTGCAATTTCAAAATTCATTACTCTCTATATCTATTATAAAGGTTTATAGAAAAAAGGGAAAAAATTTACTCAAAATGGTTGAACTACATAAAAATTTTCAGTACAATACTTAAGTATGTGTTAGACGTAAATAAAAAAAGTTAAAGAAAAACCTTGATTTATTAGTGTTTTTCTTGTAACATATTTAATGTTGGACTTGAAGAAAGCGATGAAGCGAAAGGTTACTGACACACCCGGCCGCTTTGCCATGGCGTTGTGTGAGATAGTTTTCGTGGAGAAGTCTATCACTTCAATGTAGACGAACAAGGAGGGAAAATTATGGCAAAACAAAAAATCAGAATCAGATTAAAAGCTTATGATCACCGTGTAATTGATCAATCAGCAGAAAAGATTGTTGAAACTGCTAAACGTTCTGGTGCAGATGTGTCTGGACCAATTCCGTTACCAACAGAAAAATCTGTTTATACAATTATTCGTGCGGTGCACAAGTATAAAGATTCTCGTGAACAATTCGAACAACGTACACATAAACGTTTAATCGACATTGTTAACCCAACACCAAAAACAGTTGATGCTTTAATGGGCTTAAACTTACCATCTGGTGTAGACATCGAAATTAAATTATAATAGATCAATTTAGGAGGTGGACTTTCGATGACCAAAGGAATCTTAGGAAGAAAAATTGGGATGACACAAGTATTTGGAGAAAACGGTGAATTAATCCCTGTTACAGTAGTAGAAGCAAATCAAAACGTAGTATTACAAAAGAAAACTGAAGAAGTTGATGGCTACAATGCTATCCAAGTAGGTTTTGCAGACAAACAAGCATATAAAAAAGATGCTAAATCAAATAAATATGCAAATAAACCAGCTGAAGGTCACGCTAAAAAAGCTGGCGCAGCACCTAAGCGCTTCATTCGTGAATTCAGAAACGTTAATGTTGATGAATACGAAGTAGGTCAAGAAGTCACAGTAGATACTTTTGAAGCTGGAGACATTATTGATGTTACAGGAACTTCAAAAGGTAAAGGTTTCCAAGGTGCAATTAAACGTCATGGTCAAGGTCGTGGACCAATGGCTCACGGTTCTCATTTCCATAGAGCTCCAGGTTCAGTAGGTATGGCTTCAGATGCTTCAAGAGTATTTAAAGGTCAAAAAATGCCTGGACGTATGGGCGGTAATACAGTTACAGTTCAAAACTTAGAAGTTGTTCAAGTTGATACTGATAACAATGTTATTTTAGTAAAAGGTAATGTACCTGGACCTAAAAAAGGTTTTGTAGAAATTAAATCTTCAATTAAAAAAGGTAATAAATAATAAGTAGCGAAAGGAGGAAAAAGCATAATGGCTAATTATGATGTATTAAAAGTAGATGGATCAAAATCTGGTTCAGTTGAATTAAGCGATTCAGTTTTCGCAATCGAACCAAACAACAGTGTTCTTTTCGAAGCAATCAATTTACAACGTGCTTCTTTACGCCAAGGTACACACGCAGTGAAAAATCGTTCAGCTGTTCGTGGTGGTGGACGTAAACCATGGAGACAAAAAGGTACAGGACGTGCACGTCAAGGTACAATCCGTGCTCCACAATGGCGTGGTGGTGGTATCGTTTTCGGACCAACTCCAAGAAGTTATTCATACAAAATGCCTAAGAAAATGCGTCGTTTAGCATTACGTTCTGCATTATCTTTCAAAGTTCAAGAAAACAACTTTACAATCGTTGATACTTTTGGCTTTGATGCACCAAAAACAAAAGAATTCAAAAACGTTTTAAATACACTTGAACAACCTAAAAAAGTGTTAGTAGTAACAGAAGACGAAGATGTAAATGTTGAATTATCTGCACGTAATATTCCTGGCGTTCAAGTAAGTACAGCTCAAGGATTAAACGTATTAGATATCACTAGCGCTGACAGTGTAATCATTACTGAATCAGCTGCGAAAAAAGTTGAGGAGGTGCTCGGATAATGGAAGCTAGAGATGTTCTTAAGCGCCCCGTAATCACTGAAAAATCTTCTGAAGCAATGGCTGAAGATAAATATACTTTTGATGTAGATACTCGTGCTAACAAAACTCAAGTTAAAATTGCAGTTGAAGAAATTTTCGACGTTAAAGTTGAAAGTGTAAATATCATCAACTACAAACCAAAGAAAAAACGTATGGGCCGTTATCAAGGCTATACAAATAAAAGAAGAAAAGCGATTGTAAAACTTAAAGAAGGTTCAATCGACTTATTCAACTAAAATAAAATAATATTACCATTAAGGAGGTAAGCGACAATGGCTCTTAAAAAATATAAGCCAATTACAAATGGTCGTCGTAATATGACTACGTTAGACTTCGCTGAAATCACGAAGACTACACCTGAAAAGTCATTATTACAACCGCTTCCGAAAAAAGCGGGTCGTAACAATCAAGGTAAATTAACAGTTCGTCACCATGGTGGAGGACATAAACGTCAATATCGTGTAATTGACTTCAAACGTAATAAAGACGGAATCACTGCTAAAGTTGATTCAATTCAATATGATCCAAACCGTTCAGCTAACATTGCTTTATTAGTATATGCTGATGGTGAAAAACGTTACATTATTGCACCAAAAGGATTACAAGTAGGCCAAACAGTTGAAAGTGGTGCTGAAGCAGATATCAAAGTTGGTAATGCTTTACCATTACAAAATATTCCAGTTGGTACTGTAATTCATAATATCGAATTAAAACCTGGTAAAGGCGGACAAATTGCTCGTTCAGCAGGTGCAAGTTCACAAGTACTTGGTAAAGAAGGTAAATATGTATTAATCAGATTACGTTCTGGTGAGGTACGTATGATTTTATCTACTTGCCGTGCTACAATCGGTCAAGTTGGTAACTTACAACATGAACTTGTTAACGCTGGTAAAGCTGGTCGTTCAAGATGGCAAGGTATCCGTCCAACAGTTCGTGGTTCTGTAATGAACCCTAACGATCACCCACACGGTGGTGGTGAAGGTCGTGCTCCTATCGGTAGACCATCTCCAATGTCACCATGGGGTAAACCAACGCTTGGTAAGAAAACACGTCGCGGTAAAAAATCATCTGATAAACTTATCGTTCGTGGACGTAAGAGAAAATAATAACAACTTATTTGAGTGTGCGGCTTAACAGCTGCACGCACACAATAAGAAGGGAGGCGCCCAAATGGCTCGTAGTATTAAAAAAGGACCTTTCGTTGATGATCATTTAATGAAAAAAGTAGAAGCTCAAGACGGAAGTGAAAAGAAACAAGTAATCAAAACATGGTCACGTCGTTCTACAATTTTTCCAAATTTCATCGGTCATACTTTTGCAGTATATGATGGTCGTAAACATGTACCTGTTTATGTAACTGAAGATATGGTTGGTCACAAATTAGGTGAATTTGCTCCAACTCGTACATTTAAAGGACATGCAGCTGACGATAAGAAAACTAGTAGATAATAATATATATAAGTAGAGGAGGATATCCTAATGGAAGCAAAAGCGGTTGCTAGAACAATCAGAATCGCACCTCGTAAAGTAAGATTAGTTCTTGATTTAATTAGAGGTAAAAATGCTGGAGAAGCTATTGCTATTTTAAAATTAACTAACAAAGCTTCATCACCAGTAATTGAAAAAGTATTAATGTCCGCTTTAGCAAATGCTGAACATAACTATGACATGAATACAGATGAATTAGTTGTTAAAGAAGCATATGCAAATGAAGGACCAACTTTAAAACGTTTCCGTCCACGTGCACAAGGTCGTGCAAGTGCAATCAATAAACGTACAAGCCACATTACAATCGTCGTAAGTGACGGTAAAGAAGAAGCTAAAGAAGCTTAATAACTATTTAAGGAGGGAATACTGTGGGTCAAAAAATTAATCCTATCGGACTTCGTGTTGGAGTTATCCGTGATTGGGAAGCTAAATGGTACGCTGAAAAAGATTTCGCTTCTTTATTACACGAAGATTTAAGAATCCGTAAATTCATTGATAACGAATTAAAAGAAGCGTCAGTTTCTCATGTTGACATTGAACGTGCTGCTAACCGTATTAACATCGCAATCCACACTGGTAAACCTGGTATGGTAATTGGTAAAGGCGGTTCAGAAATTGAAAAACTTCGTAATAAATTAAATAACTTAACTGATAAAAAAGTACACATCAACGTTGTGGAAATTAAAAAAGTTGATATAGATGCTCGTTTAGTAGCAGAAAATATCGCACGTCAATTAGAAAATCGTGCTTCATTCCGTCGTGTACAAAAACAAGCTATAACTAGAGCTATGAAACTTGGTGCAAAAGGTATCAAAACTCAAGTATCAGGTCGTTTAGGCGGAGCTGACATCGCTCGTGCTGAACAATATTCAGAAGGAACTGTTCCACTTCATACTTTACGTGCTGACATTGACTATGCACATGCTGAAGCAGACACTACTTATGGTAAATTAGGTGTTAAAGTATGGATCTATCGTGGTGAAGTTCTTCCTACTAAGAATACTAGTGAAGGAGGAAAATAATAATGTTACTACCAAAACGTGTTAAATATCGTCGTCAACATCGTCCAAAAACAACTGGTCGTTCTAAAGGCGGTAACTTTGTAACATTTGGTGAGTATGGTTTACAAGCTACAACAACTTCTTGGATCACATCTCGTCAAATCGAATCTGCTCGTATCGCTATGACACGTTACATGAAACGTGGCGGGAAAGTTTGGATTAAAATCTTCCCACATACGCCTTATACTAAAAAACCTTTAGAAGTACGTATGGGTGCTGGTAAAGGTGCTGTTGAAGGCTGGATCGCAGTTGTAAAACCAGGTCGTATTTTATTCGAAATCGCTGGTGTATCTGAAGATGTAGCTCGTGAAGCATTACGTTTAGCAAGTCACAAACTTCCAGTTAAAACTAAGTTTGTAAAACGTGAAGAATTGGGTGGTGAAACAAATGAAAGCTAAGGAAATTAGAGACTTAACCACTTCAGAAATCGAAGAACAAATCAAATCTTCAAAAGAAGAGCTTTTTAACCTACGCTTTCAGTTAGCTACAGGTCAATTAGAAGAAACTGCACGTATTCGTACAGTTAGAAAAACAATTGCACGTCTAAAAACTGTTGCTCGTGAAAGAGAAATTGAACAAAGTAAAGCTAATCAATAAAGTATAAGAAAGAGGAGGTTACAAAAGTGAGTGAAAGAAACGATCGTAAAGTTTATGTAGGTAAAGTTGTTTCTGATAAAATGGACAAAACAATTACTGTACTTGTTGAAACTTACAAAACACACAAATTATACGGTAAACGAGTAAAATACTCTAAAAAATATAAAACTCATGATGAAAACAATTCAGCTAAATTAGGAGATATTGTTAGAATTCAAGAAACTCGTCCTTTATCAGCATCAAAACGTTTCCGTTTAGTAGAAATTGTTGAAGAATCAGTAATTATTTAATACAAGATTAGAGATAAGGGAGGTTTAACTAATGATCCAACAAGAAACGCGTTTAAAAGTAGCAGACAACTCTGGTGCTCGTGAAGTACTTACAATCAAAGTATTAGGTGGATCTGGTCGCAAAACAGCGAACATTGGCGATATCATCGTATGTACTGTTAAAAATGCAACACCAGGTGGCGTTGTTAAAAAAGGCGACGTTGTGAAAGCTGTTGTTGTTAGAACTAAATCAGGCGTACGTCGTAACGATGGTTCTTATATCAAATTTGATGAAAATGCATGTGTCATTATTCGTGATGACAAAGGCCCACGTGGTACTCGTATCTTTGGTCCTGTTGCTCGTGAATTACGTGAAGGTAACTTCATGAAAATCGTATCATTAGCACCAGAAGTACTATAATTTATTAAAACCATAATATTTAAGGAGGTGCCCACATGCATATCAAAAAAGGTGACAACGTTAAAGTTATCGCAGGTAAAGATAAAGGTAAAGAAGGTAAAGTAATCGCTACTGAACCTAAAAAAGACCGCGTCGTTGTGGAAGGTGTTAACGTTATTAAAAAACACCAAAAACCAACTCAATTAAATCCTGAAGGTGGAATCTTAGAAACAGAGGCAGCAATCCATGTTTCTAATGTACAATTATTAGATCCTAAAACAAATGAACCTACTCGTGTTGGTTACAAATTTGTAGATGGTAAAAAAGTTCGTATCGCTAAAAAATCTGGCGAAGAAATCAAATCTAATAATTAATAACTAGTTGAAAGGAGGATCCACTTTGAACCGTTTAAAAGAAAGATACAATACTGAAGTTACTCAAAACTTAGTTAAAAAATTCAACTATAGTTCAGTAATGGAAGTACCAAAAATCGAAAAAATCGTTGTAAATATGGGTGTTGGTGATGCAGTTCAAAACTCTAAAGTGTTAGATAATGCTGTTGAAGAGTTAGAATTAATCACTGGACAAAAACCATTAATTACTAAAGCTAAAAAATCAGTTGCAACATTCCGTTTACGTGAAGGTATGCCAATCGGTGCAAAAGTAACACTTCGCGGAGAAAGAATGTATGAATTCTTAGATAAATTAATCGCAGTTTCATTACCTCGTGTACGTGACTTCCAAGGTGTTTCTAAAACAGCTTTCGATGGTCGTGGTAACTACACTTTAGGAATTAAAGAACAATTAATTTTCCCAGAAATCGATTATGATAAAGTAAGTAAAGTAAGAGGAATGGATATTGTTATCGTAACAACTGCTAACACTGACGAGGAAGCTCGTGAATTGTTAACAAACTTCGGTATGCCATTTCGTAAATAATCTCTAAAAGGAGGCTAATTAAGTGGCTAAAACTTCTATGGTTGCTAAGCAACAGAAAAAACAAAAATATGCAGTACGTGAATATACTCGTTGTGAACGCTGTGGTCGTCCACATTCTGTATATCGTAAATTTAAATTATGCCGTATTTGTTTCCGTGAATTAGCTTATAAAGGCCAAATTCCTGGCGTACGTAAAGCTAGCTGGTAAGATTAAAGAGTTTGAAAGGAGGCAACAATAAATGACTATGACAGATCCAATCGCAGATATGCTTACTCGTGTAAGAAACGCAAACATGGTGCGTCACGAGAAATTAGAATTACCTGCATCAAATATTAAAAAACAAATTGCTGAAATCTTAAAAAATGAAGGTTTCATTAAAAACGTAGAATACATTGAAGATGATAAACAAGGTGTTATTCGTTTATTCTTAAAATATGGTCAAAACAATGAACGTGTTATCACAGGATTAAAACGTATCTCAAAACCAGGTTTACGTGTATATGCTAAAGCGAACGAAGTCCCTAAAGTATTAAATGGTTTAGGTATCGCATTAGTTTCAACTTCTGAAGGTGTCATCACTGATAAAGAAGCTAGAAAACGTAACATTGGTGGAGAAATCATCGCATACGTTTGGTAATAATAAATAAGGAGGTGCCATAACATGAGTCGTGTTGGTAAGAAAATTATTGACATCCCTAGTGACGTTACAGTAACTTTTGATGGACAAACTGCTACTGTAAAAGGTCCTAAAGGTGAATTAACTAGAACTTTTGATGAAAGAATGACTTTTAAACAAGATGAAAACACTCTAGAAGTTGTAAGACCTACTGATTCTAAAGAAGATAGAACAGTTCACGGTACAACTCGTGCGTTATTAAATAATATGGTACAAGGTGTTTCTCAAGGTTTTGTAAAAACTCTTGAACTTGTTGGTGTAGGTTACCGTGCTCAAATGCAAGGTAATGACTTAGTATTAAACGTTGGTTACTCTCATCCTGTTGAAATTAAAGCTGAAGATGGCATTACTTTCGCAGTAGAGAAAAATACAACTGTTACAGTATCTGGTGTATCTAAAGAACAAGTTGGAGCTATCGCTTCTAATATTCGTTCAGTAAGACCTCCAGAACCTTATAAAGGAAAAGGTATTCGTTACCAAGGTGAATATGTTCGCCGTAAAGAAGGTAAAACTGGTAAATAATAGATAACTCTCTAAAGAAAGGAGTAATACAATGATTAGTAAAATTGATAAAAACAAAGTGCGTTTGAAAAGACATGCTCGTGTGCGTACTAAATTATCAGGTACAGCTGAAAAACCACGTTTGAATGTATATCGTTCAAACAAACACATTTACGCACAAATTATTGATGATGCTAAAGGTGAAACTTTAGTACAAGCTTCATCTCAAGATAAAGATATCGCTAGTGATTCTACTTCTAAAGTTGATTTATCAACTAAAGTTGGTGAAGTAATCGCTAAAAAAGCTTCAGATAAAGGTATCAAAGAAATCGTATTTGATCGTGGTGGTTATTTATATCATGGTCGCGTTAAAGCGTTAGCTGAAGCTGCGAGAGAAAACGGATTAGAATTTTAATTTAAAGGAGGGACAAATACATGGCTCGTAGAGAAGAAGAAACGAAAGAATTTGAAGAACGCGTTGTTACAATTAATCGTGTTGCTAAAGTTGTTAAAGGTGGACGTCGTTTCCGTTTCACTGCATTAGTAGTAGTAGGAGATAAAAATGGTCGTGTAGGTTTCGGTACTGGTAAAGCTCAAGAGGTACCAGAAGCTATTAAAAAAGCTGTAGAAGCAGCTAAAAAAGATTTAGTAGTAGTTCCACGTGTAGAAGGAACAACTCCTCACACTATCACTGGCCGTTATGGTTCTGGTAGCGTATTTATGAAACCAGCTGCACCTGGTACAGGAGTTATCGCTGGTGGTCCAGTACGTGCCGTATTAGAATTAGCAGGTATCACTGATATCTTAAGTAAATCATTAGGTTCAAATACACCTATCAACATGGTACGTGCGACATTAAATGGTTTACAAAACCTTAAAAACGCTGAAGATGTTGCGAAATTACGTGGCAAATCAGTAGAAGAATTATATAATTAAGGAGGGAAAATAAATAATGGCTAAATTACAAATTACCCTCACTCGTAGTGTTATTGGTCGTCCTGAAACACAACGTAAAACTGTTGAAGCGTTAGGTCTTAAAAAGACTAATAGTTCAGTAGTTGTTGAAGATAACCCTGCAATTCGTGGGCAAATCAACAAAGTTAAACACTTATTAACAGTTGAAGAAAAATAATTAAGGAGGTGCCTAAATAATGAAATTACATGAGTTAAAATCAGCTGAAGGTTCACGTCGTGTACGTAACCGTGTAGGTCGTGGTGCTGGTTCAGGTAATGGTAAAACTAGTGCTCGCGGTCAAAAAGGTCAAAAAGCACGTTCAGGTGGTAGCGTAAGACCAGGATTTGAAGGTGGACAATTACCTTTATTCCGTCGTTTACCAAAACGAGGTTTCACTAACATTAATCGTAAAGAATATGCTATTGTTAATTTAGACCAACTTAATCAATTTGAAGATGGTACTGAAGTAACTCCAGCTTTATTAGTTGAAACTGGTGTGGTTAAGAATGAAAAATCTGGTATTAAAGTACTAGGCAATGGTTCACTTGATAAAAAATTGACAGTGAAAGCTCATAAATTCTCAGCTTCAGCGGTTGAAGCTATCGATGCTAAAGGTGGAGCACACGAGGTGATCTAATGTTTCAAACGTTTATGAGCTTCTTTAAAACTAAAGAAGTTCGAAACAAGATTTTCTTCACATTAGCAATGTTAGTAATATTCAAAATAGGAACTTATATTCCGGCTCCTGGAGTTAATCCTGAGCCTTTTGAACAACAAGGTTCTGATCAAGGTGTCGCTGCTCTTCTTAATACGTTTGGTGGCGGAGCCTTAAAGAACTTTTCTATCTTTGCTATGGGTATAATGCCGTACATCACTGCTTCTATCGTAATGCAATTATTACAAATGGACATTGTCCCTAAATTTACTGAATGGGCTAAACAAGGTGAAGTAGGTAAAAGAAAACTTAGCAATGTAACACGTTATTTCGCTATTATATTGGCATTTATACAATCAATTGGTATGGCATTTCAATTTAATAACTATTTAGGCGGTAAATTGATTATTCATCAATCTGTCATGAGTTATTTATTGATTGCTGTAGTTTTAACAACTGGAACTGCATTTTTAATTTGGCTTGGTGATCAAATTACACAATTTGGTGTAGGTAATGGTATTTCAATCATTATCTTTGCAGGTATTTTATCGACGTTACCATCATCAATTATCCAATTTGTGCAACAAGCATTTGTTGGTAATGACGATACAACGTTAGCATGGTTAAAAGTTATTGGTTTAATTGTTGGATTAATTTTATTAACAATTGGAGCGATTTATGTATTGGAAGCGAAACGTAAAATTCCAATTCAATATGCTAAAAAACAATCTGCACAACGTTTAGGATCACAAGCAACATATCTACCTTTAAAAGTAAACTCTGCAGGGGTTATTCCAGTCATCTTTGCAATGGCATTCTTCTTATTGCCAAGAACATTAACATTGTTCTTCCCTAAAGCTGATTGGGCGCAAAATATTGCAGAATACGCTAACCCTTCAAACACTTATGGTATGATTGTTTATGTTATATTAATTATTGCATTTGCATATTTTTATGCCTTTGTTCAAGTTAATCCTGAAAAAATGGCTGACAACTTGAAAAAACAAGGTAGTTATGTACCAGGAATTAGACCTGGGGAACAAACAAAAAAATATATTACTAAAGTACTTTATCGCTTAACTTTTGTAGGCTCTATTTTCTTAGCAGTTATTGCTATTCTTCCAATTATAGCGACAAAATTTATGAATTTACCTCAATCAATTCAAATTGGTGGTACAAGTTTATTAATCGTTATTGGTGTAGCAATTGAAACTATGAAATCACTTGAAGCACAAGTGAGTCAAAAAGAATATAAAGGCTTTGGTGGTAGATAATTTGTAGGAGGGCAATTTATGAATATCATTTTAATGGGTTTACCTGGAGCTGGTAAAGGTACTCAAGCGAGTGAAATTGTTAAGAAATTCCCAATACCACATATATCTACTGGTGACATGTTCAGAAAAGCGATTAAAGATGAAACTGATTTAGGTAAAGAAGCTAAATCATATATGGATCGTGGAGAATTAGTCCCTGATGAAGTTACTGTAGGTATCGTTAAAGAAAGAATTTCTGAAGACGATGCAAAAAAAGGTTTCTTATTAGATGGATTCCCTAGAACGATTGAGCAAGCTGAGGCATTAAACAACATTATGTCTGAGCTTGACAGAAATATTGATGCTGTTATCAATATTGAAGTTCCTGAGGAAGAGTTAATGAATCGTCTTACAGGTCGTCGTATCTGTGAGAAATGTGGTACAACTTATCATCTTGTATTTAATCCTCCAAAGGTTGATGGTGTTTGTGATATCGATGGTGGAAAACTTTATCAACGTAAAGATGATAATCCAGAAACAGTATCTAATCGTTTAAGCGTTAATGTTAAACAATCTAAGCCAATTTTAGAGTATTACGATGAAAAAGGCGTATTGAAAAATATTGATGGCGCGAAAGATATTGACGAAGTAACCAAAGATGTCATTGATATCTTAGATCAATTAAAATAGATCAACTAATGTGCGATCTAGATTTATGTGAACTTTGATTAGGTTTCTCTGGCAAGAATTTATTTTTTGAGTGTCGTATGACGATCATAATTCCCGCATTTTGTTAAACTTATAATAACTATTCACTATATTAGATTCGTATCGTTGAAGTTGTCTATTGACGATTACCTTACTATTGTAAAAAGGGGGAAGTTAATCAATGGCGAAACAAGATGTAATAGAATTAGAAGGTACAGTACTTGATACTTTACCAAATGCTATGTTTAAAGTAGAATTAGAAAATGGTCATGAAATTTTAGCACATGTAAGTGGTAAAATTAGAATGAATTATATTCGTATTCTACCTGGCGACAAAGTAACAGTAGAAATGTCTCCGTATGATTTATCACGCGGTAGAATTACGTATCGTTATAAATAATCGTCACTCCATAATATAGGGAGGTATAAAAATGAAAGTAAGACCATCAGTAAAACCTATTTGCGAAAAATGTAAAGTCATTAAACGTAAAGGTAAAGTTATGGTAATTTGTGACAATCCTAAGCACAAACAAAGACAAGGTTAATAAAAGAGAGGTGTAAAAATATATGGCACGTATTGCAGGAGTAGATATTCCACGTGAAAAACGCGTAGTTATTTCATTAACTTACGTATATGGTATCGGTACTTCAACAGCTAAAAAAATTGTTGAAGAAGCTAACGTATCAGCTGATACACGTGTAAAAGATTTAACAGATGACGAATTAGGTCGTATCCGTGAAGTAGTTGACGGTTATAAAGTAGAAGGTGACTTACGCCGTGAACAAAACTTAAACATTAAACGTTTAATGGAAATTTCATCATACCGTGGTATTCGCCACCGTCGTGGTTTACCAGTTCGTGGTCAAAAAACTAAAAACAATGCTCGTACTCGTAAAGGCCCAGTTAAAACTGTAGCTAATAAGAAAAAATAATAGGTAAAGGAGGCAAAATATAAATGGCACGTAAACAAGTATCTCGTAAACGTAGAGTTAAAAAGAATATTGAAAATGGTGTAGCACACATCCGTTCAACATTCAACAATACAATCGTAACTATCACTGATGAATTTGGTAATGCTTTATCTTGGTCATCAGCTGGTGCATTAGGTTTCAAAGGATCAAAAAAATCAACACCATTCGCTGCTCAAATGGCATCTGAAACTGCTTCAAAATCAGCAATGGAACATGGTTTGAAAACTGTTGAAGTAACAGTAAAAGGACCTGGACCAGGTCGTGAATCAGCGATTCGTGCATTACAATCAGCTGGTTTAGAAGTAACAGCAATCAGAGACGTTACTCCAGTACCTCACAACGGTTGTCGTCCACCAAAACGTCGTCGCGTATAATTTTTATTGATTGTTATTGTTACAAATCACTGAGCGAAACAATTTTAAAATTAATTCGACGTTATTAAGGAGGATTTTGTAAATGATAGAAATTGAAAAACCTAGAATTGAGACAATTGAAATTAGTGAAGATGCTAAATTCGGTAAGTTCGTTGTTGAACCACTTGAACGTGGCTACGGTACTACACTAGGAAACTCCTTACGTCGTATCCTACTATCTTCATTACCAGGTGCAGCCGTTAAGTACATCGAAATTGAAGGTGTTTTACACGAATTTTCAGCTATAGACAATGTTGTTGAAGATGTTTCTACAATTATTATGAACATCAAAAAATTAGCATTAAAAATCTATTCTGAAGAAGATAAAACATTAGAAATTGATGTGAGAGATGAAGGCGAAGTAACAGCAAGTGATATTACTCACGATAGTGATGTTGAAGTTCTAAACCCAGAACTTAAAATTGCGACAGTGTCTAAAGGTGGACATTTAAAAATTCGTCTTGTTGCTAATAAGGGTAGAGGTTACGCATTAGCAGAACAAAATAATACTAGTGATTTACCAATTGGTGTAATTCCTGTAGATTCACTATATTCACCTGTTGAACGTGTAAACTATACAGTTGAAAATACACGTGTAGGTCAAAGTAGTGATTTTGATAAATTAACTTTAGATGTTTGGACTAATGGTTCAATTACTCCACAAGAGTCTGTTTCATTAGCTGCTAAAATTATGACTGAACATTTAAATATTTTCGTTGGTCTTACAGATGAAGCGCAAAATGCTGAAATCATGATTGAAAAAGAAGAAGATCAAAAAGAAAAAGTACTTGAAATGTCTATCGAAGAATTAGACTTATCAGTACGTTCATACAACTGTTTAAAACGTGCAGGTATCAATTCTGTTCAAGAATTAGCTGACAAGTCTGAAGCTGATATGATGAAAGTGCGTAATTTAGGTCGTAAATCTCTTGAAGAAGTTAAATATAAATTAGAAGATTTAGGATTAGGTTTAAGAAAAGAAGATTAATAGGTTAAAGGAGGTTAACTCATGGGTTACAGAAAATTAGGTCGTACTTCTGATCAACGTAAAGCTATGTTACGTGACTTAGCTACATCACTTATCGTAAGTGAGCGTATTGAAACTACAGAAGCTCGTGCAAAAGAAGTTCGTAGTGTTGTTGAGAAATTAATCACTTTAGGTAAAAAAGGTGACTTAGCATCTCGTCGTAATGCTGCTAAAACATTACGTAATGTTGAAATCTTAAATGAAGATGAAACTACACAAACTGCACTTCAAAAATTATTTGGTGAAATTGCTGAACGTTATGCAGAACGTCAAGGTGGATACACTCGTATTCTTAAAGTAGGTCCTCGTCGTGGTGACGGTGCGGAATCAGTTATCATCGAATTAGTAGATTAATTTTATATATAAATACACTAACTACTTGTATTTAAAGCAAATGAGTGCAACGATAATGTTTGCCACATACAAATATTGTCTAGCTCAGAGTACCCCATCAACTAAATACTAATATAAAGCGTGAACTCAACTAAAATATGATGGGGTGCGCGCTTTTTTAATTTTAATGAATCTATACTGATTAAAAAGAGTCGTGCTTTTGAGGCATGACTCTTTTTATATATGAAAGACGTTTATTCATGTACATCTAGTTTTTATTCATGTAAACTATTGTAGTAACTATTAATAAAGGAGGAAGGCTGTGAAAACTGATAATAACAATATCATCGAACTTAAACATGTACATTTTCAATATCAAAACGATGCGGCCTTCACTTTAGAAGATGTGTCATTTAATATACCAGAACATCAATGGACATCCATTGTAGGACATAATGGTTCGGGGAAATCTACAATTGCAAAACTTATAGTAGGTATAGAACAAGCAACTGAAGGAGAAATTTTTTATAACAATCATTTAGTTACTCCTGATTATTTAAGAGAGGTTAGACGCCATATTGGTATTGTCTTTCAAAATCCAGAAAATCAATTTGTAGGTTCAATTGTGGAATATGATGTAGCTTTTGGACTCGAGAATCACGCAGTATCTCATGACAAAATGAAAGCAATCGTCATTCAATCTTTAGATAATGTAGATATGAAAGAATATATGGAATATGAACCACATTCTTTATCGGGAGGCCAAAAGCAACGCGTGGCTATTGCAGGAGTCTTAGCACTAAGTCCAGATGTCATCATTCTTGATGAAGCAACCTCTATGTTAGATCCCCAAGGTAAACAGTCTTTACTTTCATTAATTAAACAAGTTAAACAAGAGAAAAATTTAACGATTATTTCTATTACTCATGATTTAAGTGAAGCGTTAGAAAGCGATCATGTCGTCATTATGAATAAAGGCAAAGTTTACAAAGAAGGTAAGCCAAATTTTATTTTTTTAAATACACAGTATTTAGTAGAGATTGGCTTAGATTTACCATTTGCAATGAAAATGAATCAAAAGCTAGGCTTTAAAGATGAATTCACTACATATGAAGGGCTGGTTGATAAATTATGACCATTCAATTTAATCATGTTTCATATATTTATCAAAAAGGCACTCCTTATGAATATCAAGCCTTAAATGATATCAATCTCAAAATTGAGCAAGGTAAATACTATGCGATTGTTGGTCAAACAGGAAGTGGTAAATCCACACTCATTCAACATTTTAATGGGCTATTAAAACCAACAAAAGGTAGTATTACTTTTGATAATAAGGAGATTACTCATAAAACAAAAGACAAGCATCTACGAGAATTAAGACAACAAGTAGGTTTGGTTTTTCAATTTCCTGAATCACAATTGTTTGAAGATAGTGTGGAAAGAGAAGTAGCATTTGGTCCTAAAAATTTTAAGATGAATGTGGAACAAGTTAAGTCTTATGCGTATCAGTTACTCTTAGATTTAGGTTTTGATCATCATATTATGGAACAATCGCCATTTGAAATGTCAGGTGGTCAGATGCGTAAAATTGCATTAGTTTCTATCCTTGCAATGAAACCGAATATAATTATTCTTGATGAGCCTACTGCTGGACTTGACCCAAAAAGTCGTCAGCAAGTGATGGAATTAATAAAATCAATTCAAGTCAATCATCATAAAACAATCATATTAGTGTCACACGATATGAATGATGTGGCGCGATATGCAGAAGAAATCATTGTAATGAGACAAGGGAAAGTAATAGAACAGTGCTCTCCTAAATCATTATTCAGACAACACGAAAAACTGAAAGATTGGCACATTGCATTGCCTGATGTAGTACAACTGCAATATGATGTTGAAGATAAATATCAAACCATGTTTAATGATATTGCCTTAAATGAAGATGAGTTTGTAACATTGTATCAGGAGTGGCAAGAACATGAAAAATAAACTTATTATAGGACGTTATTTACCTAATAATTCTGTGATACATCGTCTTGATCCTAGAGCAAAGTTGATTTTTGTATTTGTATTTATTATTTTTATCTTTTTTGCTCATTCTTTTGCTACATTCGCTTGGGTAATATTATTAATTCTATGTTTTATGAAAATGGCTAAAATTCAATTTTGGTTTTTAATTAAAGGATTAACACCGATATTTTTCTTCTTAATCTTTACGTTTGTAATGCACATCTTCTTTACTCACGGCGGGACTACGCTATTAGAAATAGGTTTTATTAAAATTGATAGTACAGGGGTATTAGAAGGTATTTTTATTTCTTTAAGATTAATAACGATTGTTATGGTTGCGACAATTATGACATTATCAACAAGTCCAATTGACTTGACTGATGCTTTTGAAAAGTTAATGGCCCCATTGAAACTATTTAAAATTCCTGTGCATCAATTAAGTATGATTATGTCAATTGCTTTAAGGTTTATTCCAACATTGATGGATGAATTAGATAAAATTATCCTTGCTCAAAAATCAAGAGGTTCTGAAATCAGTTCGGGGAGTTTAATGACAAGAATTAAAGCTTTCATCCCATTAATGATACCGCTATTTATTTCTGCCTTTCAAAGAGCTGATGAATTAGCCATTGCAATGGAAGTTAGAGGATATGATGCTAATGTACAACGTACAAGTTATCGTAAGTTGTCATGGCATAAGAGAGATACTTTGAGTCTATTCAGTCTGATACCTATTGGAATGATATTATTTATATTAAAATATATGGGAGTGTAAGACATTGCGCATACTAGTAAATATTGCGTATCAAGGACATGGATTTCTTGGTTTTCAAATTCAACAACAAGGTAGAACTGTTCAACAACAATTTGAAAAAATTTTAAAACGTATGCATCGCCGACATGTGCGTATACATCCATCAAGTCGCACAGATCGTGGTGTGCATGCTTATGAACAGTATTTTCATTTTGACACAGAATTGAATATTGAGCCTAAACAATGGAAATATGCGATGAATAGTGCGTTACCTGAGGATATTTACGTGAATAGTGTAAAACAAGTAGATGACACGTTTCATTGTCGTTATGATTGTGTAGGTAAGAGATATCGCTATAAAGTGTATCAAGCGGAACATCGCAATCCATTTGAAAGTGGTCTTAAGACATTTATAAAAGATGACTTAGATTTAGATAAGATGAATGAAGCGGCTAAACACTTTATTGGAACTCATGATTTTACTGGATTTTGTTCACAAAAGACTGAAGTTGAAAGTAAAGAACGTACACTATACCAAAGTGAAGTTGTAAAAACGGACGAAGGTTTTGACTATATCGTCACAGGTTCTGGTTTCTTATATAATATGGTGCGTGTACTTGTAGCTTTTTTAGTAGAAGTAGGTAAAGGGAAGCGACAACCTAACGTAGTTCCTGAACTGCTTAAAGCTAAAAATAGAGATAATGTGCCTTTTACAGCACCCGCTGAAGGATTATATCTTGAAAAGATATATTTAGATCCAGAAGCACTTAAAAATGACTTTGGTGAGGATGTAAAAATACATTATAAAAAATCATTACAAAATGACTAATATGCATTGACAAATGGGCTTATAAAATATAAGATAGTTAACGGTATTGTTTTATATCATCCCACGATAAGCCCCGGAAACTTATTGTGTTACAAGATATATAAGCAGATTAGACAGGAATAAAATAAATGAACATTACGCTTTGAAATCGTAACAGAATGACCTAGATTGCAGGCCTCGTTCGTAGGTTCGACTGCGATGAGTACCTGTAATCTAAGACGAAGCATTTATTTTTAGGAGGATAATTATTATGCGTCAAACATTTATGGCAAATGAATCAAACATTGAGCGCAAATGGTATGTTATCGATGCTGAAGGCCAAACATTAGGTCGTTTATCATCTGAAGTAGCATCTATCTTACGCGGTAAAAATAAAGTAACTTATACACCACACGTTGATACTGGTGACTATGTAATCATCATCAACGCTGAAAAAATCGAATTAACTGGTAAAAAAGAACAAGATAAAGTTTACTACCGTCACTCAAATCACCCAGGTGGTATTAAATCAGTGACTGCTGGTGAATTAAAACGTAATAACCCTGCTCGTTTACTTGAAACTTCTATCAAAGGAATGTTACCAAGTTCACGTTTAGGTGAAAAACAAGGTAAAAAATTATTTGTATACAGTGGCGCTGAACACCCACACGCTGCACAACAACCAGAAAACTACGAATTACGTGGTTAATTAGAAGGAGGAAATTACATTGGCACAAGTTGAATATAGAGGCACAGGCCGTCGTAAAAACTCAGTAGCACGTGTACGTTTAGTACCAGGTGAAGGTAATATCACTGTTAACGATCGTGACGTACGCGAATACTTACCATTCGAATCATTAATCTTAGACTTAAACCAACCATTCGATGTTACAGAAACTAAAGGTAACTATGATGTATTAGTTAACGTATACGGTGGTGGTTTCACTGGACAAGCTCAAGCTATCCGTCATGGTATCGCTCGTGCATTATTAGAAGCTGATCCAGAATACAGAGGTTCTTTAAAACGCGCAGGTTTATTAACTCGTGACCCACGTATGAAAGAACGTAAAAAACCAGGTCTTAAAAAAGCACGTCGTTCTCCACAATTCTCAAAACGTTAATATTGGAAATGTTGCAAACTTGTTTGCTTACAAGTTCAGTATGCGAATTGCGTAAGCAATTTGTGTTCAATTAAAATGTTTAAAGCACTTCTCAACTTTGAGAAGTGCTTTTTTATATAAAAAAGGCTAGTCGTTTTAAAAAACACTAGCCACATGTCTATCTATTTATTTTTCATAACTTCATCAATCACTTCTGTCATGTCATTATGAATAACTAAACTTGCTTGTCTATCATACGGTGTAGCGTCTCTATTAATAATTACAAGATTGTCTCCTGTAAAGTTAGAAATAAAGCCAGCAGCAGGTTGTACGACCAAGGATGAACCTAACACAATGACAGTATCTGCTTTTTGGATTTTATCTAATGCTCTAAAGACAGTAGGCTGATCGAGCATTTCACCGTATAATACGATATCAGGGCGAATGACATCACCGCAGTTCTCACAATATCTTAATTTGTGTTCCATAACATATGATTTCGTATATTCTTTTCCACAATTGATGCAATAAAAGCGATTTAGTGTACCATGAATTTCATCAATATGTTCACTTCCAGCATCTTCATGTAACCCATCGATATTTTGGGTAATCACACCTAAAGATTTGCCTTCTTTTTCTAACTCTGCAATCCATTCATGGACGATATTAGGTTTTTTATCTGCTACTAGTAGTCGTTTATGATAAAAGTCGATAAAGCTTTCTTTATTATCATTTAAATGATCAATACTTAATAAATATTCAGGTGAATAACCCTCTTTTGAAATTTCATCAAATAATCCACCCATGGAGCGGAAATCAGGTATACCACTTGCAACCGATACACCCGCACCAGTAAAAAATACAATTTTGTTTGATTTATCAACAATTTCTTTTAATTTTTCAATTTTATTACTCAATCTGAGCACCTCGTTTATAATAATGACTAATATAACTTTTTTAAAATGAATTTTATACTATTATTACAACATATTTTTACCTTTATTTTCTAGTTTTAAAACAAGTAATAGTATAGAATGAAATTGCGCTTAAAATCTTTATGAGATATATGTGTTCATTTTATATGGACATGTTTAATAAAATAAGTTGGATGTGAGAATTTGAATGAATAAATACGATCGTTTAGAAGAAATTACTAAACTCGTAAATCAAAAAGGAACAGTTAGGACAAATGAAATCGTTGAGGATCTTAATGTATCTGACATGACAGTACGTCGTGATTTAGCTGAACTAGAAGAAAAAGGATTACTAACTAAAATACATGGCGGTGCACGTAGTAATTCAGCTTTTCAAATTAAAGAAAAGTCTCATCAAGAAAAGCACACAGAGAATATTGAAGAAAAACGTGCTGTCGCAAGGAAAGCTGTTAACTTAATTGAAGAAAACGATACGATTTTTTTGGGACCTGGAACAACAATCGAGTTACTGGCTCAATTAATAGATCGAGAATCATTAACAGTGATTACGAATTGTTTTCCAGTATTTCAAATATTATTTGAAAAGCGTTCGCTAAATTTTAAAGTTTACTTATTAGGTGGAGAAATGAGAGAACTTACTGAATCATTTGTAGGTGAAATGACGAATACGCTCCTTAAAACAAAACGATTTAGTAAAATGTTTTTTAGTTGTAATGGAATAAAAGATGCAGATGTGCTCACTTCTACAATTGACGAAGCGTATACACAACAACTTGCACTTCATCGTTCACTTGAAAAGTACTTATTAATTGATACTTCAAAAATTGGAAAAGAAGATTTTACCCAATTATGTCATTTAGAAGATTTAACAGCAGTTGTTGTAGATAAAAATGATGAAGATAATGTACAAAAATTAAAAGCTTATACAGAAGTGATACATTAATTGAATGATACCAAGATTGTTTATTTAAACAATCTTGGTATTTTTTTAGATAATTGAACGCAATTAAACATAAAAATAAAACATTTTGTTTAAAGAAACGAAATTTCAAACAATATTCGAACATTTATTGTTGATTATTTGTTTATTTATGTTTATAATTTAGGTGTAAAGATTTGAAAGCGCTTTTTCAAACACATGTGTTTAATTATCTTATTTTCAAAGGAGAATCATTATGACAATTTTTATTGGTTCAGATGTCGCTGGTCAACGTCTTAAAGATGTTGTAAAAACATTTTTAAAAGAAAATAACCATGATGTAGTAGATGTAACAGAAGGAAAAGAATTAGACTTTGTAGATTCAACATTAGCAGTTGTACACGAAGTACAAAAGAACGATGATAATTTAGGAATTGCAGTGGATGCTTATGGTGCAGGTAGTTTTATTGTTGCTACAAAAGTAAAAGGAATGATTGCTGCTGAAGTATCAGATGAACGTTCAGCATATATGACACGTAGTCACAACAATGCACGCATGATTACAATGGGTGGTGAAATTGTAGGCGATACATTAGCTAAAAATATTGCTAAAGAATTTGTAAATGGACACTATGATGGCGGACGTCACCAAATCCGTGTAGATATGTTAAATAAAATGTGCTAATTGGAGGAATAAATAATGAAAATTGCTATAGGTTGCGATCACATTGTAACTGATACAAAAATGGAAGTTTCACAACACTTAAAAGCTCAAGGACACGAAGTTATTGATGTAGGTACGTATGATTTTACACGTACACATTATCCTATCTTCGGTAAAAAAGTAGGAGAAAAAGTTGCTAGTGGAGAAGCAGATTTAGGCGTATGTATTTGTGGTACTGGCGTTGGTATTAGTAATGCAGCAAACAAAGTCCCAGGTGTAAGAACAGCATTAGTACGTGATATGACATCAGCACTTTATTCAAAAGAAGAATTAAATGCTAATGTTGTTAGTTTCGGCGGTAAAGTAGCAGGCGAATTATTTATTTTCGATATCGTTGATGCATTTATTAAAGCGGAATACAAACCTACTGAAGAAAATAAAAAATTAATTGCTAAAATTAATCATTTAGAAGCACATAACGATAATCAAGCTAATCCTCACTTCTTTGATGAATTCTTAGAAAAATGGGACAAAGGTGAATATCACGATTAAGGAAGATGTGAAATGATTCTAACATTAACTTTAAATCCTTCAGTTGATATCTCTTACCCATTAGAACAGTTTCATCTAGATACTGTGAATAGAGTTAAAAAGACGAGTAAAACTGCTGGAGGAAAAGGATTAAATGTAACACGTGTATTATCAGAATTTGGCGAAAATGTGTTAGCAAGTGGCTTTTTAGGTGGCGCATTAGGTCAATTTATTGAAGAACAATTAATGGATGCTCAAATTGAACAGTCTTTCTTCAAAATAAAAGGAGAAACGCGAAATTGTATCGCTATTCTACATGAAGGACAACAAACTGAAATACTCGAACAAGGACCAACTATTGACAAGGAAGAAGCAGACAGCTATAAAGCACATCTTTTAGAACTATTTAAAAGAGCTAATGTTATAGCGATGTCTGGAAGTTTACCTAAAGGTCTTAATACAAATTACTACGCTGATATTGTGAAGTTAGCAAATGAACAAGGTCTACCTACGATTTTAGATAGTTCTGGTCAATCATTAATGGATGTATTGTTGAGCGAAAATAAGCCTTCAGTGATAAAACCTAATATTGATGAATTATCTCAATTATTACACACTACTGTCACTACAGATATTGATAGTTTAAAAGAAGCGGTTACTCAACCCATCTTCAAAGGTATTGAATGGATTATTGTTTCTTTAGGTGGCGATGGCGCTTTCGCTAAACATCATCAAACATTTTATAAAGTAAATATTCCAAAAATAAAAGTCGTTAATCCTGTAGGGTCTGGTGATTCTACAGTGGCAGGTATTGCCTCAGGTCTTGTTCATCAACAATCCGATGAAGATTTACTGAAAAAAGCTAATGCATTTGGAATGTTAAATGCAATGGAGCATCAAACAGGTCATATCAATGTAGATAAATTTAAAGAACTATTCAAACAAATTGAAGTTATAGAGGTGTAATTCATGACAAAATCACAACAAAAACTAGCATCAATCGAACAATTAAGTAATCAAGATGGGATTATTTCAGCTTTAGCATTTGACCAACGTGGGGCATTAAAAAGAATGATGGCTGAACATCAAACAGAACCTACTACAGTTGAACAAATCGAACAATTAAAAGTACTTGTATCAGAAGAGTTAACACAATATGCATCTTCTATTCTTTTAGATCCTGAATATGGCTTACCTGCTTCTGATGCACGTAATAAAGAGTGTGGTTTATTACTTGCATATGAAAAAACTGGATATGACGTGAATGCAAAAGGTCGTTTACCAGATTGCTTAGTAGAATGGTCTGCTAAACGTTTAAAAGAACAGGGTGCCAATGCAGTTAAATTCTTACTTTATTATGATGTAGATGATTCAGAAGAAATTAACATTCAAAAGAAAGCTTATATTGAACGAATTGGTTCAGAATGTGTTGCTGAAGACATTCCATTTTTCTTAGAAGTGTTAACTTATGATGATAATATTCCAGATAATAAAAGTGCTGAATTTGCAAAAGTAAAACCTCGTAAAGTAAATGAAGCAATGAAGTTATTCTCTGAAGATCGATTCAATGTTGATGTGCTTAAAGTTGAAGTACCCGTAAATATGAATTTTGTCGAAGGATTTACAGAGGGTGAAGTTGTATACACAAAAGAAGAAGCAGCACAACATTTCCGTGATCAAGAAGCAGCGACACATTTACCTTATATTTATTTAAGTGCTGGTGTATCAGCTGAATTATTCCAAGACACATTAACATTTGCACATGATGCAGGTGCACATTTCAATGGTGTGTTATGTGGGCGTGCGACATGGTCTGGTGCAGTTAAAGTTTATATTGAACAAGGAGAACAAGCTGCAAGAGAATGGTTACGTACAACTGGTTATAAAAACATTGATGATTTAAATAAAGTACTAAAAACAACTGCAACATCTTGGAAAGCAAAATAACTTAGGGGAGGTTATTCATATGAACAGAGAAGAAGTACAATTACTTGGTTTTGAAATTGTCGCATATGCAGGAGATGCACGTTCAAAATTATTAGAAGCATTAAACGCTGCTAATGAAGGTGATTTTGATAAAGCTGAACAACTTACGGAGGAAGCAAATGAATGTATTGCAAATGCACATAAAGCTCAAACAAACTTATTAGCTCAAGAAGCGCAAGGTGATGACATTGCATTTAGTATTACAATGATTCACGGTCAAGACCATTTAATGACAACGTTATTATTAAAAGATTTAATGAAGCATTTAATTGAATTATACAAAAAAGGGAGCTGACCCCTATGAATAAGTTAATAGCATGGATAGAAAAAGGAAAGCCGTTCTTTGAAAAAATATCTCGTAATATTTATTTAAGAGCGATTCGTGATGGATTTATTGCAGCAATTCCAATTATCTTGTTCTCAAGTATATTTATTTTAATCACATATGTACCTAACGTGTTTGGCTTTACTTGGAGTAAAACGATGGAAGGTATATTGATGAAACCATATAACTATACCATGGGAATAGTTGGTTTGATTGTAGCTGGAACAACAGCTAAGTCTTTAACCGATTCCTACAACAGGAAATTAGATAAAACCAATCAAATTAACTTTATTTCTACAATGATGGCTGCGATGAGTGGATTTTTATTCTTAGCAGCAGATCCTATTAAAGAGGGTGGATTTTTAAGTGCATTTATGGGCACAAAAGGATTATTAACAGCCTTTATTTCAGCCTTTATTACCGTAATTGTTTATAATTTCTTTATTAAAAGAAATATTACAATAAAAATGCCTAAAGAAGTACCACCAAATATTTCTCAGGTATTTAAAGATATCTTCCCGTTGTCAGCGGTTATTATCATTATTTATGCATTAGATTTATTATCAAGAACATTTATTCATACAAATGTAGCGAACGCCGTATTAAAAATCTTTGAACCATTATTTACTGCGGCAGATGGCTGGATTGGTGTCACACTTATCTTCGGTGCTTTCGCATTCTTCTGGTTTGTAGGTATACATGGTCCATCTATTGTTGAACCAGCAATCGCTGCAATTACTTATGCAAATCTTGAAACAAACTTAAATTTGATTCAAGCAGGAGAACATGCAGATAAAATTATTACACCTGGTACACAAATGTTCGTTGCAACTATGGGGGGTACCGGTGCTACATTAGTCGTGCCATTTATGTTTATGTGGTTAACTAAATCAAAAAGAAATAAAGCCATTGGTAGAGCATCAGTTGTACCAACATTCTTTGGAGTAAATGAACCAATTTTATTTGGTGCACCACTCGTATTAAACCCAGTATTTTTCATACCATTTATTTTTGCACCAATAGCAAACGTATGGATCTTTAAATTCTTTGTTGATGTACTTAAAATGAATAGTTTTAGCATCTTCTTACCATGGACGACACCAGGGCCTCTTGGTATTGTGATGGGTACAGGATTTGCATTTTGGTCATTTGTGTTAGCAATTGTATTAATCGTAGTTGACGTTATGATTTATTATCCATTTTTAAAAGTATATGATGAACAAATTCTTGAAGAAGAACGAGGCAACAAAGAAGTAAATAATGAATTAAAAGAAAAAGTATCAGCAAACTTTGATACGAAAAAAGCAGATGCAATTTTAGCAACTGCTGGTGCAAATGAAGCGACAACAACTGAACCAGCACCTTCCGATGAGGAAGTATCGGCTAAAGAGTCACCAAATTCAATTAACGAACAAACTAACGTTTTAGTCTTATGTGCCGGTGGCGGTACAAGTGGATTACTTGCAAATGCGTTAAACAAGGCTGCTGAAGAATATCAGGTACCTGTAAAAGCGGCAGCTGGTGGTTATGGTGCACATATGGATATTATGAAAGACTATCAATTAATTATTTTAGCGCCTCAAGTTGCTTCTAACTATGAAGATATAAAACAGGATACAGATCGATTAGGTATTAAATTAGCAAAAACTCAAGGTGTTGAATACATTAACTTAACTCGTGATGGCAAAGCAGCATTAGACTTCGTTCAACAACAATTTGAAAAATAATTAGGAGATGAAAGTATAATGAAAAAATTACCAGAAGATTTTATTTTCGGTGGTGCAACAGCAGCTTATCAAGCAGAAGGTGCGACTCAAACAGACGGAAAAGGTCGTGTAGCCTGGGACACTTATCTAGAAGAAAACTATTGGTATACAGCTGAACCTGCAAGTGACTTTTATCATAAATATCCAGTTGATTTAGAATTAAGTGAAAAATTTGGTGTGAATGGTATCCGTATATCTATCGCATGGTCAAGAATTTTTCCTACAGGTTATGGAGAAGTTAATCAAAAAGGTGTAGAATTCTATCACAATTTATTTAAAGAGTGTCATAAACGACACGTTGAACCGTTTGTTACATTACACCATTTTGATACTCCAGAAACACTTCACAGTGATGGAGATTTCTTAAACCGTAAAACGATTGATTATTTTGTAGACTATGCAAAATTCTGTTTTGAAGAATTTACTGAAGTCAACTATTGGACTACTTTTAATGAAATTGGTCCTATTGGTGATGGCCAGTATTTAGTCGGTAAATTCCCACCAGGTATTAAATATGATTTTGCAAAAGTATTCCAATCTCATCATAATATGATGGTCGCACATGCGAAAGCAGTTAAACTATTTAAAGACAATGGATATAATGGGGAAATTGGAGTCGTTCATGCATTACCAACTAAGTATCCATACGATTCTTCAAATCCGGAAGATGTTAGAGCAGCAGAACTTGAAGATATTATTCATAACAAATTTATCTTAGATGCAACGTATTTAGGAAAATATTCTCGTGAAACTATGGAAGGGGTACAACATATTCTTTCTGTCAATGGCGGTAAATTAGATATTACCGATGAAGATTATGCTACATTAAATGCTGCAAAAGATTTAAATGACTTCCTAGGTATCAATTACTATATGAGTGATTGGATGAGAGGATATGAAGGAGAATCAGAAATTACACACAATGCTACTGGAGATAAAGGTGGCTCTAAGTATCAACTTAAAGGTGTAGGACAACGTGAATTTGACATAGATGTTCCTCGTACTGATTGGGATTGGATGATTTATCCACAAGGTCTTTATGATCAAATTATGCGTGTTATAAAAGATTATCCTAACTATCATAAAATTTATGTTACTGAAAATGGGCTTGGGTATAAAGATGAATTCGACGAAGAACGTAAGACAGTTGATGATGATGCACGTATCGACTATGTTAAAAAACATCTTGAAGTCATTGCTGATGCGATACGTGATGGTGCCAATGTAAAGGGCTATTTCTTATGGTCACTTATGGATGTGTTCTCATGGTCTAATGGTTATGAAAAACGTTATGGTCTATTCTACGTTGATTTTGACACACAAGAACGTTATCCGAAAAAAAGTGCATATTGGTATAAAGCATTAGCTGAATCTAAAGAAATTAAGTAATTTTATAAATTTGACAGGACAGAAACGAAATTTCTGTCCTGTTTCTTATTTTATTGAGATACTAGTATTAAAAAATAAGGAGTATAATTTTCTCGTACATTCTATGGAGTATTTATCTTTCACGTATTTTATGAAAAGTGATGGTAATCATCCACCATTTCCGATACTAAATAAAAAAGAAGTCAATATGGCTAGAACATATAATGGCGTTCTTAAATTAAATGAAAAGGTGAATGAAATTCAAGTTGATCAAAATGGCAAACCAAACAAAATGAGTGAAGATGATAAAAAGTGACTTGGATTAAAGAATATTTATAAAGGTAAACAAATAGAAGATTTAAATATTTATGAAGATAATCAAAATGGTATGCATTTTGACGTTAAAGTATCTAATAGCTCACCTCGGACTTTAAAATCTCTGTTAGAAGCAAGTCCAAAAACGTATAAAAAATCTTAATATACAGAATCGGCGACTCAACATAGCCAATTTCATGAAAATAAAGATGTTGCAAATGAAAACATTAAAGTTTATGAAACAAATAAAAATTAGGAGCGTTCATAATACTGACGCTCCTAATTATCTAGACAAGCCTGAGCTATAAGTTCAATTAATTTAGTACGATGAGTATGTCCATATACATTAGGAAGAATCATGATTTCATCGACTTCAAATTCGTTTTGTAATTGTATTAACTGCTGAGCTACTTCATGTGGTAAGCCACTAATCATTCGACGTTTATTTTTTTCTATTTTTTCTCGATCTCTTTCAGAATAATGGCGTTGCTGTGCTGTTTCAATAGAAGGATATACTTTAGGTTGTTTAAGATAGTTAATACGTATTAACCACAAATTTAATGCATCTAATAATTGCTTAATCGTTAATTCATTTTCTGCCGTAACGACAAAAGTAGCTAAAATAATATAGGGTGAATCCGAATGACCATGATACTCTGTAAAACGCGATTTATAATGTCGAATGACATGTGTTAAATTTGCGTTCGATTGGCCCATATGAGCAATCACAAAAGGTAAGCCTTTTTTTGCGGCAAGCTCAGCACTTTGTTCACTCATTCCTAAAATAAACATCTCAGGTGAATGCTCTGTGTATGGAGTAGCTTCTAAAGTTTTGAAACGATGTGAATGAATAGTGTCATTCGTAAAGTATTTGTTCAAATCATCTACTTGTTGAGATAGTTCGGGTTTTTGAGTTTTAAATTCATTTAGCGCTTCGTTTACATTTTTGAAGCTAGGAGAGCGCCCAATTCCCATATCAATTCGGCCGGGATGTTTGACTTCCATAATTTTAAATTGTTCTGCAACTTTGTAAGCACTATAATGGGGGAGCATCACACCGCCACTTCCAATATGAATAGAGTGTGTATGTTCAAGTAACATAGCCATTACGATTTCAGGAGCGCTTGATACAACAGAAGGAACTTGATGATGTTCTGCTACCCAATAACGTGCATAACCAAGTTTCTCTGATAGTTGAGCAAGTTCAATTGAATGATTTAAAGCTTCTTGTGGTGTATCACCTTCAAAGAGTGGTACATAGTCTAAGATACTTAATTTCAAGTTTAAGACCTCACTTTGCTTGGTATAATAAAGTATTAAGTGTTGTCATACTAGACATTATAAAGTGAAAGCAGTTGAATTGCGATAAAATTGTTTGTGATATGACACTGTTTTTGAATACTGAAAGGAGTCTTTTATAATGAATAATGAGCAAGTTTTATTAGCAAAATATCCTGAAGGTATGCCTCAAGATGATACATTTAAATATGAAAATATTGACATAGTTGATCCAAAAGAAAATGAAATTCAAATTGAATCTTTATATATATCTGTCGATCCATATATGCGTGGAAGAATGACTCAAGCTGATTCTTATGTGGAGCCTTTTAAAATTGGCGAACCTATTCAAAGTCACATTGTAGGCAAAATTATTAAATCAAATTCTGAAAAATTTAATGAAGATGACATTATTGTAGGTATGTTGCCATGGAAGCGTATTAATACAGTAAATGAAGAGAATGTAAGTAAAATATCTAATACAGATGTACCACTTTATTTATATTTAAGTACGTTAGGTATGACAGGTCAAACAGCTTATCACGGTTTATTAGAGATTGGTCAACCAAAAGAAGGCGACACTGTAGTAGTTTCAGCAGCTTCTGGTGCAGTAGGTGCTGTGGTTGGTCAAATTGCTAAAATCAAAGGTGCTACAGTAGTAGGTATAGCTGGTGGAGATAAAAAAGTGAATTATCTAACAGAAGAATTGGGTTTTGATGCAGGCATTGATTACAAAAAGGATGATTTTGCAGAAGCATTAGCAAAAGCCGTACCGAATGGCGTAGATGTTTATTTTGAAAATGTAGGTGGCACAATAGCCGATGAAGTTATGAAACATCTCAACCGTCATGCACGTATTCCTGTTTGCGGTACGATTTCTAATTATAATAATACTGAACAAGAAAAAGGTCCACGTGTACAAAGCACATTAATTAAACATCAAGCACTGATGCGTGGTTTCTTGGTAGCGGAATTTGCCGATGACTTTGAACATGCAAGTAAAGAACTGGCAACGTGGATACAAGAAGGAAAAATTAAAACAAAAGTATCTATAGAAGAAGGATTTGAATATTTACCAAAAGCGTTCAGAAACTTATTTACAGGTGAAAACTTTGGCAAACAGATCGTTAAAGTGTCAGAGAATGTATAATTTAAAATTCAGTAAAAGGTAGGTATATACTTATGAAAGCTATAGGATTTAAACAACCATTTAAATTAGAAGAAGGAAATGTATTTGAAACATTTGAATTAGATATGCCCCAGCCATCTTCTAGAGAGTTGCTTGTTAAAATACAAAGTATAAGTGTAAATCCGGTTGATACAAAACAACGCCTTACTGAAGTTAAAAATTCTCCGAGAATTTTAGGTTTTGATGCAGTAGGGACGATTCAAAAAACTGGAACAGAGGTTACAATGTTTAAGGAAGGCGATATTGTATTTTATTCTGGTGCGCCTAATCAACATGGTTCAAATCAGGAATATCAACTTATTGATGAACGATTAGTCGCAAAAGCACCTAAAAATCTTTCGGCAGAACAAGCTGCTAGTCTTCCGTTAACTGGTATTACAGCGTCAGAAACTTTATTTGATGTGTTTAAAATTTCAGAGGATCCAAATCAAAATAAAGGGAAATCATTACTTATTATCAATGGCGCAGGTGGTGTTGGAAGCATTACGACTCAAATTGCTAAGGCATATGGTCTAAAAGTCATTACAACTGCGTCACGTCAAGAAACAATCGATTGGTCAAAAAAGATGGGTGCAGATATCGTACTCAATCATAAAGAAGATTTAAAATCTCAATTAGAACAACAGCACATTGAAGCGGTAGATTTCGTATTTTGCACGTTTGATACAGATATGTATTATGAAACAATGATAGATATAGTGAAACCAAGAGGACATGTTGCTACGATTGTAGCTTTTAAAGGATCACAAGATTTAAATTTATTAAAAACAAAAAGTGTTTCCTTTACACATGAATTTATGTTTACAAGACCTATTTTTCAAACAGAAGACATGATTAAACATCATTATTATTTAGAGGATATTGCTAAAAAAATTGAGAATGGTACGTATCAAAATACAACGACAAAAGTCATCAATGGCTTAACAGCAGAACATTTATATGAAGCACATCAAATATTAGAATCCAATTCAATGATAGGAAAACTTGTTATAAATGTAGAAGAATAGAGAATGATTTAACACCTCTTAGTGTCTATAAATAAGACATTAAGAGGCGTTTTTATTATTTTATAATATATCAATTTGATTAATTATAAAAATTCCAATATATCGTTAGATATAACATGAATAGGGTATAGTATTTCTAACTATCAGAAAGGAGAATAATATAATGCGAAAAAAATCTATAAGCATTGTATTTTGGATTGCATTAGCTATCTGTACATTATTTGTAGTGTATGGAGCGATACTACCTAAGCAATTAGAAGCAATCACGCAAAATATTACATCGTTTATTGCAGTTAATTTTTCTTGGTATTATCTTTTACTAGTTTTAATTATATTTTTTATTTGCGTATACTTATTATTTTCAAGATATGCATCCATTACGTTAGGTGTGGAAGGAGAAGAACCAGAATTTTCATTACTTTCTTGGTTTGCTATGTTGTTCAGTGCAGGAATGGGAATAGGATTAGTGTTTTGGACTACAGCTGAGCCAGTTAGTCATGCCTATAAAGCAACGCCTATACATAAAATTGGTACACAAGCAGCAATTAATGATGCGTTCCAGTTTGCTTTCTTCCATTGGGGAATTCATGCGTGGGCAGTGTATGGCATTGTTGCATTAGTTTTTGCTTATTTTAATTTTCATAAAGGATATCCAGGTTTAGTGAGCGCAACGCTTGTTCCGATTTTTGGAGAAAAAAGAATGAGAGGACCAATCGGAAGTGCTATAGATGTTTTAGCTGTTATTGCAACGGTTACAGGTGTAGCAGCTACCTTAGGTTTTGGTGCTTTACAAATTAATGAAGGTCTTCACTACTTGTTTAAAGTACCGAATAATTTCGGCACACAAGTCATCATTATTATTATTGCAACTATTTTATTTAGTTGGTCTGCATGGTCCGGAATTGATAAGGGAATAAAAACTTTAAGTAATATTAATATGATTTTAGCTTTTATTGTATTAATAGGATAGGACCTACTTTATATATTTTAAATACATTTACTAACGGATTAGGAAATTATATTTTTAATTTCTTTAGTATGAGTTTGCGTATTCCAATGGATGGTGGCGCAAAATTTCAATGGGTACAAAATTGGACTATATTTTACTGGGCATGGTGGGTGTCTTGGGCACCATTTGTAGGAATATTCATTGCACGTGTATCACGTGGTAGAACAATTAAAGAATTTATTTTAGGAGTGTTATTTGTTCCAGCTCTTGTATCTTTCTTTTTCTTTGCAGTGTTCGGAGGAGCAGCAGTGTATCTTCAGCATAGTGGAATTGCTAATATTGCTAAAGAAGCAACAGAAACTGCAACATTTGCCACTTTAGAGCATTTTCCATTGGGATTTGTATTAAGTATTGTTACTTTAATCGTTATTATGATTTTCTTTGTAACTTCTGCAGATTCGGCTACTTATGTACTTGGAATGTTAAGTAGTAAAGGAGATATTAATCCTAACTCTTTCGTTAAAGTAAGTTGGGGTATTATTATGGCCTTATTTGCGATGATAATGATTTATACCGGAGGAACACAAGCAATTCAGAACTTATTAATTATTGCAGCACTCCCATTTTCCGTAGTTATTATTCTTATGATATGGTCTTTATTTAAAACGTTGAGTTCAGATCATCCGCGGGTATCAAAGAAAGATGTTTTAATGAAAAAAGATAATTTAAAATACAAAAAAACGAATAATATAAAAAAACGAAAATAATTATGAAAAATAGGTTTTTATTGTGTTAAATTTGGGAATATTTAATCTAGAAGGTAAACTTTAATAAATTTAAAAAAATTAAATAAAAAATTTTAATGTTAACGTTTTAAAAAATTTTTAAAGGGTACTTAAATTTTATAATTAAATAATTTCAACAATGACTAAGGAGGTGTGTTTAGAGGTGCATAGATTTAAAAACTTTATCCTTGGCCTATTAATAGTTGCGATTGTTGGTTTCTTATTGTTTATGTACATAGATGATAGTCGTATTAAGCGTTATCAAGACTATTTCTTACAATTCAATTGGTTCCAACCACTATTAATTGGTTTATCTGCTTTACTCGTATTAATTGGTATTATATTGGTATTTAGCATCTTTAAACCAACATATAGAAAACCAGGTCTTTATAAAGATTATAATGATGGACATATTTATGTATCACGTAAAGCAGTCGAAAAGTCTGCATACGATACATTAACTAAATACGATGAAATCAGACAACCAAACGTGGTTACTAAACTTTACAATAAGAAAAACAATTCTTACATTGATATTAAAGCTGATTTCTTAGTACCTAATGATGTGCAAGTAAAATCATTAACTGAGAGCATTAGATCTGACATTAAACATAATGTTGAGCATTTTACTGAAATGCCTGTTAGAAAATTAGAAATTAATGTTAGAGATCAAAAATCTGCCGGACAACGCGTACTATAAGGGAGGGATAACATGGCTGATAATAATCAAAATAGTCAAGATTCTACTCAACAAATTATCGACTTCCTAAAGTCGTATAAATGGCGAATTATAGGTTTCTTTGCATTCTTAATTATTGCAATCTTATTCCTGACTTTAGGGTTCTGGAAAACAATTTTAATTATTGTTTTATGTTTAATCGGAATTGGCGTTGGGTATATGAAAGACCGTACACAAGATTTCATGAACTTCTTAAATCGATGGAGTTAACATTCATTATTTAAGAATTCATATAAATTAAAAAATTAAGTATTAAAAATTAAATTTTATTTAAAAAGGAGAATTCACATGGCTGTAGATAATAACAAAGCTAAACAAGCATATAATAACCAAACTGGAGTAAATGAAAAAGAAAGAGAAGAACGTCAAGAACAAGCACAACAATACAGAGAAGAACGTCAAAATAATCAACAACATTTTGAAAATAAATTAACGTTCTCTGATGAAGTTATCGAAAAAATTGCTGGTATCGCTGCTCGTGAAGTAAGAGGTATCTTAGATATGAAAGGCGGATTCACTGACAGTATTTCTAGCGCATTCTCAAGCGGTAACAACGTAACACAAGGTGTTTCTGTTGAAGTTGGTGAAAAACAAGCGGCTGTAGACTTAAAAGTAATCTTAGAATACGGTGAATCAGCTCCAAAAATCTTCCGTAAAGTAACTGACTTAGTTAAAGAACAAGTTAAATACATTACTGGTTTAGATGTTGTTGAAGTTAACATGCAAGTTGATGACGTAATGACTAAAAAAGAATGGGCACAAAAAAACCAAAAAAATAACAACAACAATAACAATAATAACAACAATAATAATTTCGAAAGATCAGATTTACAATAAGCTTATTGAAAAAAGACCTTGGAATGTTCCAAGGTCTTTTTTATGGTTAATATCATTTTTTAACAAGAGACGGAATAACATTCAATTTGAATGTTATTCCGCTTCTTAATTTTAATGTAGTGGATTATTAACTTTAATATAAGTGTAATGATGTGCTTCATCTTCTAAACGCATAGTGGTTACACACTTATAATCAATTGTTGCAGCAAATAAAGTATGAGTAATCTTTTGTATACGTCCTGTATCAACGTCAGTCAACTTAGCTAATATATCTTGAATAATATGACTGATATGATGCCACATTATTTTTTCAAAATCCATATTTTCTACTTTTTCAGTAATTGTTAATATTAATTCAGCTAGATGATTTTGAACAGTTGAATAGAATACTTTATTAAAAACAGATGTAGTAGATTGAGTAAGAATTCTAGATTTCTTATGGAAATGTGATGTTTTATACCCCATTTTGTTTAATTGAGTTTCATCAATACGTAATCCTTCGAAATCTCGAATATAGATTTTACTTAAACTACCATCTTGATTAAATGTAGCAATAGAATTTTGTAAGTGTGCCTCTAGTGCGATTCCATATTTTACATATAGTGGAATAACTATTCCTAATAATTGAGTCGCATAATCTTGAATCCATGTATAAGCCGCTTTTTCAAATGTCTTAAATTGATGTGTATATTGATATCGTTTTATTAAGCTTTCAATTGGCGGTTCAGTATTGTTTGGATAATAAACAACCAGACTAGAAGGTATGACAGGTATTGTATCTTCTTCGATTAATGTATAAATATTTTCTCTAAATAATGTTCCCAGTTGTTCACTACGTTCAGTTTGGATTGTTGAATGATCTTTAGAATTATAAAAATGAATGCCAGCAATTTCATCTAATGTTTCTATGCGATAAGGTTGAAAATCAGGGTCGTTTTTTAAAATATCATTCACAATTTTAGTAACTAAAGGTCCATTATGCGTTGTTTGTTCAGAAAGCGTCCGTATTTCTCCAGTAATATGAACATTTGTAGAAAGTTTAATATGCGGGAATAGTTTAGGATATTTTGGCATTAATGTTCTGAATGATAAGCCAGCATAATAAGGTAAGGTCATATCAATAGGAATAATAAGTTGTTCATCTAGTTCTTGTTGATATTGACTAAGTAAAATATGTTCGAATTGCCAAGGATGGACAACCATTAAATGATAATCTTCAATTCTTATATCATTATAGTTATTTAAAAGGTGAGTAAATAATTTATGAAAAGATTGGTGAAGTATATCATTATAGGTTGAAGATAAGGATTGAACATTTGCTATACTATTATGTATGAATACACATTTTAATTGAATTTCTTGACCGTATTCTGAACTATAATGAATATTCTCTTTAGCACTCATCCCTTTACGAAGCTTTGCGCCTGGATGAAGGGGATGACCTTCTATAACTGATTGTTCCGAACGTAAATAACTATCGTCACTTTTTGCAATCAATTCCCATAAGGATTCGTAGTTTGAATGCATATGTTTAGCTTGATAACTTAGTGCCAGAATCATATTAGCAGCACTATTATTTAAATCTTCTCTAAACTGTTCACTAGCAGCGTTATCAAGTTTTGGCGCTTCAGCTAAAATTAAATCTAGAATATCATTTGGATGTTGGATTCTTTCATATTCGTGATTACGATGTTTTAAGATATAAAAGGGGCCTTCCACATCTACCCGGTCGAAGGCATATCTACCTTTTATTTGACTGTAAATATCGATATTTGATTTTGGAAAATGAATACATAATACGTCTTTATCTTTAGAAAACATAGATACGGTTAATTTGGTAGGTCTAATAATCTGACTATTATCTTTAGCGTGTATTAAGTTTTCGCGATATAAAGATGTAATAAGACGTTGAGAAATTTTATCTCTACCTATTAAAATATATTGTTTAAAATGATCGATTAAATCAGGATAAAATTCATTTAAATATGTATAAACATCATATTCTTCATTAGTAAGTTGTAAGTTATGATTATTAATAGTTGTATTTTGATTCATATAACACCTCATTCACATTCTACAAAATTATAAATAGTTTGTATAATATCTAACTCTAAAATTAAACCTTTGTAAAAGATAGTTTAAATTTAAGACACAATATTTTAATAAATTCTAAGTTCATGTCATTGCTAGTACCCTTAATTAAATTTATAATTATTAAACTAGTTAAACTTAATTATGAAAACGAATGATAAGGCGGAGGATTTAAAAATGTTAAACGAGTGGAAGCATGCAGATAGAAATATGCAATACAGAGTAATAAATGCTCTAATAAAGGAAAATATATGGACTCATTCAACTGCCATTTTTAAAGAAAATCATTATATAACGATTGAGTTTGAACAAGTGCTTCTAAACGTTCATTATAAATACGAAAGTGCATTATCTCGATATGAATTTGATGGGCCGATAATATATATAAATCATCAACATAAAGAATCAGTGGATAGTCTAGAAAAACTATTAGACATACTAGTAACAGACTTTCATATTGATATACCATTCCATTTAAAAAGTGAACTTATTCATAGCAGAGATAGTTTCATTGAAGTATATAAAGCATTCGATACACGTCATGAGTATCTTCAAAGACATGATAAATATATAAATGCCTCAGAACGTTTAAATTTTTTTACTTGGCTAGAAAAGTTGAAAAAAGATAATGATATAGATGACGTACTATATTCTGAAAGCTTAATATTTGAAGGTCATCCTACACATCCACTTACTAAAACAAAATTACCTTTATCAATGGAAGAAGTGAGAACCTATTCGCCAGAATTTGAAAAGATTATTAATTTGAAAGTGATGCTAATACATAATGAGTATGTAAATGTTACAACCATTTTTGATCATTCTCAGTTTATTTTAAATGAGGTTATTCCTGAATATATTGACGAATTACATACATTCATGAATGATAGAGAACGTTTGCTTAAAGACTATAAAGTCATTTTAGTTCACCCATGGCAATATGAACATACTATTCGTAATAAATATAAGGAGTGGCTACAAGATCATATTTTGATATCTACTCCATTTCATGTTCCATCTAAAGCAACATCTTCTTTTAGAACAATGTCGCTAATCAATCATCCTTATCATGTGAAATTACCAGTCAATGTTCAAGCTACTAGTGCAGTTAGAACAGTGTCCCCAGAAACAACAATTGATGGACCCAAATTAAGTCAAGCATTACATCGTGAATTAAATCAGTATACACAATTAGAATTAGATGTTGCACTTGAGCCCTATGGTTTATTTGCTAAAACAGACAGTGACGATGCTAGACAACTTGCTTGTATTATTCGTGAAAAACCTTTTACAAAAGATGATGGTATTTTATTAGTTACAGGTGCATTAGTAAATAAAAATGTAGTAGATAATGAAATCACAGTAGATAGTTACCTTAAATGGATGAATGATGACATTAATCAACATACCATTCATCAGTTTATGCGAAATTATACTCGTCAACTGGTAACACCTTTATTAGCTTTAATACAAGATTATGGTATAGCTTTAGAAGCACATATGCAAAATACACTAGTGCATTTAGGACCAAAGTATCAAATACAATTTATAGTGCGAGATCTCGGTGGCTCTCGAATAGATATTAAAACACTAAGTCAAAAATTAAAGCATATAGAAGTGGAAAATAAAAGTTTACTTGCAGACTCAATTGAAGAAGTCATTATGAAATTTCAACACGCAGTCGTTCAAAATCAACTGGCAGAATTAATTTTTCATTTTAAAAAGTATGACTTTATAAAAGAAGAAGAACTTTTTAATATAATTCAAGAAGAAATAGAAGTAGCAATTAATGATACTAAGCCTCATGCAGATACATTAAGAAAAGTTTTATTTGGACCTACAATTACAGTAAAAGCATTGTTGAAAATGAGAATGAAAAAGAAAGTGAAAAAATATCTGAATATTAGTTTAGATAATCCAATAAAAAGAGAGGTGAATTAAGTGTCTCGTATTGTAATCAATTTATCAAAGATTGAATATAATGCACATGTATTAAAAATGTTGTTTGACAGCAAAAATATAGCCATTATACCTGTGATAAAAAGTATTGCTGGAGATGAACATATCATTAAACGATTAATGAAAGTAGGATTTAACTACTTTGCAGAATCTCGACTAGAAAATATACCGCAGCAATTTACAAAAGATTGTCAATTTTTACTTTTGAGATCTCCTTTAAAGCGTCAGTATGAAGATTTGATTAAAGAAAGTTACGTAAGTATTCAAACAGAAATGGTAACAATACGTCAGTTAAATCATATTGCAACTGAAATGAGTAATCAACATCAAGTTATATTGATGGTTGATTGGAAAGATCAACGTGAAGGTGTATTACCTTATCATATAGTTGAATATATTAATGAAATAAAACTAATGAATAATATAAAACTTTTAGGTCTTGCATTTAATTTCATGTGTTTTAAGTCTAAAGCTCCAACATTAAATGATATTGACGAAATAAATCAATTTGTTCACCATGTACAATACGAAACAGGGGTATCATTTGAAGTTATTTCTGGAGGTAACTCAAGTATGCTTCCATTGTTAAAACAATATGATTTAGGATGTATTAATGAGTTGAGAATAGGAGAAACATTATTTCGTGGTGTGGATACAACTAATAATGAAAATATACCTGAGTTATTTCAAAATGCAATATTACTTGAAGCGGAAATTATTGAAATTAAACCTAGGTATACAAAGACGAAAGAAAGTTACTTACAAGCTATTGTAGATGTGGGATATATTGATACTGTGATTGAAAAAATAAAACCACTCAATCATCGAATAGAAATTATGGGTGCTTCAAGTGATCATTTAATGATAGATTTAAAAGAAGAAATTAACTATAAAGTAGGAGATTGCATACCATTTTCATTAGAATACGAAGCGCTATCACAACTAATGTATTATCAGAGAATGGAAAAATATTATAGTGAAGAACAAGCTATTTCTCAACGTATTAACAATTTGAAGCAATCAAAATATATCAACAACATATAACTTATTATATAGAATCTGAGACATCAATAGTGTCTCAGATTTCTTTATGCGTTAGTAGTCAACATTTTCGGGATGGGCCAACGAATTCAAAATAAATTCTGTGCCAATCCTTATTTTTATATTTTATTGACAATGATAATCGTTATCAATAAAATGAAGGTATACCTCAATACATATTAAGGAGTGTCATCATGAAAAAAACAACAATTTTTGGAATCATTTCAATATTATTGACTTTAGTATTAACAACTGCATGTGGAAAGGTAAGTAACAATGGATCAAATTCATCTAATCAAATTTCGTCATCTAAAGATATTATGGAGATTAAACATGATTTAGGAACAACTAAAGTACCTAAAGATGCTAAGAGAGTAGTAGCTTTAGAATTTTCATTTGTTGATGCATTAGTAGCTTTGGATGTTAAGCCTGTAGGAATAGCAGACGATAATAAAAAGAATAGAATAATTAAACCGTTAAGAGATAAAATTAGAAATTATACATCTGTTGGTACGCGTAAACAACCAAATTTAGAAGAAATAAGTAAATTAAAACCTGATTTAATTATTGCTGACAGTAATCGACATAAAGGAATTTATAAGGAATTAAGTAAAATTGCTCCAACAATAGAATTAAAAAGCTTCGACGGCGACTATAATGAAAATATCGGAGCGTTTAAAGTTATAGCTAAATCTCTTAATAAAGAGAAACAGGGTAAAAAACGTTTAGACGAACATAAGAAAAAAATAGCTCAATATAAACAAGAGATTCAATTTGATAAAAATGAAAAAGTACTTCCAGCTGTAGCTTCTAAGTCTGGGTTACTAGCGCATCCAAGTGAATCTTATGTGGGACAGTTATTAGGTGAATTAGGTTTTAAAGAAGCATTAAATAAAGATGTGACGAAAGGATTAAGTAAATATTTACAAGGACCTTATTTACAACTCAATTCAGAAACATTATCTGAAATCAATCCAGAACGCATGTTTATTATGACAAATGGTGCAAGTTCTAAAGAACCTTCTTATCAAGAATTGAAAAAAGATCCTATTTGGAACAAACTTAATGCAGTTAAAAATCATAAAATAGATGTGGTTGATCGTGATACATGGGCCCGCGCACGTGGTTTAATCTCTTCAGAAGAAATGGCTAAAGAAATTGTAGAAATCTCAAAAAAAGATAGAAATAAATAGGATGGATTGACAATGACTATACAAAAAAGTAATCGTCTTTCTGCTAATAAAAGATCAATCAAGAAGCGTATGACACTCACCTTTTCAGTGAGTGTTTGCCTTCTTGTTATTTTTGTTTATCTTAATTTAGCCACTGGAACTTTAAATATTCAAACTAAAGATATGTATCATTACTTTTTTACTTCAATTGAAAACAAGCAGACGTTTATCATTCAAAATGTTAGAATGCCAAGGATGATTGTTGCCATACTTGTGGGAGGTGCCTTAGCTTTGGCTGGTTTACTCATGCAATCTATAACTAGAAATCCATTAGCATCTCCGCAAATATTTGGGGTCAATGCGGGGGCTTCATTTATTATCGTATTAGTGACAGTATTAATGCCTACGATGGGAAACTATGCAACCTATTTAGCGTTTATTGGGGCATTTATTGGTGGGTTAACTGTGTATTTATTATCTGGTTCTACGAAAAAAATAACACCAGTGAAATTAGCTTTAGCAGGAATGGCAGTACATTTGTTTTTTAGTAGTCTTACACAAGGTGTTATTTTACTTAATGAAGATTCTAATTCTACTGTTATGTTTTGGTTAGTTGGCTCTTTAAATGGAATGAAATGGAAAGATGTAATGATAATTTGTCCTTGGATTCTTATGGGACTTATCATACTAATTGCATTTGCAAGACAACTTACAATAATGGAATTAGGTGATACACTAGCCAAAAGTTTAGGTCAAAAAACTGAAGTGATAAGAATCATTATCGGATTACTTGTTATTATATTTGCTGGGACATCTGTCTCTATTGTAGGACCTATTGGATTTATAGGATTAATCGTGCCACATATAGTAAAACGTTATGCACCGCATAATTACTTCATTTTAATTCCGTTAACATTTATAGTTGGCGCAAATTTATTGTTATTATCTGATACATTGAGTCGTTTAATTACATATCCCTATGAATCACCAGTTGGAATTGTTACTTCATTTATAGGAGCATTTTATTTCTTATTTATTACTTTAAGGAGAGTGAAACGAATATGACACACCACTCATTAGCTATTCGTTATGCACTTGTCGTTACTATATTAATCATAAGTATATTTATTAGCTTATGTGTTGGCGCAACAATGTATCATCCCATTAAAGTAATAAATAGTTTATTGATACAAGATGATTTTATTCTAAATGAATATCGTATACCCAGAACACTTTTAGGATTAATAGTAGGAAGTAGTTTAGCTATTTCAGGAACAATCATACAAGGGGTAGTAAAAAATCCTCTCGCTTCTCCAGATGTTATTGGAATGACTAAAGGTGCGAGTTTAGCAGCGATTATTATTATTATGGTTTTTCCTAATGCTCCTTTAATCATTTTACCTCTGGGTTCATTTGTTGGTGCATTAATAATCAGTTTAATTTTATCTTTTTTAATATCTCAATTTAATATTAAAGGGTCTACGTTGGCATTAATTGGCTTAGCAATTGGTGCTATATGTACAGCAATTGCACAATTTTTACTAATACGAAATCCCATGGATGCAAATAATGCGCTTATATGGTTAACAGGTAGTCTCTATGGTCATACGATAGAAAATGTATATTCAATTTTACCTTGGTTTATCATTACGACTCCAATCGTCATTGCTTTAAGTCATCAACTCGATATCTTAAACCTAGGAGATTCAATAGCGATAGCATTAGGTACACGAATAAAACGTATTAAAATGATATTGTTGATTTTATCAGTGATGTTAGCAGGAGCATCTATTTCAATAGTTGGAGGAATCAGTTTTCTTGGATTAATTGCGCCACACATAGCTCGAAAAATTGTCGGTTATCGTCATGTTCACGTAGTGATGATGTCTGGTTTAATTGGAGCAATCCTTATTTTATTTAGTGATGGATTAGCAAGAGGTATTCATCCACCACTTGATATACCAGTAGGCGTAGTTATTGCCATTGTTGGTGTTCCATACTTTTTATTGTTACTTAGAAGAATTTAAATATTAAAAGAGTGAGATCGTATTCACAGTGAATGCTATCTCACATTTTTTTGTGAAATTTTAAACTTTTGTATATTGCAAGTTATTTGAAAATAAGATATAGTAAAGTACATATTATTTATAAAAATACATATAAAGTTATATTTATATAATTAATAGATGTTAATTTCGATGAAAATACAAAATGAATGAATAAATACAATTACCTATATAAATGGAAAGAAGGGTGAATATTGGAGAATTATAACAAACAGGAGAAAATAAAAGGAAGAATAAAATTTATATCGATGTCAATCATTGGTATTATTTTATTTTTAATACCCATTCCAATTGTACAAGATGGGGAGAAACAAACGACATTACCAGTGGCATTTTTGGCAAATTGGTTAAAAGATTTATTAGGACCTGCAATGTCAATTCTCATTATGACAATCATTACATTATCGGCTATTTTGACTATTTTATTTTCAACAATTTTAAAGAATAAAGTAAAACCAGGTGGTCTTATCGCGAATGCATTTCAAGTCGGCCCAGTGTGGATGATATTAAGAGTACTTGCAGTTGTATTTGTCTGGATGACTTATTTTAAAATTGGAAGTAAAGTGATCTATTCAGAAGATACGGGCGGATTAGTATTTAATGATTTATTACCTACATTAGTAGCAGTATTCCTTTTTGCTGCCTTATTTTTACCTTTATTAATGGAATACGGTTTATTAGAATTTTTAGGACCATTGTTTAGACCAATCATGAGACCATTATTTACTTTACCAGGACGATCAGCAGTTGATAATTTAGCCTCATTTATAGGAGATGGAACAGTAGGCGTGCTTATTACAAGTCGTCAATATGAAAAAGGTATTTATTCAAAAAGAGAATCAATAGTCATTTCTACAACTTTTAGTGTTGTATCAATCACGTTTGCTATTGTTATTGCTCAAACTATTGGATTACAACAAAAGTTTTTTGTATTTTATTTAACAGTGATCGTTTCTTGCTTAGTTGCAGCGATAATTATGCCAAGAATATGGCCACTAAATCAAATTCCCGATGATTTTACGAAAGAAGTATCTGAAAGTACACGACTTGAAAAACTTCCAGAAGGAAAAACTGCATTAGCTCATGGTTTTGATGAAGCTACAATTGTAGGGCTAAAAGCGCCAGGAGTTAAAGCATTTTTTAAAACGGGAATTAAAACGGTGATTGATATGTGGTTTGTTATTTTACCAGTAGTGATGAGTATAGGGACTATTGCCACGATAATAGCAAATTATACACCAGTATTTGAAATCATAGGAAAACCATTTATTCCTATATTACAATTACTTCAAATTCCTGAAGCTGCAAAAGCGTCTGAAACTTTACTTATTGGTTTTGCAGATATGTTTTTACCTTCTATCTTAATAGCGACGGTACACAGTGAATTGACACGATTTGTGATCGGTGCTTTAAGTATATCTCAATTAATTTATCTATCTGAAGTGGGCGGTGTTATTTTAGGTTCTAAAATCCCGGTCAGTCTCGGAAAATTATTTATGATATTTTTAATCAGAACTGCAATCACATTACCAATTATTGCTTTAATGGCACATGTATTACTATAAAAAAAGAAGCAGGGTAAGGATTGATGAATGCAATTCCAATTCCTTCCTGCTTCTTTTTTTATTCTAAAGTTGATAGTACGTTTGCTTTTACAATTTCACTTGTTACTACTGGTGAATCTTCTGTTGAAGATTTTCCAGTATTTTTATGCGCTTCTTTAAACGCATCACTTTGGGTCCAAGCTTTGAAGTTTTCTTCACTGTCCCACCATGTATTAACAAACATATATTCAGTATCATTAGTATTATCAATTTGCCAAACTTCAATTTTTCTGAAACCTTCTAGTTGTTCAATCTTACCACCTTTAGTGAAACGTGGTGCCATTTTTTCAGCAAATCCTTTTTTTACAGTAATACGATTTGTAACAACAAACATAGTCAGACCTCCTTATTTATTTTAATAATATACAAATTCAAAGATATATCAAATAAAATACTTGTAATAAATAAGAAAAATAAACGTTTAAAGAAAAGTATCTATATACCGAAAATATGTTCGTATTTTAGGGCTATTTATGTTAATATATTTTTAATAAAGGAGAAGATAAATGACAGGAAAAACGCATGTAGCTGCTGGTTTGCTTGTAGGAGCAATAACAGTTGATCATTATCATACAGATCTATTTTCTACTGTAACAGTAATTTGTTTAGCAATATCAGGAAGTTTACTTCCAGATATTTGTCATACAAGAAGTAAGATTGGAAGACAATTTAAAATTCTTAGTTTGCTCGTTAGTACTATCTTCGGACATCGAACATTTACGCATTCATTGTTATTTTTAGGTATGATAGGTTTTTTACTTATTTTAATTCAAACTCCGACTTATTATTTAGTTACTATTATCGGTGCAATGGCTTCTCATGTTATACTAGATATGTTGACACCTAGAGGGGTAAAGTTACTTTATCCAATACCTCTATCGATTAAGTTTCCTTTTACTTTCAAAACTGGTGGTTTTTTAGATGCATCTTTATCAACAGCTTTTAGTATTGGAGCAATATACATAATATTTCAGGAGTTTATAAATGAAATCTTGAAATATGTGAGCCATTCATTGCCCGGATGATATCAATGAATATGATGGATCATCTTTCTTGTCTTAATATCAAATTTATAATTAATATGATAAATATATTTGAATGACACGAACTATCTATAAGGAGAGTTAGTAATGCTAGATCAAAGTAAATTAGAAAAATACAATCAAGAACATTTAATTGAATATGAGAAAATGATGAGTAGTAATGAAAAAGAGCAATTAGATGAAAAAGTGAACTCATTAGATTTAGAATTTATTCAAGAACTTTATCAAAGTTTATATGTTAATCGTAAAACAATTACAGATGTTACTGCAGTTTCTGAAGTTGATTATAAAATTAAGGAAGCATTCACGGAGCAAGATCGTGAATATTATGAACATAAAGGAATAGAAGCAATAAGAAATGGAGAATTTGCTGTTGTTCTTATGGCTGGTGGTCAGGGCACACGTTTAGGTTATAAGGGACCTAAAGGTTCTTTTGAAATTGAAGGTGTAAGCTTATTTGAACTTCAAGCAAGACAACTATTGCATCTAAAAAATGAAACAGGACATTGTATTAATTGGTATATTATGACTAGTGATATTAATCATGAGGAAACATTACGTTATTTTGAAAACCATGATTATTTTGGTTATAACCCAGAACGTATTCACTTTTTTAAACAAGACAACATTGTGGCTCTAAGTGAAAATGGTAGACTTATTTTTAATGAAAAAGGCTATATTATGGAAACACCTAATGGTAATGGCGGGATATTTAAATCGCTAGAGCATTATGGTTATTTAGATAAAATGGAGAAAGATGGCGTAAAGTTCATTTTCTTAAATAATATTGATAATGTGTTAGTAAAGGTTCTTGATCCTGTATTTGTAGGGTTTACAGTAGTAAATGATAAAGATATCACTTCTAAATCTATTCAACCTAAAAAGGGTGAAAGTGTTGGACGATTAGTTAGTAAAGATAATAAAGATACTGTACTTGAATACTCAGAACTTGATGAAAATGTAGCGAATACATTTGATAATGCAAATATTGGCATTCACGCATTTAAGTTATCGTTTATAAATCAAGCGGTAAATAATGATTTACCATATCATTTAGCTATTAAAAAATTGAAACAACTGGATGATGACTTTGGTTTAATTGAAAAAACATCTTTAAAATTTGAACTATTTTATTTTGATATTTTCCGATATGCGAATAGCTTTATTACATTACAAGTTCCAAGAAAAGAAGAATTTTCACCTTTGAAAAATAAAGAGGGAAAAGACAGTGTAGAAACTGCAACTGATGATTTAAAACGAATGAATGTCATTTAAAGGATGGTGGAATACGATGTCTAAATCATCTCAGCATACAAAAGATAATGTAATTGAATCATTTAAAGACATCATTCCACTATCTTTTGGCGAGGAAATTGGTAATGCAACTTCACATGGTGTTGCTGCACTAATGACTTTATTTTTACTGCCTTATGCAGCAGTACATAGTTATAATGAGTATGGAACACTAAGTTCTATTAGTGTTTCTATCTTTGTTATTAGTATTTTCATGATGTTTATTTCCTCTACTGTATATCATTCAATGAAAAATAATACATCGCATAAGTATATATTAAGAATTATTGACCATAGTATGATATATGTAGCAATTTCTGGAACGTATACACCTGTCTTACTAACAGTTGTTGGAGGTTGGTTAGGATGGCTGGTCTTTTTGTTATTATGGGGAACAACAATATGGGGTATTCTATATAAGTCAATTTCAACTCATGTAAATCCCAAATTAAGCTTAATCGTATACTTAGTTATGGGATGGGTTGGCATTATATTTTTACCTGTGATTATTATTAGAACATCTTGGTTATTTATTTTATTTATCGTATTAGGTGGTCTTTCTTATACCATTGGAGCGTGGTTTTATGCACAAAAAAACCGTCCATATTTTCATATGATATGGCATATTTTTATTGTTATCGCATCACTCTTTCATTTTATAGGAATCGTATATTTTATGTAGACCTAGCTGAAAGGTTATATCATTGAGAATAACTTAGTTTATTAAGTGCTTATTTAGAAACAGGACTATGAATTCAAAAAGAATTCTACCCTGTTTTTTCTTTTTTTAATAATACATTAAAGTTGTTTATGAATATAATTAAGAATATTCTATATTATGAACTTTTTAAATACATAGGAGGGCAAAGATGAAATTAAAATCAATAGGTATTGTAGTGACTTTGGTTTTAACAATGTTTATGGCAGCAATTGAAAGTTCAATTATTTCACTAGCATTGCCTACCATTCGTAAAGATTTGAATGCTGGTACAGCAGTGCCATTAGTCTTTACCGTTTATTTTATAGCACTTGTTGTAGCAAATCCTATTGTGGGTGAACTTCTCACAAGATTTAAGATTCTATATATAGCTGTAGTCGGCATACTATTATTTGGTGTTGGAAGTTTTGTGTCAGGTATGAGTGAAACGTTTACAATGTTAATTATTTCAAGAGGCATCCAGGGACTTGGCGCAGGAGTTATGATGTCTTTGACTCAAATTGTACCAAAACTAGCATTTGAAATTCCGCTTCGTTACAAAATAATGGGCATCGTTGGAAGTGTCTGGGGAATTTCAAGTATTCTTGGACCGTTATTAGGTGGTGGAATATTAGAAGTTGCAACATGGCATTGGTTGTTTTATATCAACATACCCATAGCATTGATAGCTATTGTTTTAGCTTTTCTTACTTTTCATTTTCCAGAAGAAGCGGAAGTACAACACATACAATTTGATGGAAAAGGATTATCCTTGTTTTATATATTTATAGGACTTCTTATGTTTAGTTTATTAAATAAAACAGGTGTTACTTTTAATATTATTGCATTAATATTAGCAATAGTTATATTATTCATTTTATTCAAATATGAAAATAAAAAAAATATGCCTTTTTTACCAATAAGTGAATTTAATAAATCAATTTCACTGGTATTTATAACTGATTTACTTATAGCAATATGTCTAATGGGGTATAACTTATATATACCTGTTTATTTACAAGATTATTTAAAACTATCTCCAATACAAAGTGGATTAGTTATATTTCCACTTTCTGTTGCATGGTTAGCTTTAAACTTCAATTTAGCTAAAGTAGAATCAAAATTTTCAAGAAAAAAATTATATATCGGAGCTTTCATATCATTAATTTTAAGTAATATGATTTTAGTATTTGGACTTCATATTCCTCTTATTATTGCGGGAGCTGTGATTCTTGCAGGATTGAGTTTTGGTTTCGTTTATACTAAAGACAGTGTAATTGTGCAAGAAGAAACAAGTCCTAAATATATGAAAAAAATGATGTCATTCTATGCATTAACTAAAAATTTAGGATCATCTATAGGATCTACATTGATGGGGTCATTATATGCACTTCAATTTGGTTTGTTAGGAGGTAACTTTTATAATATATTAACTGTAATCACAATTGTTGCGCTTATATTAATTTTAATGTGGGTATTTTTATTTAAAGAGAATAAAGAAAGTATAAAATAATAATTTTAAGTTACTATATATAAATGATAAAGTATCATTATAAAGTATTATTGATGAAAAGAGGAGGAAAGAGAGGAATGAAATTTTCTAATCAAAAATTTAACGGTATCTTTCCGGCTCTTCTTATTCTTATTATTTTTATTCTATCAGGTTGTATATTTTTAATATTTTTAGGATTTGGGTTATTTGGATTAAGTCGAATTCTTATTTTTTTTAAATTAGGATTTTTTACATACAATAAGGATTTATTCAGCAATTTAGTATATTACGGTAGCTATATAGTATTTGGATACTTTTTGCTATTTGCTGTTGAGCATTTAATGGATTACTTTAGAAAGCAATTACCTAATAATCCATATTTTAATGGAACACTATTTCATTTAATTTCATATGTAATTACGACTATCCTATTCTATTTTGTTATTCATATTCATTACGTATATATTAAAATTGAATTTTGGGTTATTGCATTAATTATTGGAATACTATATTTATGTAAAATGATTTTTTATCCAGATAGTGAAGACTTGAATGATAAGAAGTAGATATAAGTTATAAATTCTTGATAAATTCAGCACAGATTGTAAGTAAATTTGTTAAAATATGAATATAAAGAAATTTAAGGGGGATAATGAGTTGTTAACGGTAGAACAAGTAGAAAAAATAGTGGGAGACTTAAAAGATCCAATTATTAATGTGTCTTTAAAAGAAACAAAGGGAATTGTAGAAGTAAAAATAAAAGAAGAAATTCAACATGTAAGTGTTAAAGTTGCTATGGCTCAATTAGGTGGACAACCACAGCTTGATTTGCAAATGTCAGTGGTTAAAGCTTTAAAAGAAAATGGTGCAAATACAGTGGGCATTCGTTTTGAGGAACTACCTGCCGAAGTTGTGGAAAAATATACAGGAAAAGAAAAAGAGAAACCTAAGACAATTGAGGGATTATTGTCACAGAATAATCCAGTGGAGTTTATTGCAATTGCTTCTGGTAAAGGGGGAGTAGGAAAATCAACTATAGCCGTAAACTTAGCAGTAGCATTAGCAAGAGAAGGTAAAAGAGTGGGACTCATAGATGCTGATATTTATGGTTTTAGTGTTCCAGATATGATGGGTATAGATGAAAAGCCTGGTGTTCAAGGAAAAGAGATTATTCCTGTAGAACGTCATGGTGTTAAAGTGATTTCAATGGCATTTTTCGTTGAAGAAAATGCACCAGTTATTTGGCGTGGTCCTATGTTAGGAAAAATGTTGACGAATTTCTTTGTTGAAGTTAAATGGGGAGAGTTAGATTACTTATTACTTGATTTACCTCCTGGAACAGGGGATGTAGCTCTTGACGTTCATTCAATGTTACCAAGTAGTAAAGAAATAATAGTAACCACACCACATCCAACAGCAGCATTTGTAGCAGCAAGAGCTGGAGCTATGGCTAAGCATACAGAGCATTCTATTTTAGGTGTTATTGAAAATATGAGTTATTTCGAAAGTAAAGAAACTGGAAAAAAAGAGTATGTATTTGGTAAAGGTGGAGGACGTAAACTTGCGGACGAGCTCAATACCCAATTGTTAGGAGAACTACCTCTTGAACAACCTTCTTGGAATCCTAATGATTTTTCACCATCTATTTATCAAGAAGAAGATCGATTAGGAAAAATCTATAAAACAATTGCACAAAAAGTAATTACTACAACAATAAAATAATAAATAAAAATTAGTGTAAAAGTGCTCGAAAAAAATATCATTTTGAGCGCTTTTTCTATTGCAAAATATAAAAATTCTGATAGAATATCTTTTTGTGAGCAAGTTAGAAGAATTGCTTAAAACAAAAATAAAATTATTAAAATAATTTGTTGACACTAAATGAATTGTTTGATAAGATATAAAAGTCGTTTTAAAGAAGTGTTAATACATTTTAAAAAATGTAAATTCGGTGTAAAATTTACCATTGCAAAATCTTGAAAAACGATATAAAATATTAAAAGTAATCAAAATTAGTTATTGACTTTCGAAATTGAAATTGATATAATTTAATAGATTACATTTTAAATGAACATTGAAAACTGAATGACAATATGTCA
>NZ_KV814958.1:0-322 GCF_001814125.1 Staphylococcus sp. HMSC072E01 | reverse complement strand
AAGCAGGCGCTCTCCCAGCTGAGCTAAGCCCCCATATTTTTAAAGAAGTCGGGAAGACAGGATTCGAACCTGCGACCCCTTGGTCCCAAACCAAGTGCTCTACCAAGCTGAGCTACTTCCCGTATATTAAATTAATCATTTTAAATGGCGCGCCCGATAGGAGTCGAACCCATAACCTCTTGATCCGTAGTCAAACGCTCTATCCAGTTGAGCTACGGGCGCTATATTTAAATTGGTGCCGAGGACCGGAATCGAACCGGTACGGTGATCTCTCACCGCAGGATTTTAAGTCCTGTGCGTCTGCCAGTTCCGCCACCCCGGC
>NZ_KV814957.1:0-79626 GCF_001814125.1 Staphylococcus sp. HMSC072E01 | reverse complement strand
GAAGGCTGAGGTTTTGCCATTAAACTACACCCGCAGTATATGATAATTGAAATTGATTTGGTGCGGCCGAGAGGACTTGAACCTCCACGGGATTTCTCCCACTAGGCCCTCAACCTAGCGCGTCTGCCATTCCGCCACGACCGCTGGCAAAACGCAATAATTTATTAATTATCGAGAACATTATTTATTGTAAATGATTTGTAATAAAAAGTCAATAAGTTTTTAATATTATTTTAAATAAATTTACTATTTTTTAATATTTACCTCATTCATTAATACAACGATAACTATAATACATACTTTTTTAACATAAGTCAATAGTTTTTATTAAAAAATTTAAAAACCTACAATATTGTAGGTTTTTAAAGGACATTGTTATATTAGTAATATCTTATTTGTTCATATTTAAATTTATTTATAAATACATCTTTAATTTCAATTTACTTCCACATTTACCACATCTCATTTTATCAATATTAACTTTTCTAATCCTTAGATACGTAGTCTTACATTTACAACATTGATATATATAATTTGCTCTTTCTTCATAGCTTTGAATCGGCTGACAAAATCTTGGAGCATGAACTTTATTGCTTAACATTTTAAAGTCATGGTCCTTATGTTGATAACCTTTTCCGGATAAATGTAAATGATAATGACATAGTTCGTGCTTTATGATATTTATTAAAGCATCTTTTCCAAAACAAGAAAATTGCTTCGGATTAATCTCAATATGATGCGTAGATAGTATATATCGTCCACCTGTTGTTCGTAATCGAGAATTAAAATAAGCTTTATGTTTAAATGGTTGATTAAAATGATCAAGCGAAGTTGTTTCCACTAACTTTTGAAGCATTTTATTATTCATTAGGATTAATCATAGTCAATGATACTTTTTCTTTATTTTTATCAATATTTAAAATCCAAACATCAACTATATCTCCTACACTAATAACATCCATAGGATTTTTAACATATTTCTTTGATAATTTTGAAATGTGAACTAAACCATCTTGTTTAACACCTATATCTACAAATGCTCCAAAATCTACTACATTTCTAACTGTTCCACTTAACTTCATACCTTTAGACAAGTCTTCGATTGATAATATATCAGATTTTAACTGTGGAGTTTCGTAGCTATCACGAGGATCACGATTTGGCGTTTTAAGAGATTTTACAATATCTTCTAGTGTTGGTTTGCCTATTCCAATTTCATTTGATTTTTCTTCAATATTAATATCACTAAGTGTTTGTTTAAGTTTATCTGAACCTAAATCATCAATTGATAGCTGTAAACTTTCTAAAAACTGATATGTTGCTTGATAACTTTCTGGATGAATAGATGTATTATCTAATGGTTCTTTACCATTAACAATTCTTAAAAATCCGATACTTTGTTCAAACGTTTTACTACCTAAACGTTTTACTTTGCTTATTTCAGAATGATGCTTTATGGATCCATTTTCTTCACGATAATCAATTATATTTTGAGCAATGGTACTTGATAATCCCGAAACATATTGCAGTAAAGATTTTGAAGCGGTATTTACATCTACACCTACTTGGTTAACTGCAGTTTCTACGACAAAAGTGAGCGCTTGTTCAAGTTCTTTTTGGTTTACATCATGTTGATACTGTCCTACCCCAATAGATTTAGGATCAATTTTTACTAATTCACTAAGTGGATCTTGCACACGTCTACCAATAGACACTGCACTTCGTTCTTCAACTTGAAACTCTGGAAATTCATTTCTTGCTATTTCAGAGGCAGAATATACAGAAGCCCCTGCTTCATTTACAATAATAAATTGAGCATTTAGTTGATATTTTTTTATTACATTTGCTACAAATTGTTCTGTTTCACGACTTGCTGTACCATTACCAATTGCAATTAATTCAACATTATTTTCAGTTATCATTCTAACTAATTCTTTTTCTGCCAATTCTATTTTAGATTTTGGAGGATGAGGATATATAACACTTTTAGCAATAAATGTTCCAAAAGGATTGATAACAGCTAATTTGCATCCAGTTCTAAATGCTGGATCAATACCTAAAATTTGTTTACCTTTCATAGGGGGCTGTAATAATAAATGTTTTAAATTTTCACTAAACACTTCTATAGCGTGATACTCTGCTTTTTCAGTTAAATCATTTCGAATTTCTCTTTCAATTGAAGGCATGATTAAACGTTTTAAACTGTCTTTAATTGCAGACTCAATATATTCAACTAGTTGATGAGCTTTTTTTACTTCTTGCGATTGTATAAATGTTTCTATTGAAGTAGTATCAAATTCAATTTTAATTGACAATACTTTTTCTTTTTCTCCACGATTCATTGCTAAAATTCGGTGATTAGCTATTCTTTTTATAGGCTCAGAATAATCATAATACATACTAAATATCTCTTTTTCATCATTTGCTTGTTTTTTCTTTGTTGTCACAATCTTTCCTTGATAATAAACGTCTTTAAGTAAACGTTGTCGATACTTAGGATTATCCGAAATACGTTCAGCAATAATATCTTGAGCACCTTGAATTGCCCCATCAACTGTTTTAACTTCTTCACTTAAATATTTTCTAGCTTCTTCATGTACATTCATACTTTGTCCTTCTATTAAAAAGTGAGCTAATGGTGCTAATCCTTTTCGTTTTGCTTCAGTTGCTCTAGTTTTCTTTTTTTGTTTAAAAGGACGATATAAATCTTCTACACGTTGTAATTTTGTTTGCTGAAGAATGTCTTGCTTTAATTCATTAGTAAGTAAACCTTGTTGTTCAATATTATGTATAACTTCTTCTTTACGTTTTTGAAGATGCGCTACATATTGATATTCATCAGATATTTGTTTAATTTGAACTTCATCTAAACCACCAGTTGCTTCTTTTCGATATCTTGCAATAAAAGGTACTGTGTTATTTTCCTCTATTAGATTTAATACAGCTATGACTTGTTTTTCTAAAAATTGATATTTTTTTACAATATCATTAATTAATGTCTTCTCCATGTTATAACCACTCTTTGTATATAAATTCTATTTAATTTTAACATATCTTTATTTTTACAATACATTTTCTAACAATAAAAGGAGCGACATAGAATTCAATATGAACTCATTGGTCGCTCCTCAATTTTATTGCCTAGCAGCTTGTTGTAATTTTCGTATTGCAGTTCGTTGTAATCTAGATACATGCATTTGACTAAGTCCAATACGTTCACCAGTTTCCTTTTGACTTAATCCTTCAATGAAAGTACATTGAATAATTTCTCTTTCTCTATCAGATAAGATTGGTAAAATACGTTCAAGAATCATTCGTTTTTCAGTAAGGTCGTAATTATCATCTTGTTGACCCATAATATCTAACAATGTAACTGTAGAACCATCCTTATCTGCTTCAATTGAATGATCTACGCTAAGTGCGTTATAGCTTTGACCCATTTCCATGGCTTCTAACACTTCTTCTTCATTTACTTCTAAACGGTTCGCAATTTCTAAAATTGAAGGAGAACGTCCGAGTTCATTCGTAAGTTCATCGCCCACTTTTTTTATTCTTGGACCAATTTCTTTAATTCTTCTAGGAACATGAACGCTCCATGTCTTATCTCGTAAATATCTTTTAATCTCACCAATAACAGTTGGCACTAAGAATGCTTCAAATTTGCGATCGAAAGATATATCAAATCTGTTAATAGCACCTATTAAACCAACCATACCCACTTGAACTAAATCTTCATGATGTGATTGTCCTTTTGAATACTTATATGCTAATGATTCAATTAGTTTGCGATAATGTTTAACTAATTTATCTTGCGCATGAGGATTTATATTGTCTTGGTGTTCTTTAATCCATTGGTTAATTTGTTCAGGTGATATCTCATTAACTGATTTCGACTCTTTCGTCATTATTTGGCACCTGCTCTTTTTTTATATACTTAATCATACTAATTGTTACACCAGACTCTTTTGAAACTTTTACTTCATCCATTAATGATTCAATCAAAAATAGACCTAGTCCACCTTCACGTAAGAAGTCAATATTTTCGTTTTCTTGGTAAGGCCCTAATTTTGATTTTGTAGATTCGTAGTCAAAACTTTCACCTTGATCTGAAATAATAATCTTAATTTTGTCATCAAATAATTCAAAACAAATATTAATCATACCATTTTGTTCACTATGTTTATATGCATGTTTGACAGCATTAGTAACCGCTTCACTTACTGCAATTTTTGAATCTTCAATGTCATCGTATGAAGCACCTGCTCTTGTAAATACCCCTGATAAAGTAAGGCGAATTAAACTTACATATTCTGCTGAGGCAGGTAACTTCATTTCAATATAATCATTTGTGAGTGACAAATTACTCTACCTCCGTTCCTTCATTAACGTGCATTAAATCTTTTAAACCCGTAATATCAAATAATCTACTAATTCTATCTGTGACACCTAAAATATATAATTCTTTATCATTTTGATTTAGAGCCTTTAATGTTCCTACAAATAAGCCTAAACCCGTTGAATCCATATAACTTACATTTGCTAAGTTCACGTGAATGTCATGATTTCCTTCTTGGCGCATAGGCACAAGTACTTCTTCTAACTCAGGTACTGTATATACGTCTAACTCTCCACCAACAATAACTTCATAATAATCATCATGGGTTATCGTTTCTATATTAAGATTCATTTACTTACACTCCTAATCTTTTTCGATATGTATACTATAGCAACTATACCCATTATTATTATAATATAATCAAAAAATTAAATAATTAATTCACTCTTTTTATTATTAAAATTGTCATGTCATCTCTTTTTTGCGTATTTTGTATTTTTAAAATGGCTTCATATAAGATTTGAACAATATCTTGGGGATGCATATGCTTATATTTTCTAATTAAATTAAGAATAGTATCTTTTGCAATAAACTCCCCTTTTTTATTTCTAGCTTCTGTTACACCATCAGTAAAAATAATAATTAAATCATCTAAATATATTGGAATTTCTTGTTGACTATATCGCGTATGTTGACTTACACCAAGTACTCTTCCTCGAACTTCAATTTCTTCAAATGTTTCAGTTTCAGCTCTATAAATGTATCCTGGTTCATGACCTGCTGAACTACAATATAATAAATGATTCATTTCTTCATATAGTCCATAAAACATCGTGACGAACATATTTTGATTAACATTTTTTTCTACCACACGATTGAGTCGTTTTAAACCATCACTTGGTAATTGTGAATGACCATATGAATCCATTCCAAATTTAATCATACTCATTGCTAATGCTGCTGGAATACCTTTCCCTATAACATCTGCTACAGCAAAACTCATCGTACCATCTCTATGATCAATTAAATTAAAATAGTCCCCGCTTACTTTTTGAGCAGCTACTGAAATAACACCTATTTGTATACTATCAAACTGTGGAATATCTGTTTTTAACATCGTTTGTTGAAGTCTAGAGGCTAAGTCAATTTCTTTATCGTGGAATTGCATTTTATCAACTAAATTTTGATAATCTCTATAGCTATATCCAAAGCCTTTTACTACTTCTTCTAATACATCTAATGTATCTAAGATTTGAGATGTTTTTAAATTTAAAGAAGCAATATACGTTTTATGTAAATCAACAACATCCTCTGGTAGAATATCCTTTTTGATTACTTCTTCAGTGAATTCATCGCACTTCTTTAAAAATTGTTCTTTATTTTTAGTAACCAAACTCTCATCTATAAGTTGCTTATAGTTTTTTTTAAATTCTTCCACGAATTTTGCCTCCTTACTTCATAGCTGATTAAAACATGTTTAAATATTGTCTGACACAATACAACATTTTAAATTTATTCATTAATGCTAAATGTATATTATTCTAAAATAACTCTTCTACTTAAAAAGGGAGCAAGACAGTATTCATTTTGTGAATATACTGTCTTACCCCCGCAAGGTTAATTGAAATTGAAAACTTGAGTTAAATATTTTCAATTCAGTTAACTACTGCGACATCTCTAAATAGTCATAAACTTACTCAATAGTATCATTGAATTCGACCGAAATTAGTCTAATTAAAACTTTTCAAAAGTACAATTGATTTATTTCAAAAGTTTATTTCATATTTTTTGGATTATACATATAAAATACTAATTTTTTTGAGGACAAACATCGTGTAAACCTAAACTGATATCCAATGCATCGTCAACTTCTTTCATTTTATCTTCTGATAAATATGTAAGTTTCTCTTTCAATCTTTTTTTATCCAATGTTCGTATTTGTTCTAAAAGAATGACTGAATCTTTATCTAAACGATATTTTTTCTTTTCTATTTCTACATGTGTTGGTATTTTCGCTTTATTAATCCTACCAGTAATCGCAGCAACGATTACTGTAGGACTATATTTATTACCAGTATCATTTTGAATGATAACTACAGGTCTTACTCCCCCTTGTTCAGACCCTTGAACTGGTGATAAATCAGCTAAATATACATCGCCTCTTCTAATCATTCACTTTTATAATTAGATGTAAGATATGATTCGTTACAATCACAAGCTTCACATTCTAATGGAAATGCTTCAGTTGCTAGGGAGAGGTTTAAATCGGCCATTTGGACATAGCCCTCTTTTAGTGATTGTTCAAGACTATGGCTTCTATTCTGATTAAAAGTTAACATACTATGAACCTCCAATTGATACAAACAAGACATTATAAACTTTAATTTAGTTTTATAATAACAAATTTTGTAACAAGTGACTATACTAATTTAATAATTCATTTGTAACTTCAAATTTTTTATTTAAATAATATATTCTTGGAAGTCTGCGTCCTAAATTACATAAAACTTCATAATTAATTGTATTTTGTTTTATAGCTAATGCCTCTACTGCTTGTGAAGAATTTAAATTGTTATCTATTAAAATAACCTCATCTCCTTCTTTCACATCATCTGGTACACTAATAATCATTTGATCCATGCACACTCTTCCAATGATTTCACATTGATGTTGATTGACATTTACGGTGAATCCTTGCATAGCTCTTAAGAAACCATCTGCATATCCAATTGGTAAAACCGCTATTTTCATTTTTTCAGTTGCAGTGAATGTACTTCCATAACTTACAGAGTCTCCGGGATTTAAATATTTAGTTTGGACAACTTGAGTCATTAATTTAGCACTTGGTTTTAATTGAACATCAACTTCATTTCTAACATACTCAGAAGGATAATAACCATATAGTGAAATTCCAAGTCTTAACGCATTGCATAATTTACAATTTGCTAATAAAGCGCCCGCTGAGTTTTGAGCATGTATATATTTTGGTCGCTCTGATTTTGTTACCAACTCTTCAAAAAATGCATATTGCTGTTTCATTGAATCACCAGGTTCATCTGCATTGGCAAAGTGAGTAAAGACGCCGTCAAAAATAAGAGTTGGATGTTCTTTAATAAGATTAATGACTAACTGATACTCTTCAAGCGTTTTAATCCCTAGTCTTCCCATTCCTGTATCTAATTTCACATGAAGATATACATGATCTGAGTTATCTTCTATATAATGAATCGCTCGTTCTAACCAAAACTGTGAAGGTACAGTTAAAGTAATGTCATATTGAATCGCTTTATTTATATCTTTCGGTGATATCGCACCTAAAACTAATAATTTAGCATTTATATTATGTAAGCGTAATTCAATGGCTTCATCTAAAGTAGCAACTGCAAAAAATTGAGCTCCATTATTTTCTAAAATCTCTGCTATTTTTACACTTCCTAATCCATATCCATTCGCTTTAATTACAGGAATCACTAACTTATCACTTTGAAGTGTTTTAAAAATATTATAATTGTATAGAATGGCATCAAGATCTACATTTAAATATGTCGGTCTATAAGCAACATCTGACATATGAAGTCCTCCTTATTTAAACTTATAAAAAATTGATATGATTTATTTTTCTAATATTACTTCACTCATTGCGTAATGTTGTGTATGCGTAATCGAGACATGAACAATAAAACCAGGATATTCGATGCAAGGTTTCCCCTTTTCATCGTTATAACAATCAATATCATTAAATGCTACCGTTTTTCCTAACCCTGTTCCTAATGCTTTACTAAATGCTTCTTTAGTTGCAAATCGTCCTGCTAAAAATTCTAATTTTCTTTTATCATTTTTAAAAGAGTTAAATTTTTGCTGTTCTTGATCTGTTAGTATTCTATGTATTAATTTATCACTTTGTTTAATATACACATCTTTTATTCGGTCAATTTCAATTAAATCAATACCAATACCATGTATCATATCCACACCTCACTTAATTATCCTTTATAATTCATATAGTTCGTGTTTTCTATTTTGAATCATTTGTTTTAAATAAATCGCTTCTTTTTTTGCAATTAGTTCTATATTGCATTCTCCACCTGCAGTAGATAAATGAAGATGTGCTAATTTATATTTTCTCATTATGAATCCTTCTATGACCTCTATATTTTGTATTCTATAAAACGGTATTATATCTGTTTCAACAGTGATGATACCCTTTCTAATATGAATCTCGTTTTCATCATAGTAATAACTGAAATAATGATATCTCAGAAGCGGAATAACAATAATACATAGTATGATATAAAGCAATATAATTACTATAGAAATAATGATATTAATTGAAAGTTTTGATATATGAGTAAAATAAATATCTATCATATTGAGTAGAAATAAAAAAGCAGTAATAATTATAAGGCCTATCAATGATGTGATTCTCATCACCTTTAGACCACTTGTGTTCATAAAACTATGTTCACTCAATCTTAGCCCCTCCTAAATAGGTCTCAATAGTTAATTGAACCTGTTTTTCAGAAGCATATTTAAGCTTAATATCTTCATTTACCGCACCCTTAGCTATAATAAAATGTAAATGTGCTAAACGGCTCTTTTCTAACAATGGATTTTGATTAACATTCATACCAATAATTTTATCCTTTTTAAAATAATAAGAATTAATATGCATCATACTTACTTGACGAAGTGCAATTTCATTTTTTCTATTGCATAATCCAGAAGCAGATATATACACATACGCATAAATTGCCATAAAGATAATAATAATTATGGCTATCATATAACTCCATATACTCCAATAGTAAGCACCTATAGTTGCACCAAGAATTAATATGATACTAGGTATAAAAAAATGTCGATGATATCCTCGTTTTGGTACATTTTCAGTGATAGCGTTAAATTGCATTTCAGGAATTAATTTTCTAATAATAGAATATGCCTCTTTTTTATTAATAAATGGAAGAATCATAATTTTTCCGTTTTCACTTACATCTTCATTAGATTTAACTTCTAAATCACTTGTAATAATAAAGTATATAGAGGTATATCCAAATAACTTTCTAATAAATGACTGTTTTTCTACAACTGCTTGTAATCGTTCAATAGGCACTGTGATATTTTTTACATTTAGTAATCCATAAGTAATTTTTAACTCATTATCACGTTGTGTGATTGTATAGTTATAATAACGTAGAACAACAATTAGAGTACCTATAACATAACAAAATATAAGTACAGTCAATATAATAATAGTCACTAAAAACGTAACTGACTGTATCCATTGAAAAAGACGAGACGTCCATTTTTCCCACGGGATAACATCTTCAAACGCACCTATAATGGGGGAAATAGCGGCGAATGCTACCCCTATCACACCACTTGTCAATGACATAAAAATCAACAGTTTATTAGACATTTTAAATATTACTTTATTATTACTACTATCTTCAGATATTAATTCTTGTTCGCTATTATTAGTCTCTATTTCTTGACTGTCTAACTGAAGTTGTCTTTTTTTAATTGTACGTTCAATCAATTCACTTTGTTGTTTCGAAATCGTTTCAAGTTCAATACCATCACTCGGCGTTTTAATTTGTAATCGTACTCCACCTAATAATTGATTAATCAGTCCTTGTGTGGTATCTAAGGATTGAATTCGATTCAAATTTAATTCTTTGCGTTTTTTATTTAACCATCCAGATGTTACTATAAATTGATCATTTTCTATCCAATAACGCGTTAGACGTACTTTTTGAAATTGATTAATCATAGAAAAAAGAATAATCAATAAAAAGATACCTGGTCCAATATAATGTCTAATATTTGTAAAATCAAAATTCCATATATTAAATCCAATAAACACGATAATGACAAAAATGTTTTGCTTTATAACATCTATTAGACCCGTGAAATAAGAAATCGGATGTAATTTTTGAGGTTTAAATATCATCATTACTACCTCGCATTTGTGATAAAATATGTAATATTAATCGTTCTGCTTCTTTATTAGAAACAACAGGTGTTGTGAGTTCATGACCTGCAGTCACAACAATGATTCTCTTAAGATTAAACTTTTTCAATAACGGATTTGTTTTAACCTTTAAAAGTTGTAACCTTTCAATTTTTGTTGTTTTGTATCTTTTAAAAATAAAAGTATTTAAAATTTCTATGTTATTATTTTCTATATTATAAAATCTATAAGAGTATCTATTGATAGGTTGGAGAATGAAACGAATAAGAGAACAAATAGTTAACACAAGTAGAATATAAAAAATAAAATGTGGCCAGTGAAATGCTTTCCAAAAACACAACCCACCACCTAAAATAATGAGCTCTATTAGTAACGTGACTCCACTTATTAACCAATGATATAAAAATGCGGATTTAGGACTTTTATGAAAAGAGTGATGTAATTGCACAATAAACTCCTTAACAATTTTTTTATATTATATCATATTATTTTCTAAAAATAATATGATAGATATTAATGTAAAAACCAAAACTGAATACTATCTATTTAAATACGATCAATTATCCTCTTTTTCTTTAAAATAATATTAGTACAAGCATTTATAAATTTAATAGGTAACTTATAATCAAAAAGAGCTTGAGACATATGTTTATATCTCAAGCTCAATCAAGCAAATTTATCCTTATCTATAACAACTATTTTTGTAAATCAGCAAACGTACGACCTTTGATAGATGTTTTTCTTTTATCTTGTCTATCTCGACGATCTTGTTTTTTACCTTTTTTCTTGTTGAAATTACCTTTTGATCGTTTATTTTTGTTATCAAATTTATTATTTCGTTTACCACCACGTCTTGATTGATTACCTTTATTATTACGACTCTTTCTTGCAAGTGGCTTTTCGAAAGTTAATTGAACTTCAACTTCATCGTTTGCTTCGACAAGTTCTTGTAATAATGAAGCTACTAATTCAGTGCTATCATATTCTTCTAATAATTCACTAGAAATACGTTTTAAACGATCTTCACTCTCACGTGACATCCAGTTTTTAACTTTGTCTTTAATATCTTCTTCACGTGCTTTAAGCACTTCTTTACGATGAGGTGGTCTTAAAGCTTTCATTCTTCTGTCATTTACTTCTTCAATTTGACGAATATAATCCATCTCAATTGGGTTAACAAACGTAACAGCAATACCTTCTTTACCTGCACGACCTGTACGTCCAATTCTATGTGTATAACTTTCAGTATCTTGAGGTATATCAAAGTTATATACGTGACTTACACCTGAAATATCAAGACCACGTGCTGCAACGTCTGTGGCAACTAATATATCAATTTGATCGTTTTTGAATTTTTTAAGTACTTCTAAACGTTTGGCTTGTGTAATGTCTCCATGTAATCCTTCTGCTTTGTAACCCTTAGTAAGCAATGCACTTGTTAACTCATCCACACGACGTTTAGTTCTACCAAATACAATAGCTAACTCAGGTTGATGTACATCTAAGAAATTAGTAAATGTATCAAATTTCTCTAACTCTTTAACAATTGTATAGTATTCGTCGATTTGAGGATCAGACATTTCATTGTTCATCGTTTTAACAATTTGTGGTGATTTCATAAATTGTTGTACTAATGTCTGAATAGCTTTAGGCATTGTCGCTGAAAATAGCATTGTTTGTCGTTGTTCAGCAGGGATTTTATCCATAATAAATCTCATATCATCAATGAAGCCCATGTTCATCATTTCGTCCGCTTCATCTAAAATTAAAGTATGAATATCATTCGTTTTTAATGTACGACGATTTAAATGATCGATAACACGTCCTGGCGTTCCTACTACAATTTGAGGCCTACGTTTTAACGCTTTAATTTGTCTATCAATTGGCATACCACCAAAGACAGTAACAACTTGAATATTTTGTCCACGACTGAATTCGCGTAATTGTTCAGCAACTTGCATTGCTAATTCTCTTGTAGGTGCTAAAATTAAAGCTTGAACACCTGATTTTCCAACAACTTTTTCTATTAAAGGAATACCAAAAGCTCCTGTTTTACCCGTACCTGTCTGAGCTTGTCCAAGGATATCTTTTCCTTCTAATGTATAAGGGATACTTTCTTTTTGAATCGGTGTTGGTTCTTTAAAACCCATTTCTTCTAGGGTTTTTACCGTTTTATCCGAAATCCCTAATTCTTTAAAATTTTGCAATATAATTCTCCTTTTAATTCTTTTATTTATCAATATACGTTTTTGTATATAAGGTCTTCTTATTACGTCAACTTCTATATAGTACCACCTAAAAATAGTTATAGCAATAAAGCAATTTTCATATCTACAGCAAGTAACGTTTTTAAGTAGAGTATTTGTTCTATTAAAATAATAAAAAGAAGTTGCTTTGAAACCTTTCATTTCTAAGCAACTCTTAATTATAATGAATAATTAAATTAAAGCATTTACTACTTCTTCAAGTTTATTACCACGTGACCCTTTAATTAACACTTTGTCATCAGGTTGCAAAATAGACTTTAAGTAATGAGTCAGTTCATTTTTATCTGAAAAATAAGCTACATCTTCCACAAACTGTCCACCTGTACGACTTATAAACTTAGCATCATTACCGTAAGTAAGTAACGTATGAATACCTTTATTGTCCAAATAAGTACCTACATCTTCATGCATACGTTGACTATTTTCACCTAATTCTAAAGAATCAGCGAGTACAATGATTTTACGTCCATTCATATGACTTAATGTATCAATAGCCGCTTTCATACTTGTTGGACTTGCATTGTAAGCATCATTAATAACCGTAATTTGATTATCAGTAACATGTCGTTCCATACGCATACCTGTGAGTTGTACATTACTTATATTCTTTTGAATTGTGTTGTAATCTAAACCAAGTTCATGTCCAATTGCAATAGCGATAGTAGCATTTTTCATGTTGTGAATACCTAAAATTGGTAATTCATAATGTTCCTTGTTATTGATCATAAATGCTATGCCATCATTTTTACTATTTTCAACTTTACATACTAATGTATTTTCATGATTTAAACCAACACTAATAAGTTTTGCATTTTTCACATTTTCAACATGGGGCTTTAGAAGTGGTTCATCTCCATCATATATAAATGTGCCATCAGATTTAAGACCAATAGTAATTTCAGATTTGGCTTTAGCAATACCTTCTCTAGAACCTAAATCTTGCATGTGAGATTCACCAATATTTGTGATAACCGCAATATCAGGTTCCGCAATTTTAGATAACAATTCAATTTCATGGAATCCTGACATACCCATTTCCAAAATAGAAATTTCTGTGTCTTTGTCTAATTGAAGAATGGTTAAAGGTAAACCAATTTCATTGTTATAGTTACCTTGTGTTTTTTTGACTCTAAATTCGGTATGTAACACACTTTCAATCATATCTTTTGTTGTTGTTTTACCATTAGAACCGGTCACTCCAATTACTTTTGGATTAACATGCTTTAAGTACGCTTTAGCTAATTGTTGTAAAGCAGTTAATGTATCATCAACCCATATAATAGGTCCTTGAATTGAATCGCTAATATCCTGTCCTTTTTCATAAAATGAAGCACCAGCACCATCTTTTAGTGCTTGTTCTACAAAACGATGACCGTCTACATTTTCACCTTTAAATGGAACAAATAACATCTCTTTTTCTACATGACGAGAATCGATAGTGACTCCTTTAATTTGATGTTCTAAATATGCTTCATCAATATCGCAAGATATCCATTTTTGAATTTGTTTTAATGAAACTTCAATCATACTTAGGCTCCTCGCTTAATCGATAGTATATTTATTTTTCTTTTTTTCTTCGTAACGTTCTTTAGCTAAATCAATTAATTTAGTGATTAAATCAGAGTATGATAATCCCATATTTTCCCATAAATTTGGATACATGCTAAATGCTGTAAAACCAGGCATCGCATTTGTTTCATTAATGTAGATTTGATTATCTTCTGTCACAAAGAAATCGGCACGTACTAATCCAGAACAATCTGTAGCTTTAAATGCTTCTAATGCCATATTACGTAACGTCATTTGAACCTCTTCATCTAAATCTGCTGGAATTTGTAAACTGATTTTACCGTCTTTATATTTTGACTTATAGTCATAAAATTGAACATCTTTAATTACTTCTCCAGGCCATGTTGTTTCAGGATAATCATTACCTAAAACTGCGACTTCCACTTCACGTGCAATAATACCTTGTTCAATTACTAACTTACGATCAAATTGAAATGCTTCTTCAATCCCTTTTTTAAGTTCATCTTCATTATTACATTTACTAATACCCACACTAGAGCCAAGGTTAGCAGGTTTTACAAATACTGGGTATGTTAATTTATCATTAACGAGTTTAATAATATTACCTTCATATTTTTCATATTCACTTCTTAAAAAACTAATATATGGTAGTTGTGGTAAACCGCGATGTTCAAACAATTGTTTCATTACTAATTTATCCATCGAACTTGATGCAGCTAATACACCATTTCCTACATATGGCAAATCTAGCACTTCAAATAAACCTTGAATGGTACCATCTTCACCATTTGGTCCATGTAATAATGGGAAAATAGCATCATATTTACTTCCTTCCCCATTTTCTTTTAAAAGTAATGTAATTTCTCCAGAACTTATGTCTTCTAAATGTAATTCTTCAACGTTTTCAATATTTTTTGTAATATTTTCTTTTTTCTTCCATTGACCATCATTTGTAATATATATAATATCTACAAGATACTTTTCTTTATTAATCGCATTTAATACATTTTGTGCTGTTAAAATTGATACATCATGCTCAGCACTTTTACCACCATATACGATACAAATATTTTCTTTTACCATGTTTTATATCCTCCATCGAGAAAAATAATGACAAAAGCCATTTATAAATTGAAGTTTAATTACGCTTTTGTTTCTCTCATCATAATTATAATACTATAATGTATTAAGTTTAAATTGTTCATTATACTTTTCTTTAACGATATGTAATTTAAATTATTCTTTCTAAATGTCCATATTATCACAGTATCAGTGTTTTTTGCATTTACCAATAAATAAATATATATATTTCTTAAAGAATTGTCCACTCATGTTAATTGTTATTTTTTAGATTAAACCGCTTCGACTTTATATCATCTTCTATATTTTGTAGCATAATCATATAAAGTCATGTAAAATCTATATATACTATCCCATAGAATCTAAGGAGTTTTTTATGAAATATTCATCCCGTCAACAGCCTACAACACATTGGCTTCGAAAAATTGACTGGATACTTATAGCATTAATAATGATTTTAGCCATCATTAGTGTGACTACAATCAGTTCTGCTATGGGTGGCGGCCAATATAGTGCCAATTTTGGTATTCGTCAAATTATCTATTATATTTTAGGAGCAATACTAGCACTTATTGTGATGATTTTTTCTCCCAAAAAAATAAAAAATAATACATATATATGGTATATCTTCTTTTGTATCTTACTACTAGGTTTATTAATCATTCCTGAAACACCTATTACGCCTATTATTAATGGTGCTAAAAGTTGGTATGCTTTTGGTCCAATTAGTATTCAACCTTCAGAATTTATGAAGATTATTTTGATACTTGCTTTGGCTAAAATCGTTTCTAACCATAATCGATTTACATTTAATAAATCTTTTCGTACTGATTTAATCTTATTTTTTAAAATTATTGGCATATCCCTAGTACCTATGATATTAATTTTACTTCAAAATGATTTAGGAACTACATTGGTTCTATGTGCTATTATTGTTGGAGCCATGCTAGTGAGTAGTATTACATGGCGTATTCTCGCCCCTATTTTTATTACTGTAGCAATATTAGGAAGTAGTATTATTTTAGCCATTATATATAAACCCTCTCTGATTGAGAAAACGTTACATATCAAAATGTATCAAATGGGTCGAATCAATTCATGGTTGAATCCTTATGCTTATAGTAATGGAGATGGCTACCATTTAACAGAATCGTTAAAAGCTATAGGATCCGGTCAATTATTTGGTAAAGGTTATAATCACGGAGAAGTATACATTCCAGAAAACCATACCGATTTTATTTTTTCTGTCATTGGAGAAGAAATTGGATTTATTGGAGCAGTGATATTACTTCTTATATTCCTAGCTTTAATTTTCCATCTTATCCGTTTAGCTATAAAAACAACTTCATCATTTAATAAGGTATTTTTAATTGGTTATATTTCTTTACTCGTCTTCCATATTTTGCAAAATATCGGTATGACGATTCAACTCTTACCTATTACAGGTATACCACTACCATTTATTAGTTATGGTGGTAGCGCATTATGGAGTTTAATGCTAGGTATTGGTGTTATACTTTCTATTTATTACCATCAAAAGCCAGCGTCAAAAGATGCTTAATAATAAATATATTTTAATTCAGTTAATAACATGAAAATAGTATGAATGAGAATGAAACAAAACTCATTTTGACTTTATCGTTCCACTTGAGCAATGTATCTCCAACACATAAAAAAGTCTGAGACAACTAATAATGTCTCAGACTTTTTTCAATCACATATTATTTAAGTTCTTGAGTAACGGTTTTTGTGGTAGGCAAAGTATTAATAATGTCGAAACGAGATTTTGTTTTTTTGATATTGACGCCTAAAGATGATAATAATTTGACTACATTTTGTAACTTATCTGATTTGTTCATGGTATCTCACCTCGTTTTTTGACCTTCAATGATATACTACCCTAATTAGTCATGCTTTACTACCATATTTGAAAATTATTTTAAATTATTTAAGTTACACTAAAGCTTTTTATTATGAAAGTACTTTAAATCCAGCGTCATAAATTTCTTTTTCAATACTATTTAAATTAGTAGGTGTTTCATATTCAACATTAACCTTATTTCTTTCTATATCGATTGATACCGTATGTACTCCAATCATATTTAACAAACGTTCATTTAACATTTGTGCTTGTTCTTCTGTTTCAATGTTATCTATAAATACAATATTATTGTTTAACATATTACAATCTCCTAACTAATCTTTCACTAGTTTTTGAAATGTCACTAGTAGTTCTTCCATTGCTTCTTCTTCAGTACCTTGATTTATTTTTTCCATAATACAACTTTTCATGTGATGTTCTAGTAACTTAGTAGCAACACTATTAAGTGCTGAACGTGTTGCTCTTATCTGAGTTAATACATCATCACAGTAGACGTCTTCATCAATCATTCGATTAATTGCTTTAACTTGTCCTTCTATTCGATTTAATCGAGATTTTAAATTTAATTTAACTTGCTCAGAATGATGGGCATGATTTTGATTTTCCAACTAATTCACCCTTTCATAGCTTCTATATCATCGTATAATTTCCTCTTTATTACGTCAATTATACATTTTTATTTTAAAAATTAATCATACCATTTATTATAGTGCATGGTACAATATTTGTTAGTACATTTATTTTAAACGATTTAGGAGGTTCAATTAATTAATATGGTAGAGATCGTGCAATTATCTTTTTCACACTCTTCTTTAATTATTAACATCATATTAATCACTGCCTTTATATTAAACTTGATTTTCGCATTTATCATTATCTTCATGGAACGTCGTAGTGCAGGTTCCATTTGGGCGTGGCTTTTAGTTCTTGTATTTCTACCGATAGTAGGATTTATTTTATATCTATTATTAGGGCGTCAAATACAACGCAAACATATTTTTAAATTAAAAAAAGAAGATCGTAAAGGTTTAGCTATGATAGTTGATGAGCAATTAAATGCACTTGAAAAAGATGATTTTTCTAAAGGTAATCATCAAATTGTTAAGTTTAAAGAAATGGTGCACATGTTACTCTATAATAATGCTGCATTCTTAACTACTGATAACAGTATAAAAATCTTTACAGATGGTCATGCTAAATTTGACGCATTAATTGAAGATATTCAGAATGCTAAAGATTATATACATATTCAATACTATATTTTCAAAAGTGATGGTCTTGGACGTCGTATTTTAAAGGCACTCGAAGACAGACTTGAAGATGGTATAGAAGTTAAAATGTTATATGATGATATGGGTTCAAGAACATTACGCAAGAAAGATTTGAAACAGTTTAAAGACAAAGGTGGACACGCAGAAGCCTTCTTCCCTTCCAAATTGCCCTTAATCAATTTAAGAATGAATAACCGTAATCATAGAAAAATTGTAATTATAGATGGCAAGATTGGCTATGTTGGGGGGTTTAATGTTGGTGATGAATACCTTGGTAAAGATAAAAAATTTGGTTATTGGAGAGATACTCATTTAAGACTTGAAGGTGATTCTGTCAATGCATTAGAATTAAGATTCATCTTAGATTGGAACTCACAATCAACACGTGACAATATCAGATATGAAGATAGATATTTTCCTGATGTAGATTCAGGCGGCGAGATTGGTGTTCAAATCGCTTCAAGTGGTCCTGATGAAGACTGGGAACAAATTAAATATGGCTATTTAAAAATGATTATGTCAGCAAAACATTCTATTTATATTCAATCACCTTATTTTATTCCTGATCAAGCTTTTATTGATGCCATAAAAATTGCCGCTTTAGGTGGTGTTGAAGTTAATTTAATGATTCCATGTAAACCCGATCATCCTTTTGTTTATTGGGCTACATTAAAAAATGCTGCTTCTTTATTAGACGCAGGTGTTAAAATTTATCAATATAATAATGGATTTCTACATTCAAAAACACTCATTGTCGATGATGAAATCGCTACTGTAGGTACAGCAAATATGGATAATCGTAGTTTTACATTAAATTTCGAAGTAAATGCGTTCATTTATGACGAAGATATTTCTCTTCAACTTAAAAAAGCATTTATTAAAGATATGAAGGTCTCACATGAGTTGACTAAAGAATTATATAATCAACGTAGTACTTGGATTAAGTTTAAAGAAGGCATATCTCAATTATTATCACCTATTCTTTAAACGCATTCAATACATGTTTTTAAAGGAGTAGTTTATGAATCAAGCAGAACAAATATTATTAGCTAAAGAATATATGTACCAATTTCATAAAAATGATTACTCTGGACATGATATTGCACATATTGAACGTGTCACATTATTAGCTAAATACATTGCCAAACAAGAACATCAAGGCGATTTTCTTACAATAGTATTGTCAGCTTTATTGCATGACGTCATAGATGATAAATTGACTGATAAACACCATGCTTTAAGCGAATTACATCAATTTTTTAAAAAAATAGAATTGGATGATACTGTTCAAAAGAATATTATTTTTATTATCAAACATTTGAGTTATCGAAATGGTAGAAATAACGATGTTACACTTCCAATCGAAGGACAAATCGTTAGAGATGCTGATCGCTTAGATGCTATTGGTGCTATAGGTATCGCAAGAACGTTTCAATTTTCTGGACATTTCAATGAGCCGATGTGGACAGAATCTCCCTATCATTCAATTCCTTCAGAAAAAGATATGGTTGATTTACCTCCTTCTGCTATTAGACACTTCTATGATAAGTTATTAAAATTAAAAAAATTAATGCATACACAAACAGGATTTCAACTAGCTGAAGAACGTCATCAATTTATGAAACTATTTTTATCTCAATTTTATAGCGAGTGGCACTTAGAAGAATAAAAAAAGTAGGAAAAGATCATCTATCTTTTCCTACTTTTTTATCGTATTATGCTTATATTATTTTTTCTTTTTATTATTTTTAGAAACAACTTGCGTATTTTTACCTTTTTTATTTGAATTATTTTCTTTATGTGCCTCAACCATAGGTCCAATTTCTTGTTTTGCAACTTTTTCATAATGTTTATTTGCAAAGAATGTTTGAATAATTAAGAATGCCGCACTGACAGACCAATATAAACCTAGTGCTGAAGCTGAACTTAATGAAATCCAAATAATCATAATAGGTGAAACAATCATCATCATATAAGTCATTTGACGTTGTTCTTCAGGCATTTGTTTACTTGACACCCATGCTTGAATAAAGTATAACACACCGGCAATAATAGTAATCCAAATATCAGGATGTACTAAATTAAACCATAAGAAATGTGGATGTTCTGTAATACCGCCACCAATACGATAACGCAATACGAAATATAATCCCATAACAATAGGCATTTGAATTAAAACAGGTAAGCAGCCTAAAGCACTCTTCATAGGATTGATATCATATTTCTTATAAACTTCCATCATTTCCTGATTAGCAGCCATTTTTTCTTCTTGAGTACGTGCTCGCTTAACTTTTTCTTGTACACCTTCTACTTCAGGTTTAGCAATTTTCATTTTTTCACGCATCATATGACTATTTTTATAGTTTGATAGCATGAAAGGCAATAAGATAATACGAATAACTAATACTAAAACGATGATTGCAATACCATAATCATCATGAAAAACAGAATGGCCTAACCAATGTAGAATTTTAGCCATTGGTTCAACGAATGTATTGTAGAAAAATCCATTTCTATTACTAGATTTGGAATAGTCACATCCAGCTAAAAAGACCATTACCCCTAATAACAAAGGTAGTAGCGCTTTCTTCTTCATTTTTACACCTCTATTGATATATTCACGTAGAAATAATTTTATCATAGATAGGGTGTACTAGAAAACAAAAACTGAAAAAAAGAGATATTTATTTGAAATAGTGCTTTAATTTATTAACAGTCTTGTCAATATTTTGACTATGTGTAATGACTGAAATAACTGACACACCATCAGCGCCTTCTTTAGCTATAGGTTCACAATTGTCTTCAGTAATACCACCTATAGCAACCATAGGTAAGCTTGGATTAATATTTTTTAATGTTGCAATCATTTCAGGACCTACAGGGGCACTTGCATCAGATTTTGAAGATGTTTCATACATTGGACCTACACCTATATAATCTACGTGTTCTAAATCTGATTGTTGATATTCCTTTACGTTTCCTACACTTAACCCTATAATTTTATTTTTAAAACGATTAGCAAAAGAAGCAATTATTTCGTCATCTTGACCTACATGTATACCATCTGCATCAATTTTTTCAGCTAAATCCACATCATCATTAATTAGAAAAGGTACTTTATACTCATGACAAAGTGTTTTTAATTCCTTAGCTAATGCTTCTTTTTCATCCCCTACTAAAGCATTTGGCCCTTTTTCTCGAAATTGAAATAATGTAATTCCTGATTCTAATGCTGCTTTTAAAACATCTTTAATATTTTGATCACCGATGATGTCTTGTGTTCCACATATAAAATAAACTTGTAAGCTTTTTGAATCAAACATATTTAAACCTCTTTACGTTTTACAAATTGTTTATAAGTATCATAGTTAAGTTGATACATTTCATCAAGTAATTGAGATAAGAATGTTCCAGGTCCATTAACTTTTTCGCTTTTTTCAGCAATCTCTGCGGCGATATTATAATAACTTACTGATTCTTCTAATACTTGTAATGACGGATGTGTATTTCTAAATAAAAATCCAGCAACTAAACTGCCTAATAAACAACCCGCGCCTGTGATTTTTGCAAGTAATGGAGAACCATTTGATAATTTGACAATTTGATTATCTTGAATAATAATATCTTCTCTACCTGTAATAACAATTGCTGTTTGATATTTTTCATAAGCTTTTTTAGCAATTGTCACTACATCTAAGTCTGTTTCTCCATCAGTGCCTTTCATTGTAGTATTTGAATCTACTAAAGTAAGAATTTCAGATGCATTACCTTTAATTACAGAAACATTTATTTCAGAAAGAAAAGATTCACAAAATTGTTTACGATATGTTGATGCACCTACAGCAACTGGATCAAATACAATGGGTGTACCTTGTTGATTAGCAATTTTTCCAATTTCTAAAATATCTTTTTCATTTGCTTTAGTTAATGTTCCAATATTTATAAGCAGTGCCCCTGCTACTTTATAGAACTCTTCTGCTTCTTCTGGAGCTTCACTCATTGCTGGACTTGCACCAATACTCAAGAGTCCATTCGCAGTGAAGTTTTTAACCACATCATTGGTATAACAGACTACTAGTGGATTCTCTTGTCTTATCTTTTCTAAACTATTCATCGTCTAAACCTACTTTCTTCATATAAGCAAAATGGTTTACCGGGCCGCGTCCTTGGCCGATTTCAGGTGTATGTTCAATACTTAATGAAATAAATTTTTTAGCTTTTTTTACAGCTTCATAAATGGTTTTACCTTTAGCTAGTTCGGCTGTGATCACAGCTGAAAATGTGCAACCTGTACCATGAGTATGTGGCGTATTAAATCGCTTCTCTTCAAAAGTATAGACATCATCTTTAGTAAATAAAAAGTCTTTAGCATTATTTAAATCGGCAGAATGACCGCCTTTAATTACTACACCTTTACTTCCTATTTCATTTATAAATATATGACCTGCTTTACGAATATTATCTTCAGTATCAATTTTCAAGCCAGTAATTTCTTCAGCTTCTGGAATGTTAGGAGTCACGACATCCGCTAATGGTAAGAGCGTTTTCTGAAGATGTTTTTTTGTTTCATCATCCATTAAGGAATCGCCACTTTTAGCTAGCATAACTGGATCGATAACATAGGGAATATCGCTATGATTTTTTAAATATGTTTGAATCAGTTCCATCGTTTCATGTGTAGCAATCATTCCAGTCTTAATTGCATGAGGTAATTCATCATCAAACACGCTATCTAATTGTTCTTTAACCCAACTAGTTTCTAGATTATGGATATGTTGAACGCCTTTAGTATTTTGAGCCACAATACTTGTAATAGCAGCCATTCCATATACGCCACAAGCATGGAATGATTTTAAATCTGCCATAACTCCTGCGCCACCAGAAGGGTCAGTACCAGCAATTGTTAACGCAATCTTAGGTTTATTCATGATTTGCTCCTCCAAAATCCCATTCTTCATCAATGTATGCCATATTAAAGAAATGACGTTCATGTACAGTACTTTGTAAAAATGCTTCTTTAATTTCTCTTTTTTCCTGTTCGGTACAATGTTCTGTAAGTTCATTTAACAAACGGTCAAATACTTCAATTAAAGGTGCCATTTCAGTGCTATAAAAATCAAACCACTTAGCAGTAAGTGCATCTCTATTAAGATTTGAATCTTCTAATCCCCATTTAGCAACCACTTCATATACGTAAGGACATGGTGCCATTGCAGCTATAGTGTATGCAGCATTTTCGTGGGTATAAGCATGATAATACATATGTTTAATGTAATGATCTCCACTAGGTGGCCACACTTTTTCTTTTACAATTTCTTCATAAGGTTCATTAATATAGTCCGCTAAAATTTCATGGGCTTCTACTTCACCATCTAACATAAATTCAATTTGCTCTACTAAGAATTTCACTTCTTTCATAGTAGGTGCTTTAGGAATAAGTAAAGCATATAAATTAGTAAATTCTTTTAAATAAGAAGCATCAGCACGTAAGTATTGGCGTACTGCTTGTTTTGATAAATTTCCCTTTAATAAATCTTGAATAAAACCATCATTATAAATCTCTTCAATAATTGGCTTTGACGCTTGCTTTAATTCATCTGAAAAACTCATTAACTATTCCTCCTTAAATAAAAAAACTACATTTCAACGTAGAAATGTAGTCAATATTCAAAAAATAGAATGAATGAATATGTATTACTACTTTCCTACGTTGGCATTAACCAAATCAGGTTATAAGGGTCTGAATGCTTCATCTCAGCCATATTTCATGGCTCCCCTAGTAGTCTTTAGTTTAATTTAACCATAACAAAACCATTGTTATAATTCAAATAAAAAAGATATTCATTGAAATAAGTTTAATTCATACAACTATTATTATAAATATAATAAATAAAGAATAGTACAGAAATCTTTTTAAATTCAGTCATTACTATCAATATATATATAAAAATGCCTAAGACAACTCATATTGTCTCAGACACTAGTAAATTATTTATTAAGTTTTACGCTGTAACCCATTGAGATGGACCTGCAGTATTATAAAGTTTTACTGCCGCTGCATCTTGAACACTTTCAGGTGCTTGTGCTGGTGATACACCTTTATATTGTGCTGGTGCTACTGAATCCCAAGTAGATTGTAAGAATTGATATTTACCTGCTGCACCAGAAGAAGGGTTGATTGCATGAATATCTCCACCTGATTCGCGTTGAGCGATTTGTTGTAAATGACTATTTACATTTACAGATGAACCACTTGTTGATTGTTTAGGTTGATTTGTAGTTGCATTAGCAGGTGCTTGTTGTGTGTGAGTTGCTTGTTTAGTTTGTGTTGTTTTTGGTGCTTGTTGTGTTTGAGCTTCATTTGCATAGTGTTGACTTACATTTGAAGTTGAAGCTACATTTTGATTAGCACTATTTACAGTTGAACCGTTTGATGGATAATATTCCCATTTAAAATATGTTCCATCTGACCAAAAATGATAAGTTTTACCATTTAAATTAAATTGGTAATTATATACTCCTTCTTGAATAGGATGTTGATTTAATGATTGATCGTTAGATTCCGCTAATTGAGCTAATTTTTCTTTATTAATTTGATTTTCACTTGCATCAGCATGACTTACGTTTCCTGCTACTAATCCTAAACCTACTGCTAATGAAGATGCAATAATTGTCTTTTTCATAATAGTATAATCCTCCTAAGTCATTTGTTTTCTTAAATATTTTACAGGTACTACTCTAACATCTAAAAAAGCTTAGCAGGTTACAGTGAAATAAAAAAAATGTACTTATTTTACATCAGAATTACATAGATTTATAAATAATTCTTCTTATATATATACCATAAAAACTTTAATGGCAGTGTTTATTAGATATATAATAAAAGAATTAACTGTAATTACTTTGTAATATTTCAGAAAAATAAACTGTATTTTTTATCATTCAATAAATTAAATGTATCTAATGTTTCATACATAGTTAAAGAGGTCGGAATATTTATACCGACCTCTTGAGTATAATTGAGTATAATTGAAAGACTTATTTTATATTAATTGGAAAGGTTTGGAGTATTAAAAATAGAGAGTTTTATTTTATATTCATTAATTCGAGATTATCAAATGGATAAGTGTCTGTATTTAGTGAGCTATCTGAGAGTTTTTCATTATTTAATTTAGGGGACATAAATTTAATTGTTTCAACATATAATTCTGTTACAAAGTGAGTTTGTTTTTCCTTTTCATATTTACGAGAACGCATTTGGCCAGTAATACCTACTAAAGATCCTTGAGAAGTATATTTTTCAATGTTAGTGGCCATCTTACCAAATGCTTTACACAATATATAGTCACACGCTATTTCATCATTTTCATCTTTATAATTACGTTCAGTAGCCACACTAAACGTTGCGATTTTCACCTCCTCATTATCATAAATTTTTGCATCTTTAGTCATACGACCAACGATTACTATCTTATTTAACATGTGTCACCTCCTTATATCGTTATATTATATAGAATTGAATATAACGTCAAAAAGCTATTTTTTTAGATTTCTACCCTTTTTAGTATTAATATCTGATATATTTAAGAAAAATATTAAGATATGACACTTCTTATTTAACAAAAAAACAATAATCATATAATTTAAAAATTTTTAAGAGTATGGGAGACATGTTATGAAGACTTTTAAAGCAGTTCGATTCCAAATAGTAAGCGATGATAACAGGATTTCAGAATTTGAACTTTATGATGGTGTTATTATAAATAAAGAGAATAGTGGTACAGGTTGGCTCCTAGAAATTGTAATTTCAGATACACATTATGATATCATGCAAAAATATTATGAATCACAAACAGTATTAGATATTAGAGTAGTGATTACTAGACCTTCTAACGATCCAGCATTGTTTGATGCAACAATAAATCATATCTCTCTATTTGAAAGAAAAATGTCAATTATTTTCGAGTGTCATATTTATACACATCGTCAGGTATACGCAGAAACACTGTTAGAACAACTTATTGATGAAGGATTATCAGGAGAAGAATTAAAAATTACATTTAACAGAATGATGCAATCTAAACCAAAATTAAAAGAAGAAAAATTTGAAAGATAAAAATAGAGTAGTAACGAAATGAATGATTTCGCTACTACTCTTATTTTAATTAAGCATCTTGGATAGCAAAAGTAAGTTCACAACTACAAGCAAGTTGTCCATCAACAGTAGCTTTTGCTGTACCTTTTCCAATAGGACCTTTAATTTTTGTAATTTCAACTTCTAACATTAAAGTATCCCCAGGTGTCACTTGTTTTTTAAATCTACATTTATCAATACCAGCAAATAAAGCAATCTTACCTTTATTTTCTTCACTATTTAACATAGCTACTGCTCCAGTTTGTGCCAAAGCTTCTGTAATGAGAACGCCAGGCATAACTGCATAATCAGGAAAATGTCCTTGAAAAAATGGTTCGTTTCCTGAAACTTGTTTTAAACCTACACAACGCTTTCCTTCTTCATATTCAACGATACGATCAATAAGTAAAAAAGGTTGTCTATGAGGGATGATTTTTTTTATTTCATTATAATCAAAAATTGTTTCCATAACTATTACCTCAAATCTATTTAAAAATTAGTCATCGACTCTTTTGATATCTGCACCAAGTGATTTTAACTTCTCATGAAAATTAACATAACCACGATCTAAGTGTTTAAGCTCTGTCACTTGAGTTGTACCTTCTGCTACTAAACCAGCCAAAATAAGAGCTGCGGCTGCTCTTAAATCCGTAGCTTTTACTTGAGCACCTTGTAGTTGACTTGTACCTTCTATTTTAGCACTTCTGCCTTCTACATTAATATTAGCATTCATTCTTCTAAATTCTGCAACATGCATAAATCTATTTTCAAATACTGTTTCAGTAACCACTTTATGACCTTCAGCTGTTAATAATAGTGCCATCATTTGTGATTGCATATCTGTAGGGAAACCTGGATGAGGCAGTGTTTTAATATCTACAGGTTGAAGTTCACCATTTGTAGTGACATGTACACCCTCCTCATTAAAATCGAGATTAACTCCCATTTCTTCTAATTTATAAATTAAACTTGTCATATGTTCTTTAACAGCACCTTTTACAAAAACATCTCCTCTTGTAATTGCTGCTGCGATAATAAGTGTACCTGCTTCAATGCGATCAGGTATAATTGCATGTTCAACTCCTGTTAATTTTTCAACACCATGGATAGTAATGGTATCTGTACCAGCACCAATAACGTTACCACCCATTTCATTGATATAATTAGCTAGATCTACAATTTCAGGTTCTTTAGCTACATTTTCGATAACTGTTTTTCCTTGTGCTAAAGAAGCACCCATTATAATATTTTGAGTTGCACCTACACTTGGAAAATCTAGATGAATATTTGCACCTTTCAATCCCTCTTTAGTGCTTGCATATATATTTCCGTTTTCTAAATGAATTTCTGCCCCTAATGCTTCAAAACCTTTGATATGTTGTTCAATTGGACGAGCACCAATTGCACAGCCACCTGGTAACGCAACGATTGCATGACCTAGACGTGCTAATAAAGGTCCCATTACTAACACACTTGCTCTCATTTTACTCACATATTCATAAGGCGCTTCTTCATTTAGTGTAGCAGAAGCATCAACTGTAACTGATCCATTTTCTTTATCATAATCCACTTTAGCGTTTAAAGTAGATAAAACATTATTGATAGTAACCACATCACTTAAATCAGGCACATTGGTTAATTTGCTTTTTCCTTCAGACGCTAATAACGATGCTGTAAGGATAGGTAATACAGCATTTTTAGCTCCTTCTACTTGAACTTCACCAGTAAGGCGATTGCCTCCATTTATAATTATCTTATCCATATTAATCCTCCACATTAAACTCCTATTTCTTATAACATTTCCCATTTTGAATTACTTATTTAAATAGTATATTTACATTTTTAGTTAATTGATAGAAATTCATTTTTTAAAATAAATATTTAATTTGTGTAGAGTACTGTAATAAATCTACGATAAAGTTACTTACTGCAGTACCCATTAAAATTGCTAAGAAAATCATACACACTTGCAGTCGTGTTGAATATCCTTTTTTAAAAAATTGATCTAATCTGAGAGAATGTAATGCCCAGTACGCAATACATATACATATTACATGTAAAAATAAATGTATTATTGCAAATTGTCCAACATATTCCATTCTTTTCTCTCCTTAAAGATTTCTGTAATATATTGTACATTAAAAAAGTTAATAATGATACATAAGAACGTTACGATATTTAATAAAAAGTAACTAAAATAAAAATTTAAAGTTATTATTATTCTAAGTTCTTTTATGTACAATAAAAAAAGAGTTTGAAACACTATTAAATGTCTCAAACTCTTTTAATATATTAAGAATAATTAACTAAATCAAAATATTTTAATACCTGTTACTTTTTCATTAACCATTCTCACTAAGGTGAGACAATATATTCATCATAAATATTATCCCACGTCATTTAATCATTATTTTAATTCAGCTACACGCAGACGGTTTTCCGCTCTAGCTAATGCGCGTTTAGCTCGGTTAATGTCACTGTTATCCTCTTCATCTAAATGAGACTGTGCTCTTTGACGAGCCAATTTAGCTCTTTCTACATCAATCTCACTAGCTGTTTCAGCTGTTTGAACAATGACAGATACTTTATGTTGTCTAATTTCAACAAAGCCACCACTAACAGCTATATACTCAGTACCATTCTTAAACTTAACTTTAATATGGCCTATCTTTAATGCGGCAACTGTCGGAATATGTCCACTCATGATACCTATTTCGCCCGCAGTAGTTTGAAATACAACGAGTTCAACATCATCTTTTTCGTAGACTGAACCATTAGGAGTGACAATATCAAGATTTACTGTGTTCATTATCTTTACCTCCTAATTAGTTTAAACTTCAACACCCATATCTTTAGCTTTAGCAATAACATCATCCATACTTCCAACTAAACGGAATGCATCCTCAGGAATATGATCGTATTTACCATTTAAGATATCTTTAAAGTTCGCTACAGTTGTTTTAACTGGAACATAAGAACCTTTTTGACCAGTAAATTGTTCAGCCACATGGAAGTTTTGTGATAAGAAGAATTGAATTCTACGCGCACGTTCTACTGTTAATTTATCTTCTTCAGATAATTCATCCATACCTAAAATTGCAATAATATCTTGTAATTCTCTGTATTTTTGTAATGTAGATTGAACTTCACGTGCAACTTCATAGTGTTCTTGTCCAACAATAGCTGGTTCTAAAGCTCTAGAAGTTGAAGCTAATGGGTCTACTGCAGGATAAATACCCATTTCAGTTAATTTACGTTCTAAGTTTGTTGTTGCATCTAAATGTGCGAACGCAGTTGCTGGTGCTGGGTCAGTATAGTCATCGGCAGGCACGAATACTGCTTGAATTGAAGTGACTGAACCTTTATTAGTAGATGTAATACGTTCTTGTAATTGACCCATTTCAGTTGCTAGTGTTGGTTGATAACCTACAGCTGAAGGCATACGTCCTAATAATGCTGAAACTTCAGAACCAGCTTGAGTAAAGCGGAAAATATTGTCAATGAATAAAAGTACATCTTGACCTTGTTCATCACGGAAATATTCAGCCATTGTCAATGCTGATAAAGCAACACGCATACGCGCACCTGGCGGCTCATTCATTTGCCCAAATACCATGGCAGTTTTATTGATAACGCCACTATCGCTCATTTCATAGTATAAATCGTTACCTTCACGAGTACGTTCACCTACACCAGCGAATACAGAAATACCACCATGTTCTTGAGCGATATTATTGATTAACTCTTGAATTAATACAGTTTTACCTACGCCGGCACCACCGAATAAACCAATCTTACCACCTTTAATATAAGGTGCTAATAAGTCTACAACTTTAATACCTGTTTCAAGAATTTCTACTTCAGTAGATAATTCATCAAAATTAGGTTGACGACGATGAATTGGATCACGTCTAACAGAACTATCTAATTTTTCATTTAAATCTATTGTTTCTCCTAAAACGTTAAACACACGTCCAAGTGTTTCTTCACCCACAGGAACACTAATATCTTTACCAGTATTCACAACTTGCATACCACGTTGAACACCATCAGTTGAATCCATTGCAATAGTACGAACAACATCATCACCTAATTGCAATGCAACTTCTAATGTTAATTTGAATGTGCCATCATCTTTGGGCACTTCAATAATTAGGGCATTATTAATTTCAGGGACTTCATTATGTTCGAATCGAACATCAATTACAGGACCCATAACCTGAGTTACACGGCCATTACCCATGTTATTTCCTCCTTTAAAATATTATTCAAGTGCGGCAGAACCACTAACAATTTCTGTAATTTGTTGAGTGATTTCAGCTTGTCTCGCTCTATTATATTGTAATGATAAGTCATCAATAAGTTCAGTTGCATTATCAGATGCATTTTTCATTGCAGTCATACGTGCTGCATGTTCACTAGCCTTAGCATCAAGAATCGTTCCATAGATTAAACTTTCAACATATTGTGGAAGAATAACTCTTAAGATTGAGTCTTTATCTGGTTCAAATTCATATGACGACATTTGACCTTGGCCTTGACTAGAATCATCTTGAGATAATGGTAGAACTTGTCTAACAGAAGGTTTATTTTCAAGAACACTAACATAGTGGCTATAATAAATCTTAAGTTCATCAATATGTTCTTCACTGAATAAGTCAATCGCATGCTTAGCGATAGCTTGTATTGATTTAAATGAAGGTTGATCAGGTACATCAACAAGTGAACTTTCAACTTCATAACCTCTATTTTTAAGGAAATCAACACCGGATTGACCTAAAACAATAATGCTATATTCATCACTGTTTGTATGTTTTTCTTTAATGTCATTGATTAGTCGTTTAAGCACATTCGAACTATAAGCACCCGCTAATCCTTTGTCACTTGTAATAACCAAGTAACCACTACGTTGAATATGTCTTGGTCTTAACATTGGATGATTTGAATTTTTACTTGCGCCTGCAATAGCAGTTATCGCATCTTGCATTTTTTCCATATAGGGTTCGAACTGCTTAGTATTTTTTTCAGCTCGACGTAATTTAGAACTTGAAACCATGTTCATCGCTTTGGTAATCTGTTTCATTTTTTTCGTCGATTTAATACGACTATCTATCTCTTTAAGAGAAGCCATTATCTCACCACCTTTTTGATTTAAAGTTTAGTTATTCAGATTTGCTAAAACTTTTCTTAAATTCATTAATAGCTGATTCAAATTTAGCATCATCTGGAAGGTTACCAGTTTCTCTGATTTCACCTAATAATTCTGAAGCATTTGATTTAGACCAACTATTTAATTCATCTTCAAAACGTGTAATGTCTTCTACAGGGATATCATCTAAATAACCTTTTGTTAAGGCATAAATAATTAACACTTGATTTTCAACAGGAAGTGGTTTGTTTTGATCTTGTTTTAAAACTTCAACTGTACGTTTACCACGTTCTAATTTTTTAGCAGTATATTCGTCTAAATCAGAACCAAATTGTGCAAATGATTCTAACTCACGATAAGATGCTAAATCTAAACGTAATGTACCAGCAACTTTTTTCATTGCTTTAATTTGTGCTGAACCACCAACACGTGATACAGACTGACCAGCATTAATCGCAGGTCGTACACCTGAGAAGAATAAATCAGATTGTAAGAAAATTTGTCCGTCAGTAATTGAAATTACGTTGGTTGGAACATATGCAGAGATATCGCCAGCTTGTGTTTCAATGATAGGTAAAGCTGTAATTGAACCGCCACCTAGTGCATCGTTTAATTTAGCTGCTCTTTCTAATAATCTACTGTGTAAGTAGAAGACGTCACCTGGATACGCTTCACGACCTGGAGGTCTGCGTAATAATAATGATAATTCACGATAAGCAGCTGCTTGTTTAGTTAAATCATCATATACGACAAGTACATTTTTTCCATTAAACATGAACTCTTCACCCATTGTTACTCCTGAATAAGGGGCGATGTATAATAATGGTGCTGGTTCCGCTGCTGATGCAGATACAACAATTGTGTAGTCTAAAGCACCAGCTTGACGTAATTTTTCAACGTTTGCACGTACTGTTGAATCTTTTTGACCAATAGCAACATAAATACAAATTGTGTCTAAACCTTTTTGGTTTAAAATTGTATCAATACCAATTGTTGTTTTACCAGTTTGTCTATCACCAATGATTAACTCACGTTGTCCACGACCAATTGGTACTAATGCGTCAATCGCTTTAATACCAGTTTGTAATGGTTCATCAACTGATTTACGATCCATAACACCTGTTGCTTTTTGCTCAACAGGGCGTGTCTTAGTGGAATTGATAGGACCTTGTCCATCAATTGGTTGACCAAGTGGATTTACAACACGTCCGATAAGTTCTTCACCTACTGGCACTTCCATGATACGGCCAGTACGTTTAACTTCGTCGCCTTCTCTAATTTCACTATAAGGTCCTAAGATTACGACACCCACATTTGATTCCTCAAGGTTTTGTGCTAAACCAAGCACACCGTTTGAAAACTCTACAAGCTCACCAGCCATACAATCATTTAATCCGTGAATTAATGCAATACCATCACCAATTTGAAGGACGGTACCTACATCATCAACAGACATTTCTGACTCATAGTTTTCAATTTGTGAGCGAAGTAATGCACTGATTTCTTCAGCTTTGATGGCCATCTATGTCACTCCTCTTTTTTAATTAACTCTTTTAAATTTACGCTCTATTTGTTCTAAATCATTTTTTATACTACCATCTAATACAGTAGTCCCAACTTTTGCTCTAAACCCGCCAATTAAGTTAGGATTTATTTTAGTTGTAATATGTACTTTAGACAATTTAGTTTTGTTAAGAATTACTCTTTCAATATGAGATAATTCTTCTTCATTCAATTGATATACAGATTCAACCAAAGCATCACCTTGATTATAATGATGGTCATACAAATGTTTAAATTCTTTAAAGATAGAATGTATAAGCGCTAAATGACGATTATTTGCTAAAATCATTAGCATATTTTTTAAGTAATAGTTCGCATCCCCAAATACAATACCTGCAAATTTACGTCTTTCAGAAGCAGGTTGATTAGGATTTGAATCAATTGCTTTTAAATCATCAATGTAATTTAAAGTTGCATTACTAACTTCTTGTAATTCTTCATACATTAAATCTAATCGATCTTTATCTATAGAGACATCAAATAAAGCTTTAGCATATTTTTTTGCTACATCTGCCATTATTTATCGCCTGCCTCTTTAAGATACTTATCAACGAGACCTTTTTGATCTTGTTCTGAAATCTCTTTTTGTAAAACTTTAGAAGCAATTAAAACAGATAATTCAGAAACTTGATTATTAATATCTGCAAGAGCGCGTTCTTTTTCACTTTTGATTTCACTTTGTGCTGTTTCAATCATACCGTTTGCACGTTCATGTGCATCTTTAATAATGTCTTCATGTTGTTTACGTGCTTGAATTCTTGCATCTTCAAGAATATGATGAACTTCATCTTGTGTTTCTTTAAGTGTCTTTTTATTTTCTTCTTCAAGTTTTTGTGCATTCAATTTTGCTTCTTCAGCTTCGTCAATATCTCTATTAATATCGCGTTCACGTTTATCCATTACTTCTTTTAATGGACCCCAAGCAAATTTTTTCAATAACGCCAATAGGATAATAAATGTAAAAATTGTAACAATAGTTGTTCCCCATTGAACGCCACCTGCAGTTGCACCTAAAACAAATGAATTGGTTAATGCATTCACTGGCATTTGACACTCCTTTCATTATTAATCATCACTTTGCCACTAAATAAAACGAATGGCGAAGATCAAAGAGACTTCGCCTCGAACATTTCTTATCTGAATAATGTCATGAATGAGATAACAACGCCGATGATTGGTAATGCTTCAACTAAACCAATACCAATGAACATAATACTCATTAATTGACCACGTGCTTCTGGCTGACGTGCTACACCTTCAACTGTTCTTGAAACAATAAGACCGTTACCGATACCAGCACCTAATGCTGATAAACCGATTGCAATTGCTGCTGCGATTAAACCCATATTAATAATTCCTCCTAAAATGTTTGTTTATGTTAATGTGCGTCCGCAACTTTATGGGACATGTAAACCATAGATAGCATAATAAAGATATATGCTTGGATTGTACCGACAAAGATTGAGAATCCTTGCCATATAATTAAGCCAGGAATACTAATTATCCAGCCCCAGCCGTTTTGGAAAAACAGGCCAGCTAATAGTGATAATAGTAACTCACCAGCAAAAATATTACCGTAAAGACGTAAACCTAGTGTTAATGTTGAAGAGAATTCTTCAAAGACATTAATAATTGCTAATGGCCAGAAAGGTTTAAAGTAATTACCAACATATGCTTTTGTTCCACGCATTTTAACACCATAGTAATGAGTTAATAAAATCATCATCGTAGATAACGTCAACGTTACAGTCGCGTCAGCAGTTGGAGATTTCCACCATAAATAATGATCATGTGTAACAATTGCAAATGGTAAACCTAGCATATTGGCAACAAAAATAAATAAAATTAATGTTACCGCCAAGAAGTGAAATTGACCACCTTTTTTCCATGCTATGTTACTCTCAATAATGCCTCTTACAAAATCGAAAATCCATTCGATAAAGTTTTGTTTGCCACTAGGTCTTTTCTTAAGATTACGCGTACAAACAATAGCTATTATAAAAACAATAATAGCAGTAATAATAAGCATCATAATACTTGCTAAGTTGAAAACAATATCAAATCCAAACACATTCCAACTTACGAGTGGGGATTTGTGATCCATGTACTCACCTCTTTCTGTATATAGTTTACTATTTTAGCAAGAGAGGGCGTAAAATGATTAATACATAAGAAATCATAAGGCCTATCATTATACCAATGATATTTACATTCTCTTTAAAGACAACCCATACTATACATGCAATAATTGCGACTAAGTATCTCCATACATTGCCTGTAGAAATATGTATATTATCTGGTTGTTTTGCCCTAGAAAGATATATCTCAAAAATGTATGTGTTGATTAGAGATCCGAGTGTCCCAATTATTAAGCCTAATAAAAAAGAATTAGATTTAATAAAATACAAAATACTTAACATTATTAAAAAATAAATGTAATATTGAATGAATTGTCTAAATATGATGCTGAACCGTTTCATTCTTTGTGCCTCCAAAACTTATGACAATCATGGAAACCGTTCCACTCATACAATTTTAATAATAATATAGGGTAATTTATGTGTCAATTCTATTCAAATTGTTGTTTAATTTAACACCAATATTGTCATAAAATGTTCACAATTAAATCAACAATTTTTTTACTTTTCAAATTCTTTAGGTATTTCTTCGGTTAATCCTAAATAGTATTTAATGCTTTCACATATACGTTCAGATGCCTTTCCATCTCCATAAGGATTTTGAGCATATGCCATATTATTATAAACTTGTTTGTTCATTAATAATTTTCTTATTTCTTGATACACATGTGTATACTCTGTTCCAATTACTTTTAATGTTCCAGCTTCTACACCTTCAGGTCTTTCAGTTACATCTCTAAGAACTAAAACTGGTTTATTTAATGATGGTGCTTCTTCTTGAATGCCTCCAGAATCAGTCAAAATTAAATAAGCATGATTAGCAAAATTATGAAAATCAACAACATCTAATGGTTCAATAAGCTCTACCCTTGGATGTTTTTCTAAGTAAGCGTATGATAGTTTTCTAACTTCGGGATTCATATGTAAAGGAAAAACTACTACCACGTCTTCAATATCTTCAACGATATCTCTAACTGCTTTGAAAATATGTTCCATAGGTTTTCCAATATTTTCTCTACGATGAACAGTCAGCAATACAATTTTTTTATTTTTATGCTTTTCTATCAACTCAGAGGTATAATTTTTATTAATTGTAAAATTTAGTGTATCAATGGCAGTATTGCCAGTAATCACTATAGATGTCTTATCTTTATTTTCTTGAATTAGATTGTGTTTTGCACCAATAGTAGGAGCAAAGTGTAAATCGGCAATGTTACTAACCATCTGTCGATTTATTTCTTCTGGAAAAGGCGCATATTTATTCCCACTTCTAAGACCAGCTTCTATGTGTCCTACAGATGTATGATTATAAAATGCTGCTAATGCGCCAGAAAAAGTAGTCGTGGTATCACCATGAACAAGTACCATATCTGGACATTCTTTTTTCATAATTTGCTCGAGTTGAATAATAGATCTAGCTGTTATTTCTGAAAGAGTTTGCCCTTTTTTCATGATATTCAAATCATAATGGGGTGTTATGTTGAATGTTTTTAAAACTGAATCAAGCATTTCTCTATGTTGAGCAGTTACAACAATAATTGGTTCTAGCATTGAATCTTTTTCAAGTGCTTTAACTAAAGGTGCCATTTTAATTGCTTCTGGTCTTGTACCAAAGACTGTCATAATCTTTCTCATAATATTTACTCCTATAGTACTATTTAGTACCAAATAATCTATCCCCAGCGTCTCCTAAACCAGGTGTAATATATGCTTTTTCATTAAGTTTTTCATCTAAAGCTGCAATATAGATATCAACATCTTCATGCGCTTCTTGCATTTTTTCAACACCCTCAGGTGCGGCAATTAAACACATAAAACGAATATTCTTTGCACCTCGATTTTTTAGTGAATTGATTGCTTCGATTGCTGAAGCGCCTGTAGCTAACATTGGATCAACTACTATAATTTCACGCTCATCGATATCTTGAGGTAATTTAGCAAAATATTCTACTGCTTTTAATGTTTTAGGATCACGATACAATCCAATATGTCCTACACGAGCAGCTGGAACTAAGTTTAATACACCATCTGTCATCCCTAAGCCTGCTCTTAAAATAGGTACAATTGCTAATTTTTTTCCAGCTAATCGTTTGGCTGTCATAGTTGTTACAGGAGTTTCAATTTCTACATCTTGCAATTGTAAATCTCTTGTAACTTCATATGCCATTAGCATACCTACTTCATCAACAAGCTCTCTAAATTCTTTTGTTCCGGTATTTTTATCACGAATGTAACTCAATTTATGTTGAATGAGTGGGTGATCAAATACATGTACTTTACTCATAATTCATTTCCTCCATTTATGTTGTTATTCATATAGCGGATATTGTTGAGTCAATTGTTTTACTCTATCACTAGCTTCTTTCAATTTTGCTTGGTCATTTGAATTTTTTAATGCTGTACTGATAATTAAAGCTACTTCTTTAAATGCTACTTCATCAAAACCACGCGTCGTTGCAGCAGGAGTGCCTAGTCTAATTCCACTTGTAACGAATGGTTTCTCCTGATCAAAAGGTATTGTATTTTTATTACATGTAATACCAATTGAATCTAATGTTTCTTCAGCCTGTTTACCAGTTAAATTAACTGATTGTTTCACATCTACTGAAACTAGATGATTATCCGTACCTCCTGAAATAATTCTAAATCCTTCATCTTGAAGTGTTTCAGCTAAAGTTTTAGCATTTTTAATGACTTGCTCTTGATACACTTTGAAATCTGGTTCTAAAGCTTCTCCAAAAGCAACAGCTTTTGCAGCGATCACATGTTCTAGTGGTCCACCTTGAATTCCAGGAAATATTGTCTTATCTATCTCTTTTTTATATTTTTCCTTGCAAAGAATTAGGCCTCCACGTGGTCCTCTCAGCGTTTTATGAGTTGTACTGGTAACAAAGTCAGCATATTCTACAGGATTAGGATGTAATCCAGTTGCTACTAAACCTGCAATGTGTGCCATATCAACCATTAATTTAGCACCAACTTCATCAGCAATTTCTTTAAATTTCTTAAAATCTAATTGTCTAGAATACGCTGACGTACCAGCTACAATTAATTTAGGCTTATGTTTCAGTGCTAATTCACGAATTTCATCATAATTAATTCTTTCAGTTTCTTTATCTACACCATAATCGATAAAGTTATAAAACTTACCACTAAAATTAACTGAAGCACCGTGGGTTAAATGACCACCATGACTTAAATTCATTCCAAGCACAGTATCTCCCATTTCTAAAGCAACTAAATACACTGCCATATTAGCTTGCGAACCTGAATGTGGTTGTACATTTGCATGTTCAGCTCCGAATAAAGCTTTGATACGTTCAATAGCAATTGTTTCTGTAACATCAACATATTCACAACCACCATAATAACGACGACCTGGATAGCCTTCTGCATATTTGTTTGTCATTACAGATCCTTGCGCTTCCATTACCGCTTCTGAAACAAAGTTCTCTGAAGCAATGAGTTCAATATTATTGTTTTGACGGTTATATTCATTTTGAATCGCTTCATAAATAATGTGATCTTGTTCTTTAATATAAGACATATATTCCCCTTCTTCCTTTAGAACTTATTCGTATTTAGCTCTTTCTCCACCAATTTTTTTTGGTCTTGAAGTAGCGATTGTAACTATAGCTTCACCAACTTTTTTAACGCTTGTTCTCAATGGAACACAAACATGATTAATGTGCATTCCAATAAGCGTCTGACCAATATCAATACCTTTAGGCACTTTTATATATTCAATGACTATTGGATCGTTCATATGTTGATAGGCATATGTAGCAAGACTTCCTCCTGCATGAACATCTGGTACAACAGTTACTTCTTCCATAGTAAATGGATTATAATCTTCTCGCTCAATTGTAATCGCCCTATTGATATGTTCACAACCTTGAAACGCAAATGAAACGCCCGTTTCACGTTTTATACGTTCTAATTCATTAAAAATAGTTTCAGCGACTTCCATTGAACCAACTGACCCAATTTTTTCCCCAATTACTTCAGAAGTTGAACATCCTATCACACACATCTCATCTTTCTTGAAAAAAGATTGAGATTTCAATTCATCCAGTAAAGTTGTAAGTTCTTGCATATTATTTCACCTCACTTGCAAAGATAAAAAGAAGCATAGCTGACAAGCTATACTTTTTTATTATAACTTATTTATTACTCAACTTATACTATTAGCGTAATATTTCTCTTTATTCTTCGTGTTTCAATTTGTTAATAAGAGAGTATAATTGGTTAAATGTGTGACGATAGGTATCTATGCTACCGCCAAATGGATCACCTATTTCACCTGTTTCTGATACATACTCACATAATGTATAGATAGGATATTCTGTCCCATAATGACTGATTAACTGTCTTTTATGATTATTGGTCATTGTTAAAATTAAATCACTTTTTAAGTCATCTTGACTGAATATTTGAGATACAGAGGGTTCTGGTAAATTATTTTCTAAAATAACTTCTAATGCTTCAGGAGTGATAGATTGTCCATTCATTGCAAATAATCCACGTGATTGAATAGAATCGTTAGGTAGAAGCACTGTAGCTATACTTTCTGCAATAGGACTTCTACACGTATTTCCAGTACATACAAATATTATCTTCATAATTCTCTTCCTTTAACTATTTGATTTCCCGTTGCTTTCATCATACGATTCATAACTGCTTCAGAGCCTTCAATATTATCAAAAGTATAAATAAATGCTTTTTGTATTCGTTCATCATCATCAATGTCATGTAAAATTTTATATAAGTTATGATTAGCCCCTTTAACATCTCTTTGATTTTCACAAAGAGAGATAAATATACAATCTTTAGGTACATACTTTTTCATACTAGAAGGTAAAACAAATGCTAACCCTGATTCATTTAACTCAGAAATAGGTTGTGTAAATTCAGTTAACATATATACAGGTGTTTTAGGTGCATAGTGTTTATATTTCATACCTGGTGCTATGGGACGTTCTAATTGATTATAATCATATTGAATGACGCTGTGAGGTACCACGTGATTAAGCATTGTTTGAGTAATTGATCCTGGTCTTGCTATTCTAAAAGGAAATTGTGTACAATCTAAAACTGTACTTTCTAAGCCTTCTTCACTTTGATCCCCATTTACAATACCATCTATTTTTCCATTTAAATCATTATACACATGCTGAAATGTCGTTGGAGAAGGTCTTCCACTTATATTTGCACTGGGTGCTGCGATTGGCAAATCAACATATTCTAATATGGCTCTTCCAATTGGATGACTTGGCATTCTTACAGCAATAGAATTAAGCCCACCTGTCACTTTCTCACATAAGTATCCTTGTTTTAAAGGAAGAATAAACGAGATTGGGCCAGGCCAAAATGCATTCATTAATTTTTTGGCTTCCTTAGGGATAGTTGATACAAATGCATCCATTTGTGATTGCTTGTAAATATGAACAATCAGTGGATTATCAGACGGACGTCCTTTAGCTTTATAAATGTTTTCTACTGCCTGTTCATTTTTAGCATTGGCACCTAAACCGTATACTGTTTCAGTAGGTATCGCAATTAGGCCCCCATTTTCATAAATAGTTTTTATTTCTGCTAATTGAGAAAACGTTTGGGAATCTTGACTATAATCTTTCATATTCCATATTTTTGTTTTCATTTTGATCACACCTTTCACATATGTGAAGTTATTAAAGAAAAAGAAGTGGGTTAGAAAATAATACATTTCTTTCCCACTCCACTATTACCACTTAAATGAAATCATTCTATTTAATCCGTTAATATCTTTCAAGAGATTTACATTAACATGCGGATATTTATTTATAATACGTGCTTTTAATATTTCTCCTTGATTATATCCAATTTCAAAAGTTACATAAGCCCCTTTATTAAGTACTTTGGGTAAATCATCTAGAATCATCTCATAAATCTCATACCCTTCATCCTCAGCAAATAACGCGATATGAGGTTCATACTTTACTACTGTATCTTCCATATCTTTCATCTCAGTTTGATCAATATAAGGAGGGTTTGATATTAAGCCATCTAATTTAATATTTTCTTTAATAAGTGGTTTAAGGGCATTACCTTTTAGAAATCTGATATCCGCTTTTAATTGATGTGCATTATCAGATGCTACCTCTAAAGTATCTTCAATAAGATCTGTGGCTATTACATTTAAGGTTGGATTTAGTTTTTTAAGTACAATTGCAATCGCTCCACTGCCTGTTCCTATATCAGCAATTGTACTCCCATCCTTACAATGCTCTAAAAAATGAAGCATGACTTCTTCTGTTTCTGGACGTGGAATAAGACAATGAGAATTTACTTGTAATTGATATCCATAAAATGATTGAAAACCAACAATATATTGAATGGGCTCTCCTAATAACATACGGTCTAATGCAAGTGAAAATTTTGCTTCTTCAGCTTGAGACATCTCATCATACATATGCATTAAATAATCTGTCCTAGACCATTCAAATAAGTCTAACATCAGCCATTCCGCTCTAGATTGTTCAAATCCTTTTTCTTTTGTTAATTCAATCGCTTCTTGTAAGGTATCTTTAAAGCTCGCCATTATTTAGTTCTTTCAGTTTTTCAGTTTGTTCAGAAAGTGTTAATGCATCAATAATTTCATCCAATTTACCTTCCATAATTTGGTCGAGCTTTTGTAAAGTTAAACCAATTCGATGATCTGTCACACGACTTTGAGGATAATTATAAGTTCTTACACGTTCAGAACGATCTCCTGTCCCTACAGCTGATTTACGTTGAGCCGCGTACTTTTGTTGTTCTTCTTGTAATTTCATATCATATAATCGCGCTTTTAATACTTTTAATGCTTTTTCACGGTTTTGAATTTGTGATTTTTCTGAAGACGTTGCAATAATACCGGTTGGAATATGCGTAATACGTACAGCAGAGTCTGTAGTATTAACGTGTTGACCACCAGCGCCACTTGAACGATACGTATCAATTTTCAAATCTTCATTACGCACTTCAATTTCTACATCTTCAACTTCAGGTAAAACAGCTACAGTCGCTGTAGATGTATGAATGCGTCCTCCAGATTCTGTTTCGGGCACACGTTGTACACGATGAGCACCATTTTCAAATTTCAACTTACTATAAGCACCACTACCTGAAACTGAAAAACTGATTTCTTTATATCCACCATGATCACTTTCTGCCGCTTCAACAATTTCAGTTTTAAAATTTTGAGATTCCGCATATTTTGTATACATTCTTAATAAATCGCCTGCGAAAATAGCTGCTTCATCTCCACCAGCTGCTGCTCTAATTTCGACAATAACGTCTTTTTCATCGTTTGGATCTTTAGGAATTAACAAGAATTTAAGTTGTTCTTCTAATTCTGGAAGTTCACTTTTTAATCCTGATGCTTCTTCTTTTAACATTTCAATTTCTTCTTTATCATCTGTTTCAGTTAGCATTTCATCTATTTCTGCTACTTCTTCTCTTTTACTTTTGTAATCTCTATAAACATCTACTGTTTTCTGTAAATCAGCTTGTTCTTTAGAATATTTTCGTAATTTATCTGGATCATTAACAATTTCTGGATCACTTAACATTTCATTTAACTGTTCATATCTTTCTTCAACAATATCTAATTGATCAAACACTATATTTCCTCCTTGTCATTGATGCTAGGTGCTACAATATGATGTGCTCTGCATCTTGGCTCATAACTTTCATTTGCTCCTACTAATATAATTGGATCATCAATTCTTGCTGGTTGTCCATTAATTAAACGTTGCGTCCGACTTGATGACGAACCACATATTGCACAAACGGCTTGTAATTTGGTCACTTGTTCACTTACAGCCATAATTTGAGGCATGGGGTCAAAAGGTTCACCTCTAAAGTCCATGTCTAATCCTGCTACTACAACTCTATGACCATCTTCAGCTAGCTTTTCTACTATATGTACAATTTCATTATCAAAAAATTGAATTTCATCTATACCTATGACATCAAATTGAGATAAATTTTGTAATAGTATTTCTCTAGCTGTTGAGATATTAATGGCTTCTAGCTCATTACCATCATGTGATACAACTTTCTCTTTATGATACCGGTCATCAATAGCTGGTTTAAATACGATTACTTTTTGTTTAGCATAAATTCCTCTTCTTAATCGACGAATTAATTCTTCCGATTTACCACTAAACATACTTCCAGTAATGCATTCAATCCAACCAGAATGGTAAGTCTCATACATTATAAGTTCCACCTTTTTCAAAACATAATCGCTTAATTATATCATATTTTCGATTATTATAAATGAGTTTATTACTGGGTTATCACTGAAGAAATTAATAAAATAGTTTAGAAATAAAAAAATACCTGCTTAATTCTATACATAATAGATTAGGCAGGCATTTTAAGTTCAAAATTAATTGTTGTTTGATTTGAGACCAAACTTTTTGTTGAAACGTTCCACACGACCATCCGCAGCAGCGAATTTTTGACGTCCTGTGTAGAATGGATGTGAATCAGATGATACATCTAAGCGAATAACTGGGTATTCGTTACCATCTTCCCATTCCATTGTTTCTGAAGAAGTTTTAGTAGAACCACTTAAAAATTTAAAGTTCGTTGTTGTATCTAAAAAGATGACTTTGTGGTAATCAGGATGAATTCCTTGTTTCATTTTTTTCAGCTCCTTTGCCCTGAACCATCTGGAACAGAGTTATTTGTGAGTTTTTACCCAATACTGTGTAATTATAATAGTTATTGAAGGAAAACGCAACCCTCAATCATATATTTTAGATAATTGGTTTTCCTGTTTTTGTACTTTCAGCGGCTGCCTTTTGCAATTGTTCAAAAAATTCTTTGTTATTTTCTGAACGTTTTAATTTTCTTATAAAACGCTCTGTAAAATCGGTAGAATCAGTAAACATATTTCTAAGTTGCCATAATGACTCTAATTCAGACTTACTAATTAATAATTCTTCTTTACGCGTAGAACTACGCCCAATATCAATAGCTGGGAATATTCGACGTTCAGATAATTTACGATCAAGATGAAGTTCCATATTACCTGTACCTTTGAACTCTTCATAAATCATATCATCCATACGTGAACCTGTATCTACTAGAGCCGTTGCTAAAATAGTTAGGCTACCACCTGCTTCAATATTACGAGCAGCACCGAAAAATGCTTTAGGTTTATGTAAGGATGCTGGATCCAAGCCACCTGACAATGTTCTACCACTAGGTGGGATAACAAGGTTATATGCTCTTGCTAAACGCGTAATAGAGTCCATCAAGATAATGACATCTTGTCCTATCTCTACAAGACGTTTTGCTCTTTCTAATAATAATTCTGCTACCTTAACGTGATGTTGAGGAGGTTCATCAAAAGTGGAATGTACTACTTCTGCTGACTCCACTGAACGCTCTATATCAGTTACCTCTTCAGGTCGTTCACCTACTAATAATATAAATAATTTAGCATCTGGTTTATTTGTACTAATTGCATTTGCAATTTCTTTAAGTAATGAAGTTTTACCAGCTTTAGGAGGAGCGACAATAAGGCCACGTTGACCTAAACCAATTGGAGTAACTAAATCCATAATTCGAGTAGAATAATTTTGAGGCTCTGTTTCAAGAATAATTCTTTCCTCTGGATATAACGGAGTAAGTGCTTGGAAATGAGGACGTTTTTTTACAACTTCTGCATTTTCATCATTAACAAAGTCAACTTGTAGAAGTCCATAGTATTTTTCATTGTCTTTAGGCTTTCGTACTTTTCCAGTTACTTTATCGCCTCGTTTAATTTCAAAACGTCTAATTTGACTAGCTGATATATATATATCTTTTTCACCTTTAGAATAATTAACAGTTCTTAAAAAACCATATCCATCAGGTTGTATATCATCTAAAACACCCTCCATATAGTAATTTCCATCTTTTTCCATTTGAGCTTCCATAATTGCCAAGACAAGCTCACTTTTATTCAATTTACTATAATTAGTTAGTTTTAATGATTTTGCTTTTTGCGTAAGTTCTTTTGTCGTATAATTTTTATACAATTCATGAAAAGATTCATATTGTGGTGATGTTCGTTCTCTTTCAGGCATAAATTGCACCCATTTCTTATATTTTTATAAAAATCATCTAGCTACTAGCATTGTTAAATCATCTAAATGATTATAACTTAAATGTTTTAAACGTTAGCATCTTAAATACTAGAATTAATATAGCAAATTTTTAATTTAATTACAAAATGATTTTATTAAATTTCAAAAAATAAAACAGCTCATGGAACTAAAATGATTCCATGAACTGTATTTATATTAAACTATTTCATTATACTTAATTATTTAAAATAACCAGCAATTGATTTTACTTCTAAGAACTCTTCAATTCCGTAGTCGCCCCATTCACGACCGATACCAGATTGTTTATAACCACCAAATGGTAAATAGGGTTCGTTTGGAGATTCATTAATTTGAATTCTGCCTGCCTCAATTGAACGTGCCACTTTTTGAAGCGTTTCTTTATCTTTACCAATTACATATCCTGCTAAACCATATTTAGTATCATTAGCAATTTCGATTGCTTCGTCTAAATCATTATATGTGATGACTGAAACAACTGGACCAAAAATTTCTTCTTGTGCAATAGTCATATCATTTTTAACATTTATAAAAATAGTTGGTCTAGCAAAATAACCTGTATCTAATCCTTCTGGTTTACCTGGACCACCATATAATAATTCAGCGCCTTCTTCAATACCTTTATCAATATAAGATTGTACTGTGTCGAATTGTTTTTTACTAATGATTGGTCCTACTTGGGTATTTTTATCAAGTGGATCGCCAACTTTAACAATACTAAACTCTTCTTTTAAGGCAGTTAAGAATTCTTGTTTAATACTTTCTGGAACTAAGATTCTTGTTCCTGCAGTACATACTTGACCAGTATTATTAACAACCTTTCCAGTTGTAGCTTTTGCAGCTTCTTTAATATCTACATCGTCAAGTACGATATATGGTGATTTGCCACCTAATTCAAGAGATACTTTTTTGATATCTTTAGCTGCTTTTTCCATAATTTTAGAACCTGTAGCTCCAGAACCAGTGAATGACATCATTCTAACTTTAGGATGTTCGCTTAATGGATTACCTACACCTTCACCATCACCATTAACTAAGTTAAATGCGCCTTTAGGAACGCCTGCTTTTTCAAAGATTTCAGCTAAAATTATTGCAGCAAATGGTGTTTCTTCAGAAGGTTTTAACACAACTGGACTACCTGCAGCAAATGCTGCTGCTAATTTAAGAGATGTTTGATTAGTTGGGAAATTCCATGGTGTAACTAATCCAGAAACGCCAATCGCTTCTTTAGTTACCAAATCATCTCCGCGACGTTCTTCAAATTCAAATGAATCTAAAGCTCTACGTGCTTCTGAAAAGTGTTGTAAACCCATTTGATAATGAACATTTTCTGAAACAGTTAGTGGAGCGCCTAACTCTGCTGTAATTGTTTCAATAATATCTTGTTTTCTATTTTTATATTCTTCTACTATTCTATCTAGTAGTTGTTTTCTTTCTTCAACTGAACTATGGCGAAATTCTAAATATACGTCATGAGCAGCTTGAACCGCTTTTTCTACGTCTTTTTCATTACCTTTTGCAACTTTTCCAATAACTTCTTCTGTTGCTGGATTAATTACATCAATTGTTTCGTTACTTTCACTATCAATCCATTCACCATTAATATATTGTTGAGTATAATTTCTCATCAATGATTCACTCCTTAAGAATGTGTATGTCTGATATATATCCGATTTGATTTTATTTAAACATAATTAAAAGGTTAAAGTTTATATAAACTCCAACCTTTTAACTATATTATTTAACTGAATCGTTATGTTCTAATGTGACGTAATCTCTAGCCCATGCTTCAATTGGTCTTAAAGCCTCAGCAAGTGCTTTTCCTTTATCGGTTAACTCATAAACGATAGAAACAGGACGTGTAGAAATGACTTTTTTGTCTACTAATTCCCACTCACCTAATTCTGTAAGCTTAATACTTAATGCACGTGGAGTAATTGTTTTTAAATCCCTTTTCATATCGGAAAAGTGTGCAGTATAATCAGCGCATCGAGATAGGTAATTAATGATTAAACCGTTCCAACTTCTACCAACAATTTTAAAGGTTTCTTCGAGATATGGACAGATTTCCATTGTCTTCACCTCTATTCAAAACTTCTTAAACATTGCAGGTGTTTAATATACTTCAGCAATTAATATATTTAAGTATATCAAAAATAATTAAACTTGTTCAGTCCAAATATCCGCACCTAATTCTTTAAGATGTTTAACGATATCTGTATATCCTCTATAAATATGTTTAACATTATAAATTGTTGTAACACCTTCTGCTAGTAATCCAGCAATAATCAAACAAGCTCCTGCACGTAAATCACTCGCATATACTTCGGCACCTTGAAGTTTAGAAGGTTTAATTGTTGCAGTACCAGTAGACGTATCTGCTTCAATACGAGCTCCCATATTTTTGAGCTCTTCTACATGGCGGAAACGAGCTGGATATATCGTTTCTGTAACGAAAGAAGGACCATCTGTCATAAATAATAAAGGCGTAATAGGTTGTTGTAAGTCAGTAGCAAATCCAGGATATACTAATGTTTTAATATCTACATTTTTATATGATGATTTACCTTTAATTACTATTTGTTCTTTATCATCATCGATATCAATATCAACGCCTAATTCATTTAGTTTAACTGTGAGGGCTTCTAAATGTTTAGGTACAATATTTTTAATTGTTACTTCTTCACCACAAGCAGCTGCAATACACATATACGTTCCCGCTTCAATTCTATCAGGAATCACTTGATATTCGGCTCCATGTAACTCTTCAACACCACTGATTTTTAGAGTACTCGTACCGGCGCCTTTGATATTTGCGCCTAAGCTATTTAAAAAGTTTGCTACATCTACTACTTCTGGTTCTTTGGCAGCATTTTCAATCGTTGTTTGCCCTTTTGCATGAACAGCTGCAAGCATAATATTGATGGTTGCACCAACACTTACCATATCTAAAAAGATGTTGGCTCCGTGCAATTCTTTTGCTTCTATTTTCATTGATGTATCACTTGATTCATCAATTTCAGCACCTAAAGCTTTAAATCCTTTAATGTGTTGATCAATTGGACGTGGGCCCAATGGACAACCACCTGGTAAACCAATCACACATTTTTTAAATCGACCTAACATGGCTCCCATCATATAATAAGAGGCACGTAAAGATTCAACTTTATTATTTGGTAATGGTGCATTTTTAATTTCTGATGTATCAACTTCTAATGTTTTAACATTAAGATTTGTTTTAATATTTAAATCTTCTAATAAACTCACAAGTGTTTCAACATCTGAGATTTGCGGTAAACCGTCAATTTTCACTTGTCCTTGCGCTAATAAAGTAGCTGGAATAATAGCTACGGCACTATTTTTTGCACCACTAATTGTAACTTCACCCTTTAGTGGTTGACCACCTCGGATTTTAATTACTTCTTGACTCATTTATTTTTTCTCCTTTATCGCCTTTTGTAAAATTATACATAATTCGCATTATAAATTATATATTATTTATTTGTAAAACACTAACTTTTAAAAAAACTTAGCAATTATAATATTAATATCTAAAAATCTAATAATTCATATAACGGATTGATAACACTATTATAAATCAATTTATACAATTAATTAATTCTATTTTTTCATAAATTTTATAAAAAGTTAATTTAATTTTTATACATCGTGAGTCAGTCATTGAGTAACACTCCGCACGACTAACTTTATACAAATACTTTAATAATATATCGTAAAATTTTGTATAAAATAAAAAAACTGTCAACAAAGCGATCACTTTGCTGACAGTTCAGGTTGCCTTAACCTTTAATAATCTTTATTTTATTTAGCACGATTAGACGTACCAAACTCTCTAATCTTGCCTTTTACTGTTTCTTTAATAGCTTCACGTGCTGGACCTAAGTATTTACGAGGATCGTAAACTTCTTTATCATTGTTCAATACATCTCTAACAGCTTTAGCTGAAGCAATTTGATTTTCAGTATTTACATTAATTTTTGCAGTACCATAAGGGATTGCTTTTTGAATATCTTTAGTTGGAATACCTGTACCACCATGTAAAACAAGTGGTAAGCCAGTTGATGCACCAATTTCTTCCATTTCTTTGAAGCCTAATTTAGGTTCGCCTTTATAAGGACCGTGTACTGAACCTAATGCTGGTGCTAAAGTATCAATACCAGTTCTTTCAACTAATTCTTGACATTCTTTAGGATCAGCATAGATGATACCGCCTACAACATCATCTTCTTGTCCACCGACTGTTCCTAATTCAGCTTCAACTGACACGCCATGTTGATGTGCATATTCTACTACTTTAGAAGTAATTTCAATATTTTCTTCAAATGGGCTATGTGAAGCATCAATCATTACTGAAGTAAATCCAGCATCAATAGCTTCTTTACATTTTTCAAAACTTGAACCATGATCTAGGTGGATAGCTACTGGTATAGTAATATTTAAATCATGCATTAAACCTTCTACCATTTTAACTACTGTATAAAAACCACTCATGTAACGTGCAGCACCTTCGGAAACACCTAAGATAACTGGCGCGTTCTCTTCTTGAGAAGCTTCTAAAATAGCTTGTGTAAATTCTAAGTTATTTAAGTTGTATTGGCCAACCGCATAACCATTTTCTTTCGCATCGATTAACATTTCTTTCATTGAAACTAATGGCATGAAAGTTCCTCCTTGTATCCAATTACATAAATTTTCAAAATTATTATAGCAGATAATATTTTTTATTGCATGCTTAATTTAAAAATAATTGATAACTTTTGAAGCTTCATTGCATAAAATATTATATTTCATTACAATACTAATGAAATGGAGGATAATCATGTCAAAGATACTACAAACACAATTAACGGGTATATTCAATCGTTTAGAAGACCAGGCGTTAGATATACAAATGGCTGCTCAATGTTTAATCCAAGCTATTGGTGGAGAAGGGTATGTATATATTAATGGTTATGGAGACTTAAAATTTTTTGAAACTTTTATATTAGACAGTGATGAAAAATTAAATTCTAGTAAAAAATTGAGTGAATTAAACAGTTTAAATGATTTAGACACAACTGACCGTGTATTTTTATTCTCTCCTTTTTATACCAAGGAAGTTGCTCAAGATGTTCAACAATTAATAGACAAAGATATTGATTTTGTATTAGTATGCAATCGTCCTAAACAAGAAGATTTCCCTGAACATCTTATGCATTTTGTAAACTTATCAACCCCGCGTCCAATCGTATATACTGAGGATTATGATAAAATTGTACAACCTCATACAATGGCGTTTAATTACATTTACTATGATATATATACACAAATGATTGAAATGACTAGAGACTTGGAATTATAAAATAACTTTATAATCATTAATACTTAACATGTACAGCCTTTAACTTCTATATAAATTGATATAAATGAAGCGGAATAGACTTTAAAAAGTAGTCTGTTCCGCTTCTATTTTGATATTTTAATTTTGTTGATGTTTATAAGCAGCTTCTACAAAAGCTTTGAAAATGGGTTGTGGCCTATTAGGTCTAGATAAGAATTCCGGATGGAATTGACAAGCAATGAAGAAATCATTTTCTGGAATTTCTACCATTTCCACTAAACGACCATCTGGACTAGTACCAGAAAAGACCATTCCTTTATCTTCTAATTGTTCTCTATAAGTATTATTAAATTCATAACGATGACGATGACGCTCTTCAATATTTGTTTCATTATAAATGTTATGCGCCAAAGTATGATCTTTAATAGTACATGGATAAAGACCTAAACGTAATGTGCCACCTAAATCTTCGATATCTTTTTGTTCAGGTAACAAATCAATAATTGGATATGGTGTATTTGGATCAAGTTCTGCTGAATGGGCATCTTTAAGGCCTACAACATTTCTTGCAAATTCGACAGTTGCTAATTGCATCCCTAAGCAAATACCAAAATAAGGTATATTATTTTCTCTTGCATATTTGATAGCTGAAATTTTACCTTCACTTGCTCTAAAACCAAAGCCACCAGGAACTAAAATTCCATCCACATCACTTAAGTAACTCTCTACATTTTCGTCTGTCACTTCACTTGAATCAATCCATTTTACTACAACATCTTTTTTCAATGGATAACCTGCATGTTTTAGTGATTCAACCACTGACAAGTATGCATCTTGTAAACTTACATATTTACCAACTAAGCCAATAGTAATTGTACCATCTAATGAATTAACGGTATCTAATAAATATTGCCATTCATCTAATTGTGTATCGTATTTAGCATCTAAATCTAATCGTTTAATTACAATATCGTCCATATTTTGAGCACTTAATTGTAATGGGATTTCATATAATGACGATGCATCTCTACATTCAATAACACTCTCTTTATCTATATCACAGAATAAAGCAATTTTATCTTTTAAATCTTGAGTCATTTCATATTCTGTTCGAACAACAATTAAGTCAGGTTGAATACCTAAACCACGTAATTCTTTTACACTATGTTGTGTTGGTTTAGTTTTCATTTCTCCAGCTGCTTTAATGTATGGAAGTAATGTACAATGAACATACATCACATTCTCACGACCAAGGTCACTTCTAATTTGGCGAATAGCTTCAATAAATGGAAGAGATTCAATATCACCTGTTGTGCCGCCGATTTCGGTAATGACTACATCCGCATTTGTACTTTCTCCAGCTAATAATAAGCGTTCTTTAATTTCATTTGTAATGTGTGGAATCACTTGAACTGTTCCACCTAAATAATCTCCACGACGTTCTTTTTTTAGCACATGTGAATATACTTTTCCCGCAGTGACATTAGAATATTTATTTAAATTGATATCTATAAAACGTTCATAATGTCCTAAGTCCAAGTCAGTTTCAGCGCCATCATCTGTAACAAATACCTCTCCATGTTGATAAGGACTCATTGTACCAGGATCAACATTTAAATATGGATCAAATTTTTGAATTGTTACTTTAAGTCCTCTGTCTTTTAACAATCTTCCTAGAGAAGCGGCTGTGATACCTTTACCTAAAGATGAAACTACTCCGCCGGTTACAAAGATAAATTTTGTCATTGTCTGACCTCCTAATTTATTAAGGGTTGCTTCCTTACTCTATCTCTACAAAATTTAAACATTTCCTAAAAATAAAAAAATCGCTCCCTCTCACATATTTGTAAGGGGAGCGTATAACATTTATACACGTGTCCTAATTAAAGGAGCCCGAATAAAATTTTAACATTTTTCATTCAAAAGTCAATTAAAACTAATATTTAGTCATTAAAATCTTCTGCATCTTCAAATGCCTCTTCTTCACCTTCAGCGATGTCGTCATCATCATCTTCTTCAATAACGATATCTGAATCGTCAATATCTTCTTCATTATCATCAGAATCATCTAATGTTTCTTGATCATCAGTTTGAGCTGGAATATCATCGTCATCATCCATTTCATCGTCGCCAAGTAACTTAAGATTTTCATCTTCTTCATCATCGTCATCAAGAATATCAAATTTTTGAATTGTTGGTGCAATTTTTTCTTCAATATCATCTACTGAATACCAATCACGTAATCCCCATTGATTTTCACCAACGTTTAAGAAACGTCCATCTGTATTTAAATCAGTATAAAATTGTACAATACGGTTTTCAATTTCATCATATTCATAATTACCAAGGCTTTTAAATTCATCAATAATATCGTAGAGATTCATTGTTGACCCTTTATCGTGTAATAAAGTATAAGCCATATCGATAAATGATTTTTCATCAACCATTTCTTTAGTATAATCTTGAATTTTCATTATAACTAAACTTCCTTTCAAAGGATTTTATTATCTTTATATTGCTTTTATTAATAGTAACAAAGATAAATTATAAATGACATTTTATGATTTCGCAATTGCTATTCAATTAGTAATTAATATATTTTTTGAAAATAACTAAGTCATCTGATTGATCTGTCTCAACAAAGCCGCTACTAATACATAATGGCTTAAGTTCATTATTTTCTCCAAATAATGTAATACCTATACTTCTTATTTCTTTAAAATGTTTGCGTACATATGTAGGGAGTTGTCTTAAAGCACTCCCAGCAATACCCTCTTTTCTTTGATCTTTATATACTTCTATTGCGGCGATTTTTAGATGGGTATCTAGATGTTCGAGTGCAATAAATCCAACTTTTTGATCATCTTTTAATAAATTAATGATTTGATACATGGCAATATTTGAATCTTTATTCTCAACTAATTTCAATGACGATACATGCTTAGAATCCAAATCTAAATAGTATAAACGTTCTTTACCGATGGGTCCTTCTTCCTTAGTAGCTGTATGCATGAATCCAGCACGTTCATATACATTCCAGGCCCCTTCATTTTCAGTATCAACAACTAAATATAAATGATTGAAATCTGGAAACAATGCTTGAACATATTGAGGTAAATACATCATCATAGTTGTACCATAGCCTTGTCCTTGAAACGTTTCATTAATAGACAATGATCGAACATAAACGACATGCTCAGGTGTATCATATCCTTCATGTTGATAATATTGATGAAGTACGAAGAATCCTACTACATCTCCATATTCATTAATGGCAATATTAGGCACTCGATTTTCATCATTTAAAGCATCTTCTAATACAGATTTAGGTAATGATGAATAAATTTGTTGTCGTTCACTTAATTCAAAGTTTAGGACATCATCGCGATATTGTTCTTCAAATTCCTGAATTGTAATGTTTTCAAATTGCTTTACTATACTCATAAAATTAGCCCCTATATCATAAAGTTGTTTTAATAATATCATATATAACCTTTAAATCTTATAAAATGATCTATTTACTCTAATATTTACCATTTATTTTATAATATTGTAAAATAATTGCAATTCGTCAAAATTATTATAGTATTAACTTGTTATATATTAATTTTAGAGGTGAAAAAAATGAGAGTAGGTATCGATGCCGGCGGTACATTAATTAAAATAGCAATGGAAGATGATACACACCGTACATTGTCAACTGAATTAACAACAGATATAAATAAAGTCATTCAATGGTTAAACCAAAATGAATGCGAAAAAATCAATTTAACAGGGGGTAACGCAGGCGTTATTGCTGAAAACATCAAACAATCATCCCAAATATTTGTTGAGTTTGATGCTGCTTCAAGGGGATTAGGTATTTTACTTAAGGAGCAAGGCCATCATATTAATCAATACATATTTGCAAATATAGGTACTGGTACATCTTTACATTATTATAACGGTCACCATCAAGAACGTGTAGGTGGAATTGGTACTGGTGGCGGAATGATTCGAGGTTTAGGTTATTTATTGACTGAAATATCTGATTATGAAACACTTACAAATCTCGCTCAATCTGGAAATAGAGATATTATCGATTTAAAAGTTAAACATATATATAAAGATTCTGAACCACCTATTCCTGGTGAACTCACTGCTGCAAACTTTGGCAATGTACTAAATAATATGAATGAACATGTTACTAACTCAGATAAATTAGCATCTGTAGTAGGTGTCGTTGGAGAAGTGATTACAACGATGGCGATTACAGTAGCTCGTGAATATCAAACAAAAAATGTTGTTTATATTGGGTCTTCTTTTAATAATAATCCTTTACTACGAAAAGTTATTGAGGATTATACTGTCTTACGAGGATGCCATCCTTTTTACATTGAAAATGGTGCATTTTCAGGTGCAATCGGTGTTCTTCATTTAAGCTAATTCAAACCAAAAATATCAACATAAAAATCCCAATAGATCTCTTAAAAAAGAAACCTATTGGGATTTGATTTAAAATGATAATTCATTAGATACTTTTTGTGGAGAAACAATGGTACCTACGACTCCAGGTTTTAAGTCTACTGCAACAGCTTGGTCATTATCTCTTAATTTATCAAGCCATTCACTAAATACACTACCTTCGATTTCGATTAAATCACATTCTTCAAAATCTTTATCACGAACTTTTCGTGCCCGATTTTTAATACTCCATACAGGCATAATATTAGGTTTTTGATTTTCTTTATCACTAATAAGAATAAATCTTTTTTCCCCTTTACGTGTTAAACCAAAAACATGATTTTCTTTTGAAATATCTTTTGCAAATTCTTTAAGACGAATTTTATCTAATTCAGACATGAGTTCATCCATCATGTCTACAACTTTGACAATATGTCCCTCTTCTTTACTTGAAGTATTGATTAAAATTTTATCACTTTCATCAAACAATTCATCCATATCATACGTAACGAACGTATCAATATCAATATTTAATAGTCGATCAAATTGAATGTCTGAGTGATTTAAATACTCTTTTGCGATGTCTTCATTCGTCCACATCCCTGTATAATCACCATCTTCATGATGAATACGAATTAATTTTTTATTTTTACTAGCCAAAATAATGACTTCATTAATTAATATCTCTTTGAAATAGTCATTATGCTTATATTCCATTGCAAACCCTCTCTCTTAATATACTAATTAAATGTTAAATTATATTAAAATTAACGTCAAACATCCATATTCTTTTTTATAATTAATTTAACCTATACTCTAACTTAATTAGTATCATCAAGTTCACTAATAAATGCTTGTTCTAATTGTTCAACTTCTTCTTTAGAATCAGCATTCCATATACATCCAAAGCGAGATTTCACTTCATCTTTACCAAACCAATCACCGTCATAATACGAAAGAGGATAAAGCACGCCTTGTTTAACATATTTTAAAATAACATTGAAGAAACGAGTATTATCTCCTCTTGAAAAATAACTATAAAATTTTTGATAGTTAGGGTTTAATTCATCTTGTAATAGTAACATGCTTGTCGAACCATTTTGTCTAAAATTCAAATCTATAGCAAATACATTATCATTTTCATCTAATAATAAATCAAATCCTGCCACACCAATAAAGCCTAAGTTCACTCCATTTTGCATAATTTCACGACCAGCTTGAATCACTTTTTCTGGAACATCATGCACATTTTCATTTCCTGCGTATAAACCATATTTATCGGTAATTTGATGGGCAGTACCTAGATAAGTGATACCTATTTCTTTAGAATATGCAAATTGGACACAATAATTTTTAACTGCTTCTATTTTTTGTTCAATGATTAAATTATCGGTAGCATGGGCCGCTTCAAATATTCGTTGAGTTGCTTTTTCTAAGTCTTCGTCGTTATAGCAAATCATTACGCCATAGCCACCTGCAGTTGGTAATTCATCTCCTGGCTTAATTACCAAAGGATAATTCCAATCTTTGATACGACCTTTGAAGTCTCTAATTGACACAATTTCACGATCCGGTAAATATTTATGATGTGTCCATTCAGGAATACGTGATTTATTATTTAAAGCTACAAAAACGTCTTTATCAATGGCATACGCTTCGTCATCTACTATGTCATTGTTTTCGATATATTGAAAATATATCTTTTTTCCTTCTTTATTGATAATCTCTTGTAACAAGCGTTCATACGTTTCACGATTTCTAAATGTATAAAGATGCTCCGGTATTTTTTTACCAATAAGATCAAATAGTTGTTGTAACTTATCTGTAATACTCGCTTCGTGTACAACAATCGGCATATCCTTAGCAATAATCATTTCACGACCAGTCAAAAAATTAGACTGATGTTCTTCTGTTGTGAGCCAAGGATTCAATGCATAAGAAGGCCTTGAATTATATACAATATTTTCATCATACAAATCACTTAACGTTAACTTTAGAACACTATATTCATTTTTCATTTATTTACCCCTTTATTTGAGAATGTTGCTCTACAACCTCATCAAACAGTTTTTTATTTTCAATTAATTCTAGTCCCATAAGAGCAATAATTTTTGCGCCTCGTATCAAAGCTTGATCCCCATGAACACTTGCAGCTGCTTCTCTAAAACGGTGTGTATGACCTACTAAATTTCTTGAGCCAATTTTAACATGTGGATGAATCGTAGGAACTATATGACTAACATTTCCTGTATCTGTCGAACCAAAACCAAAATCATCATAACTTACTTCTTCGCCAACTTCTATGGCGTATTTTTCAAATAATTCGTCTAGTTTAGGTGTTTTTATAAATTCATTTACACCATTTTGAATAGGACCAAATTCATAGTCACAACCCGTTTGGATGGCTGCACCCCTTGCAATTTGATTAACACGTTCTGTTAAAATATCAAGTTCTTTTCTAGTAGTGGCACGTGTATAAAATCTTGCATGCGTATAATCAGGTATAATATTAGCAGCTTTACCTCCATCTAAAATCACACCGTGTACACGATGACTCTTCTTAATCTGTTGACGTAATTGAGCTACACCATTGAAATAAGAAATCATCGCATCTAATGCATTTAAAGCCTCATCCGCATTTTCTGAAGCGTGGGCGCTTTTACCATAAAATTTAATATCAAGCACATCAACGGCTAATGTATTTATCGTTGGATATGTTTCATTTCCAGGATGAATCATAAGTGCAATGTCAATATCATCAATCACACCGGCTTTTACATATGAAGCTTTCGCACTTCCATTTTCTCCACCTTCTTCGGCAGGACATCCTAATACAACTACTTTTCCACCAATATGGTCGATAACTTGTTTAAGTGCGACTCCTGCTAATACACTTGCTGTCCCAATGATATTGTGACCACACGCGTGACCTAAACCAGGTAAAGCGTCATATTCAGCTAAATATCCTATAGTTGGTCCTTCTTTTTCAGACTGGTAAGTTGCAATAAAACCAGTAGCATGTCCGGCAATATCTGTTTCTATCTCAAACTCATTTGCTCTTAATTGATCAATCAATGTTCTTGATGCAAATATCTCTTCATTGCCTAACTCAGGACGCTCGTGTATACGATGGCTTATTTCGACATAATCGTACTTTTTATTCTCTATATAGTCTAATATCTCTTGTTTACTACTCATCAATTTATACTCCTTTTATACACGAATATTAATATCTATATTTATTTAGACATCAAGTCAATCAATTTCTTGATGTATCTTTAAATTTAATTATTACTTATTTTATCGGATTTACTATAGATTGTCATCACATTCATTTGAATTTACAAAATTTTCTTACAATAATTATTTGAATCACTTAATTAAGAAAATTGTAAATGATTGGCACTCTTGTTACAATCATATTATTCAAACAATGTATTTATAGGAGGAAATAAATATGACTAAAATGAACGTTGAAAGTTTTAATCTTGACCATACAAAAGTAGTTGCTCCATATATTCGCTTAGCAGGCACAATGGAAGGGATTAATGGAGACGTTATCAAAAAATATGATTTACGTTTTAAACAACCAAATAAAGCGCATATGGATATGCCAGCGCTACATTCATTAGAACATTTAATGGCTGAACATATCAGAAATCATTCTGATAAAGTTGTAGATTTAAGTCCTATGGGTTGTCAAACTGGTTTTTATGTTTCATTTATTGATCACGATGACTACGAAGATGTATTAAATATTATTGAAAAAACTTTAAATGATGTGTTAGAAGCTACAGAAGTTCCTGCTTGCAATGAAGTTCAATGCGGTTGGGCTGCTAGTCATTCTCTTGAAGGTGCTAAAGCACTCGCAAAAGAATTCTTAGATAAACGTAATCAATGGGACGACGTTTTTGGTGAAGGCAAATAATTAATCATTAAATAAACCATACCCTATCTAAATACTTTAGATAGGGTATGGTTTATTTAAGTTTTATTATAATTTTTTTATGATAGCTATTAAAATGAATTGAAGTGGTAATCTTAAGTATAATGCCCACTTAGGAACAGATTTATTTCCTAATGGTAATTGCTTTCTTGCCATGTAAATGTTTGCTGGTAAAACTGCAAGTAAAAATGCATTAATACCTTTTTTCAACCAATCCGCAGGTCTTTTAGCTAATAACATAACTCCAAAGAACATTTCAAATACACCTGTCACTAAAACTGCTGTTTTTCGTAATGGTAAATACTCCGGTACAATTGATCTAAATTGACGTTCATTTGTAAAATGTAGTATTCCTGCTGATCCAAATGCTAAACCTAGCAAATATCTCATTATTTTCATAATTATTCAACTCCCATTTCTTTTAAATAACTTTTTCCGTATTTTGGCAATTCAACATTGAAATTATCTGCTATTGTTGCACCAATAGAACTAAATGTTGTATCTCCTGATAATTCATGATATGCATCTATTTTAGGGCTAAACATAAGCACTGGAATATATTCTCGCGTATGGTCAGTACCCTCTGCAATTGGATCATTACCATGATCTGCCGTAATAATAACTAAATCATCTTCTTGTAAATGATCAATTAATTCTGGTAAGCGTTCGTCAAAATCTTTAATGGCTTGTGCATAACCGTCTTTGTCTCTGCGGTGACCATATAACGCATCAAAATCCACTAAATTCAAGAAGCTGATACCATTAAAGTCCTTTTTAACGACATTAATGAGCTGATCCATGCCATCCATATTATTTTTAGTTCTTATTGCTTCTGTTACACCTTCACCGTCATAAATGTCATTAATTTTACCAATTGCAATAACATCATAGTCATGATCTTTTAATGTGTTCATTACTGTTTTACCAAATGGTTTAAGTGCATAATCATGACGATTAGACGTGCGTGTAAAGTTTCCTGGTTCACCTACATATGGGCGTGCAATAACACGGCCAATTAAGTACTTAGGATCTTTAGTTAATTCACGAACCTTTTCGCAAATATCATACAATTCTTCAAGTGGGATAATATCTTCATGTGCAGCAATTTGAAGTACTGGGTCTGCACTAGTATAAACAATTAAATCTCCTGTCTTCATTTGATGTTCGCCTAATTCATCAATAATTGCAGTACCTGAAGCAGGTTTATTTGCTACAACTTTTCGACCTGTCATTGCTTCAATCTCTTGAATTAATTCATCAGGAAATCCATTTGGATAAACTTTAAATGGTTGCATGATATTTAGTCCCATAATTTCCCAATGTCCTGTCATCGTATCTTTTCCAACAGAAGCTTCACTTAATTTAGTATAAAAAGCACCTGGTTGTTCAACTTTATTGACCACTGGCAAATCTTCAATATTACCTAATCCTAATTTTTCTAAATTAGGTAATGATTGGTTAAAACCTTCTAACGTGTGTTTTAATGTGTGTGAACCTTCATCATTAAAAGCTGCAGCATCAGGTGCTTCACCAATACCTACTGAATCCATGACAATTAAATGCACTCTTTTAAATGGGGTCGTCATATTTAACACTCCTACTCTGTAATTATTTTATGAATTAATGTTGGTGTTTTTGCTTGCGCTTTAATTTCGATACTTTCGTCAAGTTTCTTAATTACATCATCAACATTTTCACGATTACTGTGAATCGTTAATAAAGACTCTCCTACATTGACTTTGTCTCCTACTTTCTTATTCAACACAATGCCAACACTTAAATCTATGTCATCGTCTTTCGTTTGTCTTCCCGCACCTAACATCATTGAAGCAACTCCAATTTCATTAGCAATAAGCTCTGAAACTACACCACTTGATTTTGCTTTATAATCAATTTGATATTTGGCAGTCGGTAATAACTCCGGTGAATTGACAACTGAAGCATCTCCACCTTGATTTTCTAAAAATGTTTTGAATTTATCTAATGCTGAACCATTTTCAATGGCTTCATTGAGCAATTGACGCGCCTCTTCAAGTGTATTTGCTCTTTCAGCAAGTACGACCATTTGTGAACCAAGCGTTAACACTAGTTCAGTTAAATCTTCAGGTCCCTGACCATTTAAGGTATCAATCGCTTCTTTTAATTCTAAAGCATTCCCAATCGCACGACCAAGTGGTTGGCTCATATCTGAAATAATAGCCATTGTATTTCTACCAACATTATTTCCTATGCTAACCATAGCATGTGCTAAAGCCTCGGCGTCTTCTAATGTTTTCATGAATGCACCATTTCCAGTTTTAACATCTAGGACGATTGCATCAGCACCCGCGGCAATTTTCTTACTCATGATAGAAGATGCGATTAGAGGAATAGAGTTAACTGTTCCTGTAACATCTCTTAATGCGTATAGTTTCTTATCTGCAGGTGTTAAATTGCCTGTTTGTCCAATCACTGCAACTTGATTTTCATTAACAAGTTTAATGAAGTCCGCTTCAGAGATTTCAACATGGAACCCATCAATAGATTCTAATTTATCAATCGTACCACCCGTATGTCCTAAACCACGGCCACTCATTTTGGCAACTGGCACTCCCACTGCAGCTACTAATGGTGCCAACACTAATGTCGTCGTATCTCCAACGCCACCAGTTGAGTGTTTATCTACTTTAATACCATTGATTTTTGATAAATCAATAACATCACCTGAATTAACCATTGCCATAGTTAAAGCTGCACGTTCTTCTTCATTCATATCTTGGAAAAAGATTGCCATCGCTAAACTAGAAGCTTGATAATCTGGGATATCTCCATTGGTATATCCTTCTATGAAAAATTCGATTTCTTCTTTAGTTAATGTCTGTCCATCACGTTTTTTTTCAATGATGTCTACCATTCTCATTGTGCTATCCCCTTTCTCGGTTGTTGCATTTCTAAATGATGTTAAAAAACATATTATTAATAATCAGAATTTGATTCTAAACCTTTGACAATTTGAACACCAGCACTTGCTCCAATACGTGTAGCACCTGCATTAAGCATTTTGTGAAAATCTTCAAGATTACGCACGCCACCTGAAGCTTTAACCTCTAATTCGTCTCCCACAGTGTCTTTCATTAATTTCACATCTTCTGGTGTAGCGCCTCCCCCAGCAAAGCCAGTTGATGTTTTAACGAAATCTGCACCAGCAGCTTTTGCTAGTTCACTTGCTTTCACTTTTTCATCGTCTGTTAAAAGAACAGTTTCAATAATAACTTTCACTATTTTTCCATTAGCTGCGCCAACTACGCCTTCAATATCTTTTTGAACATCTTCATATCTTTCATCTTTAAGTGCGCCTATATTGATAACCATATCAATTTCAGACGCGCCATTTTTAATCGCATCTTCTGTTTCAAAAATCTTTGTAGCGGTTGTTGTAGCTCCAAGTGGGAACCCAATCACTGTACATACGATTACGTCAGAATTCACAAGTTGTTCAGAAGCATACTTAACGTGGGTCGGATTGACGCAAATCGATTTAAAATGATACGCCTTAGCTTCAGAAATAATTTTATCAATCTGTTGACGTGTTGATTCTGGTTTTAAAAGTGTATGATCAATATATTTTGAATATTCCATAAAAATTTCCTCCAATGTATTGCTCGAAAGCCAACTATATTAACATAATTTATATGTTTCTCTCATTTATATAGTACAAAAATTCGCAAAAATTTTAAACAAATGTTATCTTTATTTTGAATAAAATGTTAAGGAGAAGATATTCATGACAAACGGTACACCTCATATTCAACCTAATGGAGCTAAAATTGCTAAAACAGTATTAATGCCTGGGGATCCATTACGCGCAAAATATATTGCTGATAATTTTTTAGAAAATGTTGAACAATTTAATGAAGTACGTAATATGTTTGGATACACTGGCACATATAAAGGTAAAGAGATCTCAGTAATGGGTTCAGGTATGGGTATTCCAAGTATTGGAATTTATTCGTATGAGCTTTATAATTTCTTTGATGTTGATACAATTATTCGAATTGGTTCATGTGGTGCATTACAAGAGAATGTGAATTTATATGATGTCATTATTGCTCAAGCTGCTTCAACTAATTCAAATTATGTAGATCAATTTAATATTCCTGGTCACTTTGCTCCAATTGCAGATTTTGAGTTAATTACTAAAGCTAAACAAGTTGCTGATAATATCGGGGCAGTTACACATGTTGGAAATATTTTATCATCAGATACGTTTTATAATGCCGATAAACATTTCAACGATAGTTGGAAGAACATGGGTATCTTAGGTATTGAAATGGAATCAGCTGGCTTATATCTAAATGCGATTCATGCTGGTAAAAAAGCATTAGGTATTTTTACTGTAAGTGATCATATCTTAAGAGATGAAGCTACATCACCTGAAGAACGTCAAACATCATTTACTCAAATGATGGAAATTGCTTTAGAAATCGCTGAATAATCACTTATCAATGTTAATATTAAAAGTTAAAAAAGCCATTGTAGACGTTTTATCGTCCACAATGGCTTTTTTTTAAAATAAAATGCTTAAACTAAATAAGATTTAAACATCCAATTATGTTTATCTACTGATGTTTGCATACCAATAAACATATCTTCTGAAACGTCGTCTCCTGCTTCACCTGCAACTTCAATTGCTTTTCCAAGTTGTTTAGAAATTTGAGTTAAATCTTCAGAGAAAGCTTTAACCATTTCTTCAGCAGTGTAATGTGTATCTGCTTCTTTTACAATTGAAAGTTCTAAACTTTCTTTTAATGTTGCTACTGGATTACCTCCAATTGCTAGAATACGTTCCGCTAAATCGTCTACATATTGACTAGCTTCATTGTATAATTCTTCAAATTTTTCATGTAATGAGAAGAAATTAGGACCTTTAACATACCAATGGAAGTTGTGTAATTTTGTATATGCTACTGTCCAGTTTGCTACTTGTTGATTTAATTCTTTTACTACATCTTGTTGCGTCATCGAATCTCTCCTTTTTTATACAATCATGTCTCTCTTTTACAATTATAATTATATTATAATAATTATAATCTGTAAAGTTATTTTACACACACAACTTGAAAACACTAATACTCATGAATAAATATATAGAATCATTATCAAAAGCTTTATAATATATAATTAAAAATTATATATATTATCAATTAAAAAATATTTTTCTCATTTATTGTCTATTATCATCAATAAAGAATGATTTTTCATATGCGTTGGGTTTATGCCAATGTGTTTTCCACATTTTATCTCTATTATTAGCAAATAGTCGATAACCTAAGTTTCTTATTGGTAATGGCGTTACTCTAAGTAATATACCTAACCATTTTTCACTACTTAATGTTGTGATTAATTTTGCTACTGCAGTAGACTCGTAATATAAATGATCTCCTTCTTGTAGTATCACACTATTTTTATTTTTAGCTTCAGGATGTTGTTCAAATAAATGTTGTCCCGCTTCTCCTTTTAAAGTCGCAAACTCATAGTTTTTAGGTAAACCATGTTGTATTAGCCAAATACAATAATTATAGCAATACACACAGTTTCCGTCGTAATAAACGATTGGCATGTTCCGTCACCTTCCTTTTTAACTTATTTAATATATTCCTTTTACAAGGACTCATTAAACACAAAAAAGTGGGTATAGAATTTATTTCAAATTCTATATCCACTTTAGCTCATTATACGTTAGGATGTTTTTTATCTAACTTATCTGTTATTATGCATCATGGTTCACTTTTACAATACGTGTATATTTTAAAAATTGTTGTGAATATTTATTTTTTATATCTTCTAACTTTTCGTATGTTACCCCAATAATATGCCAATTAGGATTAAAATGATAAAAAGAATCTTTTTCACGAGACCAAGTAATCATGTTACCGTCTTTATTATATCTAGGTAATGTAACTTCGTACCCTTCTAAAACATTAATATAAGTTTGAAATATATCTGGATCAAGTCTATTAAAGTTATCAATTACTAAGTAACTTTTGTCATTTTTAGGCATAAGTTGTGTAATAAAACCTTCTCTATAATATAAGGCACCTGTCTCATTAGGTAGATATCTGCCATATAACATATCTTCACTAAAGTCAGGGTGACCGCTAGTAATAACTGGATTAGCATTCGTTTTTTGTAAAAGATTATTGGCTGCTTTCAAACCTTCTTCACGTTTATCTACAACAAGTAAAATAAAAGGTTTAATTGTCTCATCATGATCTGTATTGAATCCTGGTTTTTTAATAGTCTCAAATGGTGTTCTAATCCCATCATTTTCACTCATTTCTATAATAGCATCGTATTGTGCTTGACTCATACTTGCTATTGCTTGCTTAGCATTTTCTTGTAAAAAGTATAAGTTTTTTAATTTAGGATGTTTATTTAGTGCGCCTAATGTAACAGGAGTGATATTCTTTTCATAATAAATCTCTATTGCAGTACTATTAGTACGACCAGGAATTGGAGGTTTTTCATGAATATGACGAGATACTTCACCAATTCCTACGACCGATTGATTACTATTCTTATCATAAAATATTAAATTATCCCCTACTTCTAATTGGTTATAAAAATGATAACCATTCCGTTTAATTCCATTATAAGTATGTGTAAAAATCGTATAATGTGTATCAGGTTCAAATTTTTCAGTTTCAGATAAGAAGAAATATCGAGGTAATTGAATGTTACCTTTTCCTAACTCAACGATTAATTGAAACTCCTCTTTTGTGAGCTGATTTATTAACGTTTCTCGCATATTATTCATTCGATAATCTAGCACTTCACTACGTTTTAAATAGTCAGTAGTTAAAGGCTTTAATTCTTCATTAAATTTAAATTCAACTCTAATTTTATTTTGTGCTCCTGTTTGAACACTAATAATTTCCCCAATTCCTAATAATCCAGTATCTGTTTGTACTTGATAAAAAATCACTTGATCGCCAATTTTAGCTTTTTTGAATGCTCGAAAACCCTGAGTAGGATTAAACTGTGCTCCAGACTCAAATAAAGTTGTTTGTCCAACTAATGGTTCATTGTGGTTCCATCTTGTATATCCACAATTTAACCAAAAGTAATTTACTTCTTCTGCCATCTAGAATCTCCTTCTTACTTATTTTAAATTTAGCAATCTTATCCATGTATATATTAATATTAATTTTAGCACCTATTAGTCATTTTTAGATAGCTTAACTTAAATATATGAATCGTCTATAAGATTTCGTTTTTTTTATTTTATCATATTTTTTTTAATAGGGTTGACGTATTATGAAATCACTTTTTAAATTCAAAAAAGTGAAATAGAATCATATGAATCATCACAAAATTCCATTTCACTATTAAAATATACTACCTCATTATTTAAACCTTATTAGATTTCCGATTAACAGGAAAAGGAAAATAAAAAACTTCTAGATTCAGCTATCACACTAGAAAATCATGCTAGATATAGAAATTATTCCAACACTTCTGCTTATAAATTAAATTGATTAACTAAATATAACTTATAATTAGAGTGAACTCGCCTTCAAATACGCTATCTAAATCTTCAGAAGTTAAAATAAAATTAGAGCCCTTTTCTAGCTTAAAGATTTCACCATCTGTAATCACTTGTCCATGACCTTCTAATACCGAAATAAGACAAAATTCACGAGGCTTCATATAATTAAGCGTTCCACTTATTTCCCATTTAACCATTGTAAAAAAGTCATTAGATACAATTTGGCTACGTTTATGATTTTCTACAATTGTAGTTTCAGGTACTATAGCAGGTGCATTTGCAGTAAATTGAATCACGTCTAATGCTTTTTTAACTTCTAATGATGATCCATCAGTTCGATTACGTTCATAATCATATACTCTATATGAAATATCAGATGATTGCATTGTTTCATATACTAAAACACCAGAACCTATAGAATGAAGCATTCCAGCTGGTATAAAATAAAACTCACCTGGTTTAACTTTGATTCTTTCTACTACATCCAACACCGCCTCTTCTTTTATCTTATTCTCAAATGTTTCTTTTGAATCAGCAGAGGTACCGAGTATAATTTCAGCATCTTCTTCTGCATCAATAATATACCAACATTCTGACTTACCATATTGACCGTTTTCAAATTCATATGCATACGAGTCGTCAGGATGAACGTGAATAGATAAAGGGTGTCTTGCATCCACTATTTTACATAATAAAGGAAAATCTTTACTTGGAAAGTCTCCAAATAATTCTCTATGATCATTCCATACTTGATCTAATGTTTGACCAGCATACTGACCATTTTCAATCATATTTTTTCCATTCGGATGTGCAGAAATACCCCAGCATTCTCCAGTTTGTTCACTTGGTATGTCGTAATTAAATTGATTTAACTTATTACCGCCCCATATTTTTTCAAAGAAAATAGGCTTTAAAAATAATGGCATGATTGCACCTCCTAAAACACGGTTATTGCTTCTCTCTTTATTTTAAAGTGAAATATCGTATTTAAATGATTATGTATAATTAGAACAATTGATGACCCATTTTATCTTTAAATTACTATCTATTTAAGCTTTTAATATATTAGATAACTAATTCTATATAAATGCTATTTCGCTTCTATAGTTCAATAAAAATTTTCACTCATATGTTTATTATATCAATTTCATTATTAATTTAATAGAAATTATATATATTAATAAAAAAGAATAGAACAGCAAGTTTTAAAACTCACTGTCCTACTCTAACACAGAACTTTTCATTTGTAATTAATTATCTAACTTAACTACTCAAAACGAGATAATGCTTCTTGAATAGATTGATGCCCTGAAAGAATTTGAAATTCTTTATTTTCAAATTTATTTTCAGAAGTCGCTACGTGTTTTAATACAGAAGCCACATCTTCGCGTGGAATTGTACTTCCTTCATCAAAATACAAGTCAGCTTTAATTTCACCAGTACCTGATTTATCTTCTAAACCACCTGGATGAACGATTGTATAAGTTAGTCCAGAATTTCTTAAATGATTATCTGCATAGTGTTTTGCAATTGTATAAGGTTTTAAATCTCCACTTGCATCAAATGCTTCACGACGTGAATCGTAAGTAGAAACCATTACATAATGTTTAACATTTGCTTTTTTACTTGCTTCAATCGTTTTCACTGCACCATCTAAATCAACAATGATTGTTTTATCAGCACCTGTGCTACCACCTGAACCAACTGAGAAAATAACTTTATCAAAGCCTTTGAATTTCTCAGTTAAATCATCAATACTATCTTTTTCTACATCTATTAAAATGGCATTAACACCTTGATCTTTTAACACACTTTCTTGTTCTTCTTTACGAACACCGGCTGTAAAATCAACTTGATCTTCTTTTAATTGGTTAACTAATTTAGAACCTACGCCACCATTAGCACCAATAACTAATATACTCATAAACTTATTTCCTCCTTCAATCCATTTCATAGTTTATTAATACCACTTAGTATCATTTTTAAACTTATTTACTATATATCATTGACACTTAGACAAGGACACTATATATTAATACATGAATATATATTCATATATTAAAGAGGAGGTCTCATGTGATGTCCAATACAAATAAAGATAGAGATATATTTATAGATGAATACATGCTTAACCGTTTAACTGAGACATTTAAAGCGTTAAGCGATTATAACCGTTTACGTATTTTAGAATTGTTATATAAAGGTGAAGCTAGTGTTGGGCATATTACGCATACATTAAAATTAACTCAATCAAATGTATCGCATCAATTAAAGAGTTTAAAACAAGCAGGCCTCGTTAAATCGTCACGTCATGGACAATCCATGATTTATTCTATAGACGATCAACATGTTTCTACTTTATTAAAACAAGCCATTCAACATGCTCATCATCAAAGAGGTGAATAATAAATGTCTAATCACACACACCATCATAACCATACTCATAATCATGTCCATACCAATAACAAAAAGGTATTAACAATTTCTTTTATTATTATAGGTTTATTTATGATTGTTGAAATTTTAGGAGGATTTATCGCTAATAGTCTTGCGCTATTATCAGATGGACTTCATATGTTTAGCGATACTGTTTCACTAGGAGTTGCTTTAATCGCATTTATTTATGCAGAGAAAAATGCTACTTCAACTAAAACATTCGGTTACAAGCGTTTTGAAGTCTTAGCTGCCTTATTTAATGGTATAACTTTATTAATTATTAGTGGCGTCATTATCATCGAAGCGATTAGAAGATTTTTCAATCCTATTAAAGTGCAATCCACTGAAATGTTTATTATTAGTGTGATTGGACTTATAGTGAATATTATCGTTGCAATAATCATGTTTAAAAGCGGTGATACGTCACATAACTTAAATATGCGCGGTGCTTTTATTCATGTTTTAGGAGACTTACTTGGTTCATTAGGGGCTATTATAGCATCTATTCTTATATACGTATTTAACTTTACAATTGCTGATCCTATCGCAAGCATTCTAGTTTCCATTATTATATTGAAAAGTGCAATCGGTATTTCACGTTCGTCACTTAATATTTTAATGGAAGGTACACCAAGCGACGTCAATTTAGATAAAATCATTAGTACAATTACAAATCATAATGAAATTTATAATGTCCATGATTATCACGTTTGGACTATTTCAAATGATATGAATGCGTTAAGTTGTCATGCAGTCGTCTCTGAAACTATGTCTGTTCAGGACTGTGAAGGACTTCTTAAAAAAATAGAACATGAAGTACTTCACTTAAATATACAACATATGACAATTCAATTAGAAACAGCACAACATGATCACGATACTTCAGTACTATGCTCTGGATTACATAAAGAGCACGCTCATCATTAAGACTACACAAACAACGTCCGCAGTTTACAATATAAGTAAAAAGTCGAACAGAATTCATATTAGTTTCTGCTCGACTTTTTTTACTTATATAAAATAATCGAAAATAAATTGTTTGCCTGGTACATGTTTTTCATCAAATCCTTGAAGAAATTCTTCATTATCATACGGTAATTTTACTCTTTCAACACTAAACTCATTTTCGTTAATTGTGACGATTCCATATACGGCATATTTACCATTATTAAGTCCTACTGAACCAGGATTGAAATAGGTTTTGTTATTATCATCATACAAGTGTAATTGATGATTATGTCCAAAAGCTATAAAATCCGCATCCTTATCTTCAAATAATTTAACTATCTCTTCTTTTTGATTATCTACAATAGGTTCAAATGGTTGTTTATCAATCCCCTCTTCTAATCTTTGATTTTCAATTTCATAATGTATAAATAAACATTTTTTCCCACAAATTGTTTTTTCTAAATATCTTGGTAGTGTATTTAATACATCATAGTAATCTTCATCCATTCGACTTTCAATCCATTGATGGTGTTCATAAAATTTATTTTTTAAATCTTCTGGATACGGTGTACCATTAACAATTGACATAATTGCTTCATCGTGATTACCAGCAATAATTTCCATATCATCTCGATCGAAAATCATATCTAATACTTTATTGGTTTCATGGCCAATTCCAATATTATCACCTAAGTTAAAGATTTGATCGATATCTTCTCTATTATCAATATCATCTAAAACAGTTTGTAAGGCATCAAAATTACCATGAACGTCGGTTAAAATTGCAAATTTCACCATAAAGTCTCCTTTCATTATTAAATCATTAGCATATTTTAACACTTAAAACATAATATTGTTAGATATTAATTTAAAAAAAGCACAAATTCTGATATTGTGTATTATATTAACGTAAAGGAGTGCTTATTTTGTTTAAATTTCATAGTTTAGCATTTAAAAATGCTAAGTCACAACTCATAAAAACAATACTATTTAGTTTAGTAAGTTTTATTATTGTATTTGTGGCATTTGTGATTGCTAGAACTTTCTTCGTTCAAAACTTTATGCAGATGCAACTAGCAGCACAATTTCAACAGTCATCAGGCGCGTCATTAGTCATGATAATACTCGTCCTGGTCTTAGGATTATTATTTTTTATACTTGCAGGTTATCAATTACTTGCAGGGGCTTTTAATATTATGGCTAAAGCTATTGAAAAAGAAGCTGTTCAATTTTCTGATTTGTTTTTTGCTTTTAAAAAAGGAAAATATGTTAAAAGTCTTCTTTTAGCTTTAATTACTATTATTCTTTATGCTGTATTATATTTAATCACATTAGGATTAAACATTTTATTTAATAAAGCTTTAACACCATTATTCACATCTATTCAACAGTCAGTAAGTACATCCGATCACGCTATTGGTATTTTACTTACTGTACAAATTATCTTAATTATCATTATGGGATTCATTCTTTCAATCGTATATTGGTTCTTCTTTATATTAATGATTAATTATACTGTGTCATTTGCACGTAAAAATGACTTAAGTACTATAGGTCATTTTAAAGATGGCTTTAAAGGAATTAAAAATGGACGTAAAACTTGGTTCAAATTCTTTTTAGCTATCTTATTAATTAACCTACTCATTATTATCATTACACAACCACTTGGTACAATATTAACTATATTAACCGGAAATATGTCCCAAAATGTAGCACAAGTGATTTTAATTATTGCTCAAACGCTTATTATTATTGTACGTTTAATTCTATATTTTGTAATTATAATGGGTATTGTTCAATATTTCTTACGTCGCGGTGAGAATGTGAAAAGACCTGTAAAAGAAAAGAAAAAAAGTAAACGAAAAGAAAAAAAAGAAATAAATCATAAAAAAGAAGCGTTAAAAAACGATCTTTCATCTTTTAATGATACAAAAAATCATGTTAAAGAAGACTTAAATCATCAAAAAAATTTAAATAACGATAAATAAATCACTATTCAACACAAAAGGTAAGAAAGCAGGTTTCTCCTACTTTCTTACCTTATTTTAATTTAAAAGATGGTGTTCTAAATATAAAGCCGCGCCATCTTCTTCATTTGTATATTGTGTAGTATCATCAGTAATAGACTGAATTTCTGGACGTGCATTTTTCATTGAAACAGTGTATCCTCCAAATTCAAACATTGCTCTGTCATTATCGCTATCACCAATAACAAGTGTTTCTTCTTGTTTAATATCGAAATGATCTATCATTTCTTTAATTCCAGTGCCTTTATCCACTTGATAAGCCATCGTCTCAGCATTAAACCTTGAAGAATTAGATACGCTAATATTTAATAACACTTTATTTTGTATTAATTCATCTCTAAACGTTTTAATTTTATTTAACTTTTTATTGAAAAGATAAATTTTAGAATAGGCGTCATTTGGAATATCTTTTCTCCAATTAATTTTACCATTCATGGCATCTCGACGTGATTTCCATTCACTTTCACTCACTTCATTTTGTGGATGTTCACTATCAATCATATCTTCCATCCATGATTGATCTTCAATTAGTGAAATTCTATCTCCTTCAAAAGGAAAAACTTCATAATAAATATGTTGTTGTTGAGCCAACTGCACGATTTTTTTTACACTATCTATTGTCAAACTATGTTTAAATAAAAGTTTATCTTCAATATCACCTCTTGTTCCATTAGAACTAATAACACCATCTACTTTAAAACCTTTTGGTACTAAACTATGAATTTCAGAATAAGAACGTCCTGTTGCTAGAAATACCTTATAATTTTTTTCTCTTAATTGATCAATTACTTCTTTAGTTTTTACAGTCGCTTTATTATCTTCATGCAATAGTGTTCCATCCATATCTAAGAATATTGCTTTAATATTTTCAAATATCATCGTGATACCCTCCATCTAATTCTTTCTTAAAAATTGTGACATTTATTTAACCAAAGTGCAAACTCAATTATATTTTATATAAAGATGATATCGATTTCTATATTGAATGACTTCAATTTGATTATTAAAAAATTTAGACATAATCGTATCAGTTAAAATATCTTTTGTTATTCCTTTATCAAAACAACTACCCTCTTTTAATAAAAATATCTTACTAAATAAAGGAATAATTTCCTCTATGACATGAGTCACGTAAATCATCGTCAAATGAGCGTATGTCTTATTTAAATTTTCTAATAAATATAATAACTGCTCTCTAGCCAAAAAGTCTAATCCTGATGCTGGTTCATCAAGAATAAGCACATCAGGTTGATGTATAAGCGCGCGAGCAATCATTACTTTTTGTTTTTGTCCTGTTGAGAGATGTCCTAAATATCGATCTTTATATGATAACATTCCTACTAAATTTAATAATTTTTCTGCTTCTTTAATATGTTCATCAGAATACTCTTTATATAGACCAATAGATTTAAATATGTCGCTTAATACGACATCAATCACTTTCTCACCGTCTTGAAGTTTTTCTAATAAACTATGCGAAACAAATCCAATATGTTGACGAACGTTTTCTGCAGAATATCCTTTTTTACCTGGTACCATTTCAAACATTTCTATTTCACCCTGAGGTACACTTTCATAAGCATTCATGATATTTAATAGTGTTGTTTTTCCTGCACCATTCAACCCATAAAGAATCCAATTATCACCCGCTTCAATCTGCCAATTTAAATCATTAATGATTGTTTTTCCGTGTTTCTTTTTATAGATATGCTTTAAATTTATCAAATGATTACCTCTACTTAAAATAATTGTATGATGATTCTGATTATTTAACAAATCAAATAAAAAACTGAGACATGTCATCCATGTCCCAGCTTTTTGAATTATTCAACTGTAACTGATTTGGCTAAGTTACGAGGTTTATCAACATCTAATCCTCTGTGTAACGCTGCATAATATGCGATTAATTGTAGCGCTACTACTGATACTAAAGGTGTTAATAATTCGTGTACATGAGGAATCACATATGTGTCTCCATCTTTTTCTAAACCTTCCATTGAAATAATACAAGGTTTAGCGCCACGAGCTACTACTTCTTTAACATTACCACGAATTGATAAATTTACATTTTCTTGAGTAGCTAAAGCAATGACTGGCGTATCATCTTCGATTAAAGCAATAGTACCGTGTTTTAACTCTCCACCAGCAAATCCTTCAGCTTGAATATATGAAATTTCTTTAAGTTTTAATGCTCCTTCTAAACTTACATTGTAATCCATCGCACGACCAATAAAGAAAGCATTTCTAGTCGTTTCTAAGAATTCTTTAGTAATTTTTTCCATTACTGGTGCGTCATCTACAATCGTTTCAATTGCAGTTGTTACTTTTGCTAATTCTCTTAATAAGTCAATACCGTTATCGCGTCCATGCGCTTTAGCTACAACTTGAGAAAGAATTGATAATACAGCAATTTGAGCTGTATAAGCTTTAGTTGATGCAACAGCAATTTCTGGTCCTGCGTGTAATAACAACGTATGATCAGCTTCACGAGATAACGTTGAACCTGCTACATTTGTAATTGTTAAAGACTTATGGCCTAATTTATTTGTTTCAACCAATACTGCACGGCTATCAGCTGTTTCTCCTGATTGAGAGATATAAATAAATAAAGGTTTTTCAGATAATAATGGCATGTTATAAACAAATTCTGATGCCACATGAACTTCAGTGGGCACTCCAGATAGTTTTTCAAGGTATTCTTTACCAACTAAACCAGCATGATAACTTGTCCCTGCAGCAATGATATAAATACGATCTGCATTCGACACATCTTTAATAATCTCAGAATCAATATTTAAATCTCCATTTTCATCTTCATATTCTTGAATAATACGACGCATTACTGCTGGTTGTTCATTAATTTCTTTTAACATATAGTGATCATAAATACCTTTTTCAGCATCTGATGCATCTATTTGAGCAGTATACGTTGGGCGATCTTGAATATTTCCATCTTTATCTTTAATTGTTACACTTTCTTTTTTAACAATAACAATTTCATGATCATGAATTTCTTTATATTGATTTGTAACTTTAATCATTGCTAATGCATCTGAAGCAATAACATTAAAGTCATCACCAATACCAACAAGTAAAGGTGATTTATTTTTAGCTACATAAATAGTGTCTTCATCCTCAGAATCTAACATACCTAAAGCATATGATCCATCTAATAAAGATACTGCTTTAGTGAATGCTTGTTCAGTTTCTAACCCTTTATTTGAAAAATATTCTACTAATTGAACGATAACTTCTGTATCAGTTTCTGATTTAAACGTTACATCTGATAAGTATTCGCTTTTTAGTTCTTCATAATTTTCAATTACACCATTATGTACTAAAGTGAAACGTCCATTATTGGATTGATGAGGATGTGAATTAATATGACTAGGTACCCCATGAGTAGCCCAACGAGTATGACCAATACCAATGTGTCCATCAATGTCATTGTTATCTGCTACTTTTCTTAATTCTGCAATACGTCCTTTTTCCTTAAATACAGTAGTACCCTCGTCATTGACAACAGCAATTCCTGCTGAATCATATCCTCTATACTCTAATTTTTCTAAACCAGATAATAATAATTCTTTGGCATTATCAAAGCCAATATATCCAACAATTCCGCACATATTTCTTTTTCCTCCATTACATAGTCATATGATAATTTTATCTGTTATATAAAATTTTTTAATTAGACATTGTTCGATTTATTGTATTGGATTCTAAACATCATATTTCTATGTTTTCTATTTATTTTATATTTGGCGTTCTTATTATATTTGTACATCTAGTCACCTATATGTTTTAAATAATAAGCTAACGAATGTGCCACATCCGGAATAGCATCCGCCGATTATATCGATAACTATTCTCCTCGTCTACAATATAATTAGTATGTCTATGAGTATTCTCCTAATTAATACTAAATGATTAACATTCTAATTACTTGTCCAGGCGCTTTGTTTTATTTTTATTACATCTATCCTCCTTTCTTCCAATACTATTTATTCTACCTTTTTTTATTAATCATTTGCAAATATTATTATATTTAATTCATAAACTTATAGTCATAATTTGATATTTAATTTATATTTTTTGATAAAAAATACTCTCTTTAAAGTTTTCAGTTCTACAGCTTTAACTTTAAAGAGAGTGTATTCTTGTTTTTAAATGATACTATTAATTTAATCCCATTTTTTCTTTTACTTTATCAGCAATTGTTTGAGCATAACGTTCAGCATCTTCATTTGTAGCTGCCTCAACCATTACTCTTACTAATGGTTCAGTTCCTGAAGGTCTAACTAATATTCTTCCTTCACCATTCATTTCATTCTCAACTTCATCCATAACAGCTTTAACGTCTTCATTTTCAGACACATGATGTTTATCAGTTACTTTTACATTGATTAATGATTGTGGATACTTTTTCATTTGGGCTGCTAACTCACTTAAAGTTTTACCACTTGATTTAATAATAGCTGCAAGTTGTACGCCAGTTAGTAGTCCATCACCAGTCGTGTTATAGTCCATCATTACTATATGTCCAGATTGTTCTCCGCCTAAATTATAATGGCCTCGTCTCATTTCTTCAACGACATATCTATCTCCAACTTTTGTTTTATTTGATTGAATGCCTTCTGTTTCAAGAGCTTTATAAAATCCTAAATTACTCATTACAGTAGATACAATCATATTATTATTTAATTCATGATTTTTATGCATGTCTTGACCAATAATAAACATAATTTGGTCACCATCAATGATGTTACCCTTTTCATCAACAGCAATTAAACGATCTCCATCTCCATCAAAAGCTAAACCAAAATCACTTTCAGTTTCTACAACTTTTTCAGCTAAATGTTTAGGATGAGTAGACCCACATTCATCATTAATATTGTATCCATCTGGATTACAGCCAATTGTAACTGTCGTTGCCTCTAAATCACCAAATAAGAAAGGCGCAAGTGACGAAGTTGATCCATTCGCCCCATCTAATGTAATTTTAAGTCCATCTAAATTTATATCAATAGTAGATTTAAGATAACTTAAGTATTTTTGTGCACCTTCATAATAATCTGAAAAATGCAGAATGTCTTTACCTGCAGGACGTGGTAAGTCAGGTTGTTCTTGGTCTAATAATTGTTCAATTTCTTCTTCTTGCTTATCTGAAAGTTTAAAACCATCAGCACCAAAGAACTTAATACCATTGTCAGCTACAGGATTATGAGAGGCAGAAATCATTATCCCTAATTGTGCTCCCATTTCACGTGTTAAATATGCAACACCTGGAGTAGAAATAACTCCTAATCTCATTACTTCTGCACCTATTGATGCTAATCCAGCAATTAAAGCAGATTCTAACATTTCACCCGACACACGAGTATCTCTACCAACTAAAACTCTAGGATGTTTCTCTCCTTCATTATGTGCTAATACATAACCACCATAGCGACCTAACTTAAACGCTAATTCAGGTGTTAATTCTTTATTAGCTACTCCCCTTACACCATCAGTTCCAAAATATTTTCCCATTTTAATTACTCCTTTATTATCTAGTTTACTATTTTAAATTGACATGTGCTGTGACTTCATTGAATTCAGATTTCTTAACTTGTTTAGGTATTTTGAGTTGAAGAGTTTTATCAGTCGACTCAGTGATATCATCTAAATTTACATCAGCTTCTATGTCATTAATATCCTTCAAATCATCTTTATTACCATAAATTTCTACTTCATTATCATTTAGTTTAATGTTATCTAAACTTTCATCGTCAGGTAATGAACCCTTTTTAACGGTTTTAATTTTTACTTTCTTACTGTAAGGTTCAAGTTTCACTGACATTTTAACATTGTTAGGCTTGATTTGAACGTTTAATTTATTCAATTGTTTGTCAAATGCAGTAATTTCAGCTACATCAGTAGTATCCTCACTGATATTAGTCGCATTTTTAAATGTCGCTTTTAAATATGCAATTTTATCTAATTGCTTTTTACCACCCGTAACTTGAACAGTATTTTTATTTAAAAAAGCTTCACTTACTTTATAATTTGAATTTATATTGTTTTGTGCAATATCAGGCTGAACATGCATAGTTTTAGTGTCTTTATCTTCCAAAGTGATATACGCATGTTTAGGTTTAACATTATAACTAATATCGTTACTTAATCCCTTAACAATATAATCTTCTTTATAATTTCCAGATTTAGCATTAGATAAATTAACTGTAACCTTGATATCATCTGAACTTTCTATTTTCAATAACTTTGATTGTGGTCCTGAAATAGTAACATCAACAGTATCTGGTGATTTAGTAACATGTAAATTTTTGGTATTATAAAGAATTTCTACAGGTACATCTTCAATTGTTTTAGAAGAATTTTGAGATAGATTATCATTGTTAAAAATATTGCCAAACACATTATTAACAGAAAGATAAAAAAAGATCGCTAATATTAAGGCAAAAAATCTTAATCCCCATTTACTTTCTAACATGCTATTTCACACCCTTCTTTTGAGCGTGAGTTCCAAACCAATGTTCAGCTAATAACTCTTCGAATACTTCATCAGAAACATCACGTCTTAATTTACCATCGAAAGTAACTGATATTGAACCGGTTTCTTCAGATACTACCACAGTAAACGAGTCCGAAACTTCAGAAATTCCTACGGCTGCCCTATGTCTTGTACCTAAACTTTTAGAAATTTTATTACTATCTGAAAGTGGTAAATAACATGCAGCACTAGCAATTTTAGTGTTTTGAATAATCATAGCCCCATCATGTAATGGTGTATTAGGTATAAAAACATTTATCAATAATTCTTGGGATATTGCAGAATTCATTGATATACCAGTTTCAATATAGTCTTGCAATCCAGTTTCCTTTTCAAAAACAATTAATGCTCCAATTCGTCTTTTAGCCATATACTGAACAGCCTTTGATACAGATTGGATTAATTTTTCTTCATCATGACTGTAAGTATTGGTATAGCGTTTAAATAGGCTTCCTCGCCCTAATTGCTCAAGTGCTCGTCTTATTTCTGGTTGGAATATCACAATTAAAGCTAAAACGCCCCATTGAATCACAATATCAAATAACTTTGAGGTAGCAGTTAAATTAAGAAGTTTACTTACTTGTTGTCCAATAACTATAAATAATATACCTTTAAGCAATTGAATTGCTTTAGTTCCTTTAAATACAGTAATGAGAAGATAAAGGACATACCAGACAATAAGTATATCTAATATACTTGTAATAATCTTCAAAGTACTAAGATTATTAAAAAAGTTGGAAAAATCCATAATCTCTCCTCCGTCTATAACTTTCATACTCATAATTATACCAATGAAAGGTGTAACTGTCATACTATGAAAGTCATACTTATAAATTTTTTCATGAAAATCACTATTAAAAATGGACAATAAAAAAAGCACTCCGTTAAGGAGTGCTTAAAGTGAGCCATAGAGGATTCGAACCTCTGACCCTCTG
>NZ_KV814956.1:0-32271 GCF_001814125.1 Staphylococcus sp. HMSC072E01 | reverse complement strand
CCGTTACTGCTTGGTCTACCTTCGCTTTGGCTGCTTCTTTTTCTTCTGTTGTCGCATCCTGGATTCGATCAATTGCTTCTTTCTTAGCTCTAGCTACTTCATCAATTGCCTCTCTTGCTTTTATTTTTTTCGTAATTTCTGGTTGGATTGCATTAATAAAATTTGTACCATTTGTTTTAGCAGTATCTACATTTTCATTTTTTAGTGCTTGATGAATTTGTGCCTTAGCCTTAGTAACCTCTTGATCTATTTTCGCTATTGCTGCCTCTTTTTCTTCTACTGTTGCATCAGGTGTTTGATCAATTGCTGCTTTTTTAATTCGGGCTACCTCATCGATTGTATCTCTTGCATCTGATTTTTTAACCACTTCTGGAATAACTGCATTAATTGCAGTTATTCCTTCATTTTGTGCATCATCTACACTTGAATTAGTAGTTGCTTGATTAATGTTATTTTTAGCTTCGGTTACTATTTTATCTACTTTTGCCTTTGCGACTTCTTTTTCTTCTATAGTCGCATCTTCTATTAAATCAATTTCTTGTTTTTTAGCTATAGCGGCTTGATCAATTGCTTGTGCAGCAGCATTTTTCTTTACTGGATGCGCTTCTACTTGTGATATCTCGTTTACTTTGTTTTCTTTTAATATTTCAATTTCATTATTGTGATTTAGACTGTTAATATCTGCTTTTGCTCTAGCTACCAAATTGTCTATCTCAGTTTTGGCTGCATTTTTTTCTTCTAAAGTTGCATTATTATCCTTATCTATTTCAACTTTTCTTGCAGATGCTATATTATCTATTGCTGTTCTAGCGTTACTTCGAACAGTTGGGGTTATAGTAGCAGCATTCACACTATCTATGCTACTTGCTTTTTGTTGAGCTACACCATTATTTGTAGTTTCATTCATAATATTTGTTGTAGCCTCTGACACTAAATTATCAATCGTTGCTTTTGCAGCTTCTTTTTCTTCTACTGTTGCATCAGGATTATTATCAAACTCTACTTTTTTAGCATTTGCTCTTTCAGTTAATTCATCAATTGCTGCTTGCTTTACTGTTGGAGTAAGATCAATCATTGTAATTTCATTAATTCCAGTGTCTTTATTTGTTGATACATCATTTGAGGTCATTGATTGATCAACAGTTGTATAACTAGATTGTAGTGCTTGATTCACTTGCTCAATCACAGCATTTTTTTCTTCAATTGTAGCTGTATCGTTACCCATAAAGAGCGCTCTTTTAGTTCTTGCAACTTTGTCTAATGATAATTTAGCATGTGCTTTATCTAAATTTAAATCGATACTATTAATCGTTGCTTGATCTTTCAATTCACTTATAGGCATCTCATCTGTTTCAGCTAATACTTCTTTAGCTTTTCTAAGTACCACTTGCATTGCTTCCCATACTTCTGGTGAATTATCGTTTTGATCAAGATTGGCTAAATCATCTTCAATTTCTGTTACTTTGTCTCTCAAATGTTGCTTATACATTTTAACTGTAATGGTTTGTTTATCTAATACAATATCTCCTTGTCGCATAGCAGAATCAACATTTACAAATTCATTATGCACACCGTATCTTGTATAATGATCGCCATTATTACGTCCAAAATCTTTAGAATCACTTAATCTATTCATATTTATACCATCTGTAACATAAGTCAAATGTCCTAAGAATTCTTTTTCAATTGGTCGATCAGTTGGTAAGGATAATCCTATAGAAATATTTTTACTTGCTCCTGCTTCCAGTCGATCTATTTTAACTGTTAACTCTTTAGTTGCTGCATTAAATTTTCCAGTAGCATTTTTTGTAGATACATATGTCACATCTTCTGGTAAAACAATCGTATATTCTGTTTTATTTGAACTAGAATGTCCTCTATTTTCAATTCTAAACCCTATTTCTTGATAAACTCGATCAGCATTTATGGATCCAGATTGTGCAAAGTAGTGTGTATTATTTACTGTCGCAGTTAAATATGCGCCACTATTAATGGTAACATCAGCTAACACTCCGCCTCCAAAGTTATTAGGACCAGTAAGGAGTCTATGTCCATTAGTAGAATCAGTACTACGATTTAATGCCGATTCAAATCTTAATCTTAATCGTGAGACTGTTTCTGGCACTTGAAATACACCTACAAAGTTACCAATTGGGTTCTGTAATATATCCGGAGTTCCTTTATATAAAAGTGTAGAAGGATTATTAGCATCGTAAATATACACTCTTGCACCATTAACCCCCCATATATTATTCATACTACTAGAAATATAATGTAATTGGATTTCTGATCCAGGAGTAACATCAACATCTTGGTAAATTGATCCTACTGTAGGATCAGCTATACCTGGAACTTGATTAAAGTTACCATTGTATTTTGATAGTACTACACCAATTTTATTATTGGTTTTATCGAATATATAAGGATTGTATGCGGGCAACGATTTAGGACCCCAAATTAATGGAATGATGGTTTGATCATTACTATTTACATGCCAACCCGGTACAGTATTTGCTTCATTCATTGCAGACTCTAAATTCTTAGTCGGTATCGTCGCACCCTGTGAATTATCTGTAAATGTCCCATTAATGATTTGACCAGTATTTTGTTCATTTACAGCCATTGGATCTGTATTTGTAGTATTAGGAGTGTTATCTACTGAACGTTTCCCTCTTCTATGTGGTTGATTAACGTTTGTAGTTTCATGATTATTTTCATTACTAACTACGTCATTAGTTGTTACTTTCTCATTATGATTTGTATTATTTTCAGTGCTATTAATTACATTATTCACTGTACCTTCTTCACGTTCACGGTTAATTGAATGCTCACTTGAAGTATTACTTTCATTATTTCGATTATTTTCATTTGAATTAGATGTATTTGCTGACGTTGTTTCATTATGTGGTTGTTCAATATTAGTATTTTGTTTATTAATCGTCGCACTTTCATTCGTTTGTGGCGCACTTGTATTTGTTTCTGCATCATGAGTTGCTGCATGACCAGGATGTGATAAAAACACTAATGTAGCAATTAGCGTTGAAAATGTCCCCACACTAAATTTACGAATACTAAATTTCTGTTTTTTAAAAAGATTCATTATGTTTCCTCCTTGATGTTCTCTCTTGATGTCAATTGTTATAATGAAAATGTTTTATGTATGCTATAGTTGTTACTATCACTTACATAATATTATATTCACACTTAAATATAATATCATAATAAAATTAAAAGTACTACAACTAAATAATATAAAAATATTAAAAATAAGTTAAATTATAAAAAACAGCGAAGAATCATAACTTCGCTGTTTTTCTGTATTATAGTTTAAATATTTATAAATCATTATATACTGTCTATTTCAATACCTTCATCGCCCCATGCTTGCATGCCCCCTTCAACATTAACTGCATGAATACCTTCATTTTCAAGGTAGTTCGCTACTTTTTCACTACGAACACCTGCAGCACAAACGATGTAGTACGTTTCATTTTTATTAAATTGATTTAAGTTATCAGCAATTTGATCCATTGGAATAGTTTTAGCTCCAGGAATTGTCCCCATTGCAGTTTCTTCATCTGTTCGCACATCGATAATATTTACTGGATTAGATCCTAGTATTTTCTCTTTTAATTGATCTACTGTAATTGATTCCATTATAAAACTCCTCCTTCATTATTTTGCAACGATATTCACTAATTTTTGAGGTACAGCAATAACTTTTTTAATCTCTTTACCTTCTATAGATAGTTTAACATTTTCATTTTGTAATGCTAACTCTTGCATATCTTCTTTAGATAAGTCTTTAGGAATATTGATTTTCGCTCTTACTTTACCATTAACTTGCACTACAATTTCAATCTCATCATCTACAAGTAATGATGCATTATACGTAGGCCAAGGTTGGTACGTAATAGTTTCTTGATTACCTAAAAGTTGCCATAACTCTTCACTAACGTGAGGGGCAATTGGTGCTAACATTTTAACAAATCCTTCTACATAAGGTTTGTAAATGTTATTCGCTTTATAACAATCATTGATAAATACCATTAATTGACTAATTGCCGTATTAAAGTTAAGAGTATCAAAGTCTTCTGTCACTTTTTTAACTGTTTGATTATAAACTTTATCTAATGAATTATCGTTATTTTCAACAATTTTATTAGATAATGACCCATCTTCATTAATGAATAATCTCCATACACGATCTAAGAAACGTCTAGAGCCATCTAACCCATTTTCACTCCATGCTATAGCTGCATCTAATGGTCCCATAAACATTTCATATAGGCGTAATGTATCTGCGCCATGGGATGCTACGATATCATCAGGATTAACAACATTACCTTTAGATTTACTCATTTTTTCGTTGCCTTCACCGAGAATCATACCTTGGTTGAATAATTTTTGGAATGGTTCTTTCGTAGGAACTACACCTAAATCATATAATACTTTATGCCAGAATCTTGAATACAGTAAGTGAAGTACCGCATGTTCTACTCCACCAATATATAAGTCTACCGGCAACCAATGTTTTAATTTCTCTGGATCTGCTAATATATTCTCATTATGTGGATCAATATATCGTAAATAATACCAACAACTACCAGCCCATTGTGGCATAGTATTTGTTTCGCGACGTCCTTTCATGCCTGTTTTTTCATCAACAACATTTACAAAGTCATCAATATTGGCTAATGGTGATTCACCCGTACCAGATGGTTTGATTTGGTCAGTTTCAGGAAGTAATAATGGAAGTTCTTCTTCAGGCACAGTTGTCATCGTACCATCTTCCCAATGAATCACTGGAATTGGTTCTCCCCAATAACGTTGTCTACTAAATAACCAGTCACGTAATTTGTAATTCACTTTTTTCTCGCCAGCACCTTTGGCTTCGAGTAAAGTAATTGCTTTAGAAATTGCTTCTTTATTATCTAGCCCATCTAGTTCGCCAGAATTGATATGTGCACCTTCTCCAGTATATGCTTCTTCTTGAACGTTTCCGCCCTCGATAACTTCAATGATAGGTAAATCAAATTTCTTAGCAAATTCATGGTCTCGCTCATCATGTCCTGGTACTGCCATAACTGCACCTGTACCATAAGTCGATAATACATAATCAGCAATCCAAATTGGAAGTTTCTCACCTGATAATGGGTTAATAGCACACGCCCCAGTAAACACACCTGATTTATCTTTTGCTAAATCAGTACGCTCTAAGTCTGATTTTTTTGATGCTTCTTCTTGATACTGTTGAACCATTTCTTTTTTGTCATCAGTAGTAATTTCATTCACTAACGCATGTTCAGGACTAAGTACTAAGAATGTTGTACCGTAGATAGTATCTGGACGTGTTGTAAACACATCAATAGTGTCATTAGTATTTTCAACATTAAATGACACACGTGCACCTTCAGAACGACCAATCCAGTTTCTTTGCATATCTTTAATTGATTCAGGCCAATCTAATTCATCTAAATCTTCTAATAAACGATCGGCATATTCTGTAATTTTTAATACCCATTGTTTCATCGGACGTCTATATACAGGATGACCTCCACGTTCTGATACACCATCTACAACCTCTTCATTTGATAACACTGTACCAAGTGCCGGACACCAATTTACTGCAACTTCATCTACATATGCGAGTCCTTTATTATAAAGCTGAATAAAAATCCATTGCGTCCATTTATAATATTCAGGATCTGTAGTATTAACTTCTCGATCCCAATCATAACTAAAACCTAGTTCTTGAATTTGACGTTTAAATGTTTGAACATTCTTTTTAGTAAATTCTCTAGGATCATTCCCTGTATCTAACGCGTACTGCTCAGCGGGTAATCCAAAGGCATCCCAACCCATTGGATGTAATACATTATATCCTTGCATACGTTTATAACGAGAAATAATATCCGTTGCAGTATATCCTTCTGGATGTCCTACGTGTAATCCAGCACCAGATGGATATGGAAACATATCTAATGCATAGAATTTTTTTTGACCTAAATTATCGTTTGCTTTGAATGTTTTATTCTCAGCCCAATAATTTTGCCATTTCTTTTCAATCTCTTTGTGATTATAACCCAAAGTATTTTCCTCCTAATAAAAATAAAACACCTCAAACTATTACTTTTGACAGGGACGACTTTCTTTAGCCGCGGTACCACCCTCATTCACATTTTACATGTGCACTTTATAATAGTAAGAGATGTTTTAAATTCAATTAATTAACGGTAAGTTCACTTAATTCTTAACGCTAGTTTGCACCACCACTAGCTCTCTTTAGAAAAGTATTTAAGTTACTACTCCAATACAGTTTAATATTATGAGATTCGTAACCTAATTGCAAGTGGTTAATCATATTTTATATGTTTAATTTTCAAGTTGTCTTTCAACGATTTTCATGTTGTGATTGTTTCGGTAGACCCTTATCAAAAATAGATAAGAAAAACATTCCTATTAATAAAAGAATGATCATTCCTATGAACATTGCACTCATATTGAAGGTATCTACCAATATACCCCCGATTAGAGGACCAAATGCTTTCCCCACAGTTGATGCAGAATTTACTACACCCTGATATTGACCTTGCTTACCTTGTGGCGCTAAATAATTGGCAATCGTTGGTACTGCAGGCCATACAAACATTTCACCAAAAGTAAGAATAATCATTCCTATTAAGAAAACGGTAAATTGTTCTGCAAAACTTGTAACAAAGAATGACAACATAAAAATTAAAATACCAACAAACATTTGATATTTTAAGTTTCCTTTTAACAAACGAATGACTGGTCTAATTAATGGTTGTGCAACTAAAATCATAATTCCATTTACCGTCCACAATACACTATATTGAGACATTGAAATATTAATTTGTTGCGTAAATGAGGCTATTGTTGTTTCCCATTGAATGTATCCAATCCAACAAATACTAAACATGGCACATAATAATATTAAAGCTATAAAACGTTTTTTATTTTCTTTACTTTGGATATCTAGACTATCTGGTGATTTCACTTTAGCATGGTATTCTAAATTAAATTGCGTAAAGGCTACAATTCCAAATAATACGTACATGATTAAATTAGCTAAGAAGATAAAATTAAAGCTAAATTCAGCAACGAAACCTCCCATTGCAGCTCCAGCAGCAACACCTATGTTTTGAGCTAAGTAGATAGCATTAAAAGTTGTTCTGCCACCATTAGGCCAAACGGCACCAGCCATTGCGTAGATTGCTGGAACAATCATTCCTCCACCAAAACCAAGTAGCACTAACCAAACTGCATACCACGGCCATCCATGAAAGAAATTAAGTAATGTTGTACTAAGCAAACAAGTAATAGTACCTATCATGATTGTTCGGTAACCACCTAACTTATCGAACAACGTTCCACCTAGTAAGTTACCAACTACCATTCCAAAAGAATTAATCATTAGAACAATCCCAGAAACTGTCAAGCTTTTTCCTAATTCTTCTTTCATATAAATCGTATTTAAAGGCCATAAAAAGCTAGAACCAGTTATATTTAATGTCATTCCTATAACTAGCCACCATACTGATCTAGGTATATTCATAATTTTTAAGTCCTCTCTTTATATTTTTATCGAACTATAATAAACACTATAACATTAAAATATGTTAAAATCTTTACTTAGAACTAAGTTAGATAGAAAGGATAATGTGTTATGGGTAAGTATTTCCCGTATGCCTTTGAAAATAAACGATATCATACATGGAATTACCATTTAAAAAATAAATTCGGACAGAAAATTTTTAAAGTTGCTCTAGATGGCGGATTTGACTGTCCAAATAGAGACGGTACTGTCGCACATGGCGGTTGTACGTTTTGTTCAGCAGCTGGTAGTGGTGACTTTGCAGGAAATAGAGCCGATCCAATTGAAGTACAATTCCAACAAATTAAAGAACGAATGCATGAAAAATGGAGTGAAGGTAAATATATTGCTTACTTCCAAGCATTTACAAATACCCATGCACCTGTAGAAGTTTTAAAAGAAAAATATGAACCTGTGTTAAAAGAAGAAGGAGTTATTGGTTTATCTATCGCTACACGTCCAGATTGTCTGCCAGATGATGTGGTTGAATATTTAGCTGAACTAAATCAACGTACTTATTTATGGGTGGAACTTGGTCTTCAAACAGTTCATCAGAAAACCTCTGATTTAATTAATCGTGCGCACGATATGCAAACGTATTACGAAGGTGTAGCTAAATTGCGTAAACATAATATTAACGTATGTACACACATTATTAATGGCTTACCAGGTGAAGATTATCATATGATGATGGAAACAGCACGAGAAGTGGCACAAATGGATGTGCAAGGTATTAAAATCCATTTATTACATTTACTTAAAGGTACACCAATGGTCAAACAATACGAAAAAGGTATGCTTGAATTTATGACTCAAGAAGATTATACAAACTTAGTGTGTGATCAACTTGAAATCCTTCCGCCAGACATGATTATTCATCGTATTACTGGAGATGGACCGATTGATTTAATGGTAGGACCAATGTGGAGTGTTAACAAGTGGGAAGTTCTCAATGAAATAGATGATGAATTAGCACGTCGTGAATCTTATCAAGGTAAGTTTTACACATCTAATACTAAGGTGAATTCATGAAATTAGAACGTATTCTTCCTTTTGCTAAAACACTTATCAAGCAACATATTCAAGATGATAGCATTGTCATTGATGCTACGTGTGGTAATGGAAATGACACCCTATTTTTAGCAGAACAGGTTCCAAATGGCAAAGTGTTTGGTTTCGATATACAAAAAGAAGCTATTGAACATACAAAAGAAAAAATAGTATCCTTTAAACATGTTACGTTGATACATGATGGACATGAAAATATCTTAAATGATATACCAAGTGATGTCATCGGAAACGTGGATGCAGCTATTTTCAATTTGGGATATCTGCCTAAAGGTGATAAAACCATTGTTACTAAACCTGAAACAACTATTCAAGCTATTGAAAGTATTTTTAAACTATTAAGTACAGAAGGTATTATTGTACTAGTAATTTATCATGGACATAAAGAAGGACAAATCGAAAGAGATGAATTATTAAAATATCTCGAAAACTTTGATCAAAGTAAAGCACACATATTAAAATATCAATTTATCAATCAAGTTAATCATGCACCTTTTATATGTGCGATTGAAAAACGCTAAATTTTAAAACCCATAAATTAAAACATCAAATCGTAGTTTTAATTTATGGGTTTTTTATATTAAACGCTCATCAATGAATTCAAACTATTTTCTAAAGATTCATATTTTCTTTTAATAATAGTAGTAATAAAATCTAATAATTCATTTCTATATTTATTTTTTTCTTCATTAAAATGGATAATAACCGTACGTTCGTCGTCAATGGGACGCTCTTTGTAAACCCAATCAGATTGAACTAAATTATTATACGTTCTTGTTCGTTTATATGACTTGATATTAACGTATTGATCCATCTCTTTTAATGTCATAGGCCCCTTTTCCCATAACGTTAATAAAATAAGTACTTCTTCTTTATTTAAATGATACTTCTCATAAATAATTCTAAATATAGAATCTATATCCTTCAATAATTTCTCTAATTTCAATACCATGGATACCGTTTCTTTTTTTGTAATTTCATAATTCATTCCCCTTAATCTCTCATATTATGTATAATAATTATAATTCAATTTATTATTAAGTTTATACGATTTGGCGTTTTTAAAAATTCAATACAATTTATTTTTCAATAATATATCAACTATATTTTTTAATTCAACATTCATATTATAAATCTATACTAAATTCATATAATTTATAAAAAGTAATTGATAGTTATAATTCTACTTATATTGTAATTTTAACTTATTTATAATATTATTACTATATTTTTGATATAGAATAGGCTCGTAGATCTCTATCTTCTACGAGCTATTTTTATAGATTTTTAAAAATTATCTTATATTTCCTCAATATCTTCTTCTTGTACAATAAATCCCATTGTATTTACGCTATTATTCAAGAAAGTTAATATATATCTCATGACTTGATCTCGTTCAGGTTCATTGTGAATCTCATGATAAAACCCTTTCCACGCTTTAAAATAAAATTCATCTGCAAGAAATTGTTGTTTTAAAATATCTATTGAAGACGTTTCTAAGATTTTATCTTCAGTACCATACATTAATAAAGTGGGTAACGGTTTGATATCTTTAATATGTTGTGATGTGTCTCTCATTGTTTCACTAATAATGTTAAACCATTTGTAAGATACTTTCTTTAACATCAATGCGTCATGATTTGTCTCATCAATCACTTCTGAATTACGAGTTAAATCTTCATAATCTATTCCTAATTTAAATTGTGTATCTTTTGAGCTCTTTCCAATATTAGATATAAACATATTTTTTCGTGTTTTATAATTTTTCTTTAATTCAAGCATTGGAGAGAGTAGTAATATGCCTTCAATAGGTAGTTCAGTCTTTTCAAGTAAATTGAGAATAATTAAACCACCTAATCCAACGCCCATAACAAATGTTGGTAATTTGTATTCGTTTGCAATTTTTATCCATTCAACTAACTGTTCATGATAAATTTCAAATCGTTGCAGTTGACCTCTGTTAGCTCGTGAAGTTTGACCTTGTCCAGGTAAATCACCCATAATTACGTGATAACCATTACGTCTCAACATCGTAATCACATACGCATATCTACCAGTGTGTTCTAACATATTATGTACTATGATGATTACGCCTTTAGCGTCATGTTCTGTTTCCCACTTCCACATATTTTTGAATCCTCTCTAATTGAATGTTTATCAAATGTATTATATCAAATTATACCTTTAATTGTTGTTAAACAGTATTTAGATTTTCTTAATTTATGACTAATGAATTTAAACGGATGTTATCTTCGGTATGTAAACGCTTTCTTAAGCAATATATTCATGCTAAACTTGTTATAGAGATAGATAAGAGTGGGATGGAGGAATAGATATGTCTTTATTCAGAGATTTTTTCATAACATTATCAAATAGTACATATTTAAATGAAATGGCTAAAAAAATCGGACCGACTATGGGTGCTAATAGAGTTGTTGCGGGTAATACTATAGAACAACTCATTGATACGATTGAATGTTTAAACGCTAAACATATTGATGTTACTGTAGATAATCTTGGAGAATTTGTTAATAATAAAGCAGTAGCGACTCAAGCTAAAAATGAGATTCTTGAGATAATGGAAGCTATTAATAAATATCAAGTGAGTGCACATATGTCGGTGAAAGTGAGTTCATTAGGCGGTGAATTTGATACCGAGTTAGCCTACCAAAATTTAAGAGAAATTTTATTAAAGGCTAATACCTATGATAATATGCATATTAATATTGATATGGAAAAATATAATAGCTTATCACAAACATTACAAATTTTAGACAGATTAAAAGGAGAATTTAGAAATGTCGGTACAGTTATTCAAGGATACCTTTTTGAGGCAGAAAAATTAATTGATAAGTACCCAGAATTACGATTAAGACTGGTCAAAGGTGCTTATAAAGAAAATGATACGATTGCTTATCAAAGTAAAAAAGATATTGACAAAAATTATATAAATATTATTGAAAAACGTTTACTTAACGCCAAAAACTTTACGTCAATTGCAACACATGATGATAAAATCATTAACCATGTTAAACAATTTGTAAAAGATCATCATATTGAAAAAAACACTTTTGAATTTCAAATGTTGTATGGTTTTCGTAATGAATTAGCAGAAGAGATTGCTAGACAAGGATATCACTTTACCGTTTATGTTCCATATGGCAATGACTGGTTTGCTTATTTCATGCGTCGCCTGGCTGAGAGACCTCAAAACCTTTCCCTTGCCTATCAAGAATTTATTTCAACAGAAGCACTTAAAAAAATTGGCTTAGTTAGTGGACTAGCTTTAGGAACACTTACATTAGTATCTGGTGTTGTGAAATTACTAAAACGTTGAAATACAGAGCGTCTCGATAATCCATAAAATTATCGAGACGCTCTACATTAATTAAAACTGTTTAAGTAAATTTGCCATTTCAATTGCACTTACTGCCGCTTCTGCACCTTTATTACCTGCTTTCGTACCCGCTCTTTCAACTGCTTGCTCAATACTTTCAGTTGTTAAAACACCGAAAATGACTGGTGTATTCGTAACATCATTTGCTTTTGATACGCCTTTAGCAACTTCATTACAAACATAGTCATAATGAGATGTTGCACCTCTAATGACACAGCCTAAAGTAATCACTGCATCATAATCATTTTTTTGCGCTAATTTTTTAGCAACAAGTGGAATTTCAAATGCACCTGGTACATATGCAACATCAATGTTATCTTCATCTACACCATGTCTTACTAATGTATCTTTCGCTCCATCTAATAAACGGTTGGTAATAAAATCATTAAATCTACTCACTACTATTGCAACTTTTAAATTTGTACCGACTAATTTACCTTCAAAATTCATTCTAGATTCCTCCTAAATAAGATGTCCCATTTTCGATTTTTTTGTTTCCATATAATGATGATTATGTTCCGTTTCTGGCACAATAATTTCTGTACGCTCTGCAACTTTTATACCATAATCTTCCAAGCCTTCAAATTTCTTAGGATTATTACTTAATAAATTAACTTGTTGAACATTAAAATATTTAAGAATTTGAGCAGCTATATGATAATCTCTTAAGTCTTCATCAAAACCTAATGCTAAGTTTGCAGTAACCGTATCATGTCCCTGCTCAATTAATTCATAAGCTTTTAGTTTATTCATTAAACCAATGCCTCTACCTTCTTGTGGTAAATAAATAATTAATCCGCCATGATCATTTATATATTTCATTGATGCTTCTAATTGAGCACCACAATCACATCGTTGACTGTGGAAAATATCACCTGTTAAACAAGCAGAATGTAGTCTTACATTTTCAGTTGTACGTGGTTCTCCTTTGCCAAGTACAACAATATCTTCATGTGTATATTGAGATTGGAAACCGTACATTTTAAAATTACCAATATCCGTTGGCATTTTTACAGTTGCTTTAAGTTCAATACCTTCGCTTTCTTGTTTACGACGATAATTAATTAAACTTTCAATTGTAATCATTTTTAATTGATGTCGCTCTTTAAATTGTTGTAATTCATTACCTTTTGCCATCGTACCATCGTCATTCATTATCTCACATATAACTCCAGCAGGTGCAGCACCTGTTAATTTAGCTAAATCTACAGCAGCCTCCGTATGTCCTGGTCTAACTAATACACCTTTTTCCTTAGACACTAAAGGAAATAAATGTCCGGGTTTATGGAAATTTTCTGGTTTAGAATCAGGATTAATTAACGCTTTCGCTGTTGCTGTACGATCAAATGCACTAATTCCTGTAGTAGTAGAGATATGATCGATACTTACAGTGAAATTTGTACCGTAGTCATCTGTATTACCATCAACCATAGTTTTAAGATTTAGACGTTCAGCAATCTGTGAACTTATAGGAGCACAAATTAATCCACGCGCTTCTTTGGCCATGTAATTAATGGTATCGTCTTTCATCCATTGAGTGACTGCAATTAAGTCACCTTCATTTTCACGATCTTCATCATCTACTACAATAATACTATCGCCATTTCTTAATGCTTCTAACGCTTCTTCAATGCTATCGAATTTCATTTAAGCCCCTCCTAAAAACCATATGCTTTTAATTTATCAACTGATAAATCAGATTTATTTTTACCAACTATACTTTCAACATATTTAAATAATACATCTGTTTCAAGATGCACTTCATCGCCCATCTTTTTATTAGAAAGAATCGTTGAACGTCTTGTTTCAGGAATAAGATGGATATCAAAACTATGTTGATGCAAGTCAAAAATTGTTAAACTTACGCCATCAACAGTAATAGAACCTTGCTTAACCATTTGTTTGATAACCGAGTCAGATGCTTTAATAGATACAATACGTGAATTAGGCGTTTCTCTGATATTTATAATTGTTCCTTTTGCATCTACATGACCTAATACAAAATGTCCTCCGAAACGTCCGTTACCTGACATTGCTCGTTCAAGATTGACTTCATCATTTTCTTTAATATTAGCTAAATAAGTTTTATTTTCAGTACCTTTAATCACTTGGACAGAAAATTGATTTTGTTTAAAATCAATGACTGTTAAACACGCACCATTTACGCTTATAGAATCACCAATATGCATATCTTCTATGATTTTTTGACATGAAATATCTAATGTCCTTACGGATTGTTGAGTGCGGATACTTTTTACAGTACCTATTTCTTCAACGATACCTGTAAACATTTATCTTCACTTCTTTCGCAGTGTCATTTTAATATTTTGTTGAATAGACTCGGTAGAAATCACTTCAAATTGTGGCGCATCAGTTAAATCAATGACATTATCAGTTTGATAAAATTGATTTTTTCCAATACCGCCTATTATTTTCGGGGCATAATAAATAATAAGATGGTCTAAATAATTAGATTGGAGAAATTCTGAAGTTATTTGAGGTCCAGCTTCTACTAATAATCTGCCGACACCTCTTTGATATATATCAGATAAAATAGATTTTAAATTACATGTTTCTAAATAAATTATTTTTATATGATGACTTGGACTTTTTAGTTCATGATTTTCAGTATAAATCCAAATTTCACTTAATTGATCGTGAAATATCTGTTTTGAATAATCAATTTTGCCTCGCTTAGATAGTATGATTCTTATTGGATGTTTACCATCTTGAATACGTGTTGTATATTGTGGATTATCCGCTTCAATCGTTCCATTACCAGTTAATACTGCATCATGAGTATGTCTTAAACGATATACATCTTGTTTTACAGCTTTATTCGTAATCCACTGACTTTGTCCACTATCAGTCGCTTGTTTACCATCTAACGAAGTCGAGACTTTTACTGTAATTTCAGGGATTTTCTGTTGTTTTGCTTTGAAGAAATCCTCATACAAAGCAAAAGCTTCTTCTGAATATTGATACTCAACTTCAATACCTGCTTTTTCAAGAATGATATCTCCCTCAGAAGGTAACGTCGTATCTTTTACAGCATAAATTACTTTACTAAGCCCATGTTCAATAATTTTATTCACACAAGGTGGTGTTGACCCATAATGTGTACAAGGTTCAAGAGAAATATAAATTGTGCCGCCTTTTGCTTTATCTTGTGCCATATCTAAAGCCTGAACTTCTGCATGTTTCTCTCCTTGCTTTAAATGTGCACCTAATCCCACAATACGCCCATCCTTCACGACAACTGAGCCAACAGGAGGATTAACTCCAGTTTGTCCTTCCACCATTTGTGCTAATTGAATTGCATATTTCATAAATTCACTCAATTTATCACCTCTAAAAAAACCCCATACCTGTTTCACAGGCATAGGGCATGTATATATACTTAAATAAGCGTACTACAATTTTTATATTGTGCATGCTTATACACCATTCAGTAATGATGTGATTGATTCTTTCTCCCATCCAGACTTTTACTGTCGGCTCTAGAGTCTCACTAGATCAGCCACTTAATAAATTAAGATTAAGTGGGTCGCAGGCTTAATCACTGCCGGTTGGGAATTACACCCTGCCCCGAAAGAATACGTATGAAATTGTGATTAAATTTGAGTCATCGTAGTTTAGCACTACATATATTATCTTACATTTATTTTTGGAAAATTACAAATAAAGAATTTCAATTTGATTTTTAAATTTAACTCTTAAAGAGACATTTATTCATTATTGTGTAAAGCATTATGCTGTATGATCAAATTCTTTTCGAATTTCATATAAGTAATCCACTGCACTTACCGCTTGATTAACAATCATTTTTACTCCATTACGCAATTTATTTACTCCATTAGTGATTTGTCCAATAGCAATCATATTATTTAAAGTACCATATCTTGGACTAATCACCTGATTTGTTTCTGGGATAATTTGTATTCCACCCATAGGATGAGCTTGAATAATTTGTCGATTTTGAAGATTTAAGATAAATTGATCATCTTCATCTAAATCTTTTAAATATGTTTTAGAACCTGTTGCATTAATAATAATATGATGTGGATACCATAGTTCATCATGTTTGAATTTTAAATTAAATATTCCATTTTTATGTACCACATCTTCTAAATCCTTTCTAATCACTAATGAACCATCTTTTATTAATTGCTTGATGAGTTTTGCAGTTCTTGGAGGCATAGGATTTGAGTTAAGTTGAATAATTTTAGTGAAACGTTTATCGAATTCAATTTGATCTTGACGACTAAAACTATTCCAAATCCAATTTAAATTTTCTTTGACATTCTCTATTAATGTTTGGAATATACCTATCTCATTAGGATGTTCTAAATCATAATTTAAATCTTTAATCGTATCCCCTGTTCGGCGATGAACCAATTTCTGTAAATCAATACCATTTAATTCACACTCTTCTTTAAATAAATCGAATGCTTTCTCTAATGGCACATTTCCAAAGTACTTATCTTTAATATCATTAAATTTAAATTTCGTTAAATATTGAAATTCAATTTTTTTCATGTTTCCTCTTACGCTAGGTAATTGAGCAGAACGACTCGTCATTGTGATAGGTAGTTTAGGGTGATGAAATGCTACATAACGCACTACATCTAAACTAGCTAATCCTGTTCCAATAATAGCAATATCATCAGATTCTTGTACATCATCTAAAGTATTATATGTAGGGTAAGGAGTTTGAATATAACCTTTTATGCCTTTTAAATGATAAGGGTCGTGATATGATAAAGTACCTATAGTTAAAAATATGTAATCATATACTTGACAATGCTTCATATCTTTAGACGTACAGACATAATATTTCAATGTAGTTTCATCTATATTTGAATTAATGAAGACTTCTTGTACTGGTTGTTTAATAACTGTAAGGTTATCATATAATTTCTCATAATTTGATAAGTATGATTTCATATAATGGCCAAAAACAAATCTTGGTAAATACTTTGGATTTTTAAACGTAAAATCAGATTGTGTTTGATACCATTTCCAAAACTCTTCATCATCATCTAAATTTAAACTCATATTTTTAGTGGGTAAGTTAATTAATAGTTGACTACTATCATTTTGAAAAGGAACACCCTGCCCCATATTAAATTCATTATCGTAGACATCGACTTTTAATTGCTTAAAGTCTTTATGTTTAACGAGTTGTCTAAGTACACTCACACCTGCTGTACCCATACCTATAATTGCTACTCGCATATTTAACATCATCCTTTTATATATTTGTATTATGTTGAATATTATCATATTATACCAATACGATTCTCGACTTCAAAACGTTTCACTATTAACACGATTATCCATTTCAAAGCATAAATAATCATGTGTAACTATGTTAAAATTTAAATATTGAGGTGACTAAACAATGAAATTTTTATTAAAAACATTAATTGTTTTTATCATTGGATTTACTTGGGCTTCAAGAAAAAACAAAGCAGAATAAATAAAAAAAACCAACATCATCTAATTAAAAAGATAATGTTGGTTTTTATTTTGATTATTGATGTTTTTGATCATCTTTATAAACATACAGTTTGAAGTATTTACCTTCAGTTTTCATTTCTTTATAGAAATCAGCAATAATTTCCGCATTACTTTCAGCCCATTTAATATCAGTCGCATATTGATGTTCACCCGGATTCATAGGATTCCATCTCATGCTATATAAAGTGTTTTGATCATCGTGAGATAGGAAGTGTTTATGAATAAAATCTGCGCCACCTTTAATTGCTTTCTCTGGTGTATCCCAACCATGTTTTTTCGCATATTCAGCACCTGTTTTGATTGGATCTTCATCTAAAGCTCCAACACCATAAAAATTATAATATTTTTTACCATCAATATTTACACCATTCGCCAGTTCACTTTTTACTGAACCTGTTTCTAATAATGCGTGAGAAATTAAATAGACTTCATTGACACGTTTTTCTTTTGCAGCATTTACAAAAGCATCAGTATGTTTCAATAGTGTAGGTCGATCGAACAACATACGTTTGATACGATTTTTATCAATACCTTGATATTTAGATAAATCTAAAAATTGATATCTTTGTTTATCATCATCGATAAATTTACTGCTGTCCATTGCAACTTTAATTTCACTTGCTGATGCATCTCTCCATGCATTATTATTTTTATTCGATACTTGTTGACTTGTATAGTTATCTATTTGTTTTGCAGCAGCTTTATCAAGCGTGACGTTCACATGCTGAACTTTCTCTACTTCATTTACTTTTTTGAAAAATATCTGATCAGAAATCATTGAGAAAAAAATGAAGCCAGCTGCTACTAAAATAATAAGTAACCCTATTAGGCCTATAATAGAACCTTTTCTGTGCTTTGTCATATTCACACCTCTTAGGTTAATGTTGTAATTTCATTTATAGAAAAGTCTTCCATGATAATAAATTTTAACATTTTTAATTCTCTTAAACAATTTTATAATTATAATGTTACATATTCATAAAATAAAAGTAACAAAATTGAAATTTAACAAAAAAAATAAAAGTAATGAAATACTCAACATTTCATTACTCAATGATTTTTATCTATTAAATAAATATAGTTATTTGTAGTAAGGTTAACATATTTAATTATTCGTTATTTCTTTTATAATCCATCATAATAAAACTGACAGCTTGCGATCTATTTTTATAATAATATTGATTTAAATCAATCGTCCCTTCAATATCACCATCACGATACATCATTTCATTTGTAAAATTATTTATCATTACAAATTCAGAACGATCTCTAATAACGTCTAAATCATCATGTCTTGCAAAAAAGTGCTCAAGATTTAAATGTGCGTAATCCAACTTCATACCTCCTATATTTTATTGTACAAATGTCGAATATTAATCTTACAAACTTGTTAAAGCTATATATCATCCAATCCAACGATTCTATGTTTACTATTTAACACCTATTTATTAAATTAAGCAAATGAAAATTCACGATACCTCATGTAGAATTTATACATCCGGAAATATTGTTTATGTACATAATTAAGGAGAAAGAATAAATATTTCAGATTTTAGTTCATTACACATAAAATATCATAAGATGATTCATCATTTGTTAAGACAATACCGTATCACTTATAATTATGATGAATTTTATCAACTATTATTAATAAAATTGTGGGAAATCTCCAAAATTTATAACCCATCTTCCTCTGTATCTTTATCCTCTTTTATCTATCAGCGATTAACGTTTTATCTTATTGATCTTTTTAGAAAGGAGCAATTGAAGATTGATTGCCTAGATATTGCAGCGTTACCTCATTCTTTAACTTATACATTGAAAGATGAATCTTTTTTTAATGATTTCAAATATATTTTAAATTCAAATGAATATCAATGGCTGATATATTATCTTCATGGATACAAACAATATGAAATCGCTAAAAAGATGAATGTCTCAGACACTACAATTAAAAAATATAAATCTTCTGCCCGTATCAAACTTCAGCAATATTATTTAGAAGGTGATTGGCATGTTACCTCATAATACTTTCGATTTGTTATACATTCAAACTTTAGAAGGTTCAACAATTCAGACTAAATGTTGTTTTAAAACATATGAAATGATTCTACCATTTCATGTTAAAAAGATAATCATATACTATCTAGAACAATTTAATAAATCATATACACAACAACTTAAATTAGCTAAACGCTTATTATCTATCAATAAACTAGTTCCTATTTACATTTCTAAAGACGTCATTTTATTTCCAATCAAACATCAACGCGCACCCATACAAATATATTTTAATGCTCAACGTATTATTGGATTAACGTCTTCTCAAAATAAAACCGTTATTATCTTTGATAATTCAGCTCAATGCGTAGTAGATGAGCCTTACATTTTAGTTTATAAAAAATGGCAAGAAAGTATTCTATTAGCCTATTTAATTAATAAGACGACTTCTTTTCATTAAACTTATATTCAAGTAATCTTTTAGTAAACAAAGCAGCCACAAATCTTATGAGATACAAACTGACAATCAAACTAATAATGGCAAAAACTAAGATTAATACAAGATAGATTAAACTTAATTCTGCTTTAGGATTTATAAATTGATTGACTACTGCTAAACTTGCGATAAATCCAGTTAAAAACCATCCTAGTAATAGAATGTATGTAAGAACAAATAATATAATTAATAAGAACAAATATCCATTTGAAAAATGTTTATTTCGAAAGATATGAACCTGTAAAAATTGATTAGCAAAACGAGTAGGTTTCATAAATTTCTGTTCTTCATTATTAAATGAGGCATTATTTTGTTCAAAAGTATGTTCTAATAATTGCTTTTCTTTTTTATTTAAAAACCACAATTGTTTTCTTACTTTTTCTCTAAAAGCAGTTTCCTCCATAACTTAATTCCTTTCTATTTAATTATATTCATAAATTTTAACTGAACACCGATTTTAAAACAAACTCAATAAAAAAGAAAGATACAACTCAAGATACTTTATTACTCCTTCTCTTCGATATTCATATAACACTAAAACCGAGTCTAAGACATGTTTGTAGTCTTAGACTCGGTTGGTCATAATTTAGATATAGTGATTTTATAATATAGATAGTCCAGAACTTTTAATATCTTTTGCAAATCCTTGAACTGTATCTACTGGCAATTCATTAATATCGCGTCCAAGATTATTGTTAACTTTCTTAACAACATCTGATGGACAAGTGATAATATCGGCGCCAATTTCATTAGCTTGGATAACATTGAACACTTCACGGCAACTTGCCCATAATAATTTAACACCATGTTTACTATGTGTGACTTTTACAGATTCTTTCATTAAAGGAAGTGGATCTACACCCGTATCAGCAATACGCCCCGCAAAGACAGAGATATATGTAGGTACACTTTCGGTCACTGCTTCTGTAATAGCTTTAACTTGTTCAATTGTATAAACAGCAGTTACATTTAAACGAACATGATCAGCTGATAATTTTTTAATTAATTCAATTGTAGATTCACCTTTTGAGTTCACAATTGGAATTTTTACAAACACATTGTCACCATATTGCTTTAAAATTTCTGCTTCTTTCTCCATTGTGTCTAAATCATCTGAGAATACTTCAAATGATATAGAAGCATCAGGAATTTCACGTACTGCTTCTTCTGCAAAAGCTTTATAATCTGTTACACCTGCTTTTGCCATTAAGCTAGGATTTGTTGTAAAACCATCTACTTCTTTATTTTTGTATGCAGCTTTCATTTGTTCGATATCTGCACCATCAGCAAATACTTCTACATTTAATTGAGTCATAAAATCTTCCCTTCTCATTTATATTACGAATATAGCTTGCTTTATGAAAAGACACCATATGTATAATTATTTTTTATGTACAGTATGTTTTACTATTTCGTTATGTTATTTATATCATGCTTTTTTCGTGTATGCGAATGTTTTGCTTTGAATTTTCTGAAAATTAAAACCTTATGATAAAGGTACTATTAAAAATGAAATTAAATGTGGTAATATTATTTAATGGTATAAATCGGAGGTATGTTATGTCTAAATCAAAAAAATATTTATATATATCAGTGATTCTTTTAATTATTAGCTTTTATTTTAATACATTTAATCCTTTATTAAGTATTCAATTTAAATCAATAAAAAATTTATTAATTGCATGTAGTATTGTAAATGTTGTCATCCTTATTGCTTCAATTATATTTTCTGATAAAGCAATTAAACATTTAAATTATAAAAATAAAGATTGGATTAAGACTGCTTCTAACATATTACCTTATGTCATATTAGTAGTAATTTTGTTCCATATTTTTGCTTCTGTTACAACATTTGGCATTTTTTCATAATCAAATATGCATAAAATGATATATAAAGGTGAGTATGTTATGCAATATATAACCGTGTTTATAGGTGGTATGTTGGGCGCTTTATTAAGATTTTTGTTTTCCTTTATGAATCAGGGTAGCACCTTTCCAATTGGCACATTGATAGCTAACCTGTCAGGTGCTTTTCTTATGGGTTATCTATCTGTAGTAATGATTAAATTATTTAAAGATCATCCTAAAATTAAAAAAGGTATTACAACTGGTTTTTTAGGCGCTTTAACAACATTTTCAACATTTCAATTTGAGTTAGTCACATTACTTTACAGTCATCATATTATCTTAGCTGGGGTTTATGCGTTGATGAGTTATTGCTTTGGTGTTATCTTGTGCTGGATAGGTATGAAATTAGGAGGTCTTACATCTTGATACAAGCTCTTTTAATTATGATTGGCGGTGGTTTTGGCGCTGTCGTTAGAGCATGGCTAACTGATGTCACTAAATCCAAATGGTCTACTTCAATACCTATTGCTACTTTAATCGTCAACTGGATGGGAAGTTTTCTCATTGGTTTAACGACTGGGCTCTCTATTCACTTAAATTGGATACATATGTTTTTTATTACCGGATTTTTAGGAGGTTTAACGACATTTTCAACCATGTCTTATGAGCTTGCGCAATGTCTAACACCGTCCTTCAAACTTTTTAAATTTATAATGTATTCTCTATTGCAATTTGTTATAGGATTTATTGCTTGTTGGATTGGTTTTATAATATAACAAAAAGGTGAACTGTGTAGTCAATTAACCTACAAGTTCACTCTTTTTTAATTAAATTGATTAACCTTCAAATGTATCTGGATCAGGTCCTATACGTTGATCTTTATTTAAATCATCAATTCGTTTCATTTGATCTGCTGATAATTCAAAATCAAATACATCTATATTTTCTTCAATTCTGCTTGATGTAACTGATTTGGGAATAACGACGACATTATGTTGCATATTCCATTTAATAATAACTTGTGCTGCTGTTTTATTAACTTCTTTACCAATTTCATTTAACGTTTCATCGTTTAAAATTTGAGCATTCATAAATGGTGACCAAGATTCCATATAAATATTTTGCGCTTCTAAATATTTTCTAAGTTTTTCTTGAGTAAAGTATGGATGAAATTCTACTTGGTTAATGACTGGTTTAATTGAAACTTGTGCTAATAATGCTTCAAAATGATCTGGATTGAAATTACTAACTCCAATGTTTTTAACTCTATTATCTTTATATAAATCTTCCATACCTTTCCATGTATCAATCATTACGGCTTCATTTGTCCCTGGCCAATGTACTAAATATAAATCTAAATAATCTAACCCAAGTTTTTGGATACTAGTTTCGTAGGCTTGAGCCACATTTTCACGTCCAAAATCTTCGAAAAATAATTTTGATGTTACGAAAATATCTTCTCTATTTAAACCTGTTGATTCTAATCCTTCTTTGATACCTTGGCCTACTTGTTCTTCATTTCCATATACTTTAGCAGTATCTATGCTACGATACCCAGATTCAATGGCATGTTTAACTGCTTCTTTACAAGTATCGTCGTTTTCTACTCGAAATGTTCCAAGTCCTAACATTGGCATTTGATTTCCATTATAGAATTCAATATAGTCCATTTTACTTCCTCCTTTAAAAATAACTATTCTGTATATACCCTAAAAGTATATTTATGAACATCGCTTGTAATAAAAAAAGTACCATCAAAATTTTAAATTTTGATGGTAGCCTCTCTTAGTTAAATGATTCAATTTTATCCATAATATTTTGTAATTCATCGACATTATATTGAATACGTCCATGGAATACAAATTTGTTAAAGAATTCGTCAAGTTGTTCAGGACCAACTAAAACCTTAACACTTGAGCTTTGTGCATAGTTTGAAATCGTTACGTCTTTATCATGTTTAGGATTAAAATATAAAATTGATGTTGGCTTATATTTAAGTCCTAATTCTGTTTGTAAATCTGTAGCTAAATTCTCAATTGCAGAAAGTTGATCAGAATAATTAATAAATGATAGTTTCGAATGATTATCTTCATGTTGATCAAGCACTAACGTTTGAGGCGCTTGTGTGTTTAAATCAAGTGTATCAAATACTTGCTTCAGCATTGGTAATTCTTGAAATTGTGCGCCGCTAATTCCATTATACACATGACCTTTTAATAATTGTGAATCAATGATATATAACCCAGTTCTAGTAAGCACAAGATGACTAATGCGTTGAATATTATTAAACTCATTACTTGGTAAAAATATATTAGCCATTATATGCATATCTTCACGTCTAATACGTTTTTCTTTAACTAAACGGTCTCTAATACCAATGAGTTTCATATCAGTCACGTATTCACTTTTATTTTTAGAAAATAATTTCAAAGCATCAATTTCACGTTCTTTTCCATTAACTGTAGCTTCAAATTCTTCTTTTTGTTTCGTTACTTGTTTTTTATTTTCAATACGTTCTTTTTCAAGTGCTTCCTCATGTGAAGATTTAAGTTGCTGTTCCTTGAGATTGTATTCTTCACTCGCTTTGTGTTTCATATTATTTTTACTTTTCAAGGCAACTAAAAATAGAATAAAACATATAATCGCTATGATTATCGCTACAATTAAACCAATCTCAATCGGTCCAAATGAATTCATTAGATAACGCTCCTTTTAAACTGTCAATATCTATCTATTATAATAGAAATAGACGATAATTTCGAGGTTTAACCTAATTAATTGATATATTCTACATTATTTTTGAACGGCATCTTTTAGGACATTCACTTTATCTAATTTTTCCCATGGTAACAATACATCAGTACGACCAAAGTGTCCGTATGCAGCTGTTTGTTTGTAAATAGGATGTTTTAAGTCAAGCATTTTAATGATACCTGCTGGTCTCAAATCAAAGTGTTTTCTTACCGCTTCAACTAATCGGTCTTCAGAAACTTTACCAGTTTTAAATGTATCAATAGCAATAGATACAGGTTCTGCTACACCAATTGCATAAGCTAATTGCACTTCACATTGCTCAGCTAATCCAGCTGCTACAATATTTTTTGCAACATATCTAGCTGCATATGCCGCAGAGCGGTCTACTTTTGTAGGATCTTTACCACTGAAACAACCGCCTCCATGACGAGCATAACCACCATATGTGTCTACGATAATTTTTCTTCCAGTTAAACCAGCGTCTCCTTGAGGACCCCCAATAACAAATCGACCAGTTGGATTAATAAAGAATTTAGTTTCATCATCAATTAAACCTTCAGGTACAGTTGGATAAATGACATGCGCTTTAATATCTTTTTGGATTTGTTCTAATTCAATGTCTTCAGCATGTTGAGAAGATACCACAATCGTATCAATACGTTTAGGTTTATCATTTTCATCGTATTCTACTGTTACTTGAACTTTACCATCTGGACGTAAATAATCTAAGGTACCGTCTTTACGCACATCTGATAAGCGTTTCGCTAGTTGATGTGATAAAAAGATTGGAAGCGGCATATATGTTTCTGTTTCATTTGTTGCATAACCAAACATTAATCCTTGGTCTCCGGCACCTGTTGCTTCAATTTCTTCTTCAGATATATCATTGCGATACTCAAGTGCTTTATCTACACCTTGGGCAATATCAGGTGATTGTTCATCAATAGCTGTTAAAACAGCCATTGTTTGATAATCGTAACCATATTTAGCTCTTGTATAACCAATATTTTTGATTGTTTCGCGTACTACTTTAGGAATATCTACATATGTAGACGTTGAAATTTCACCAGAAATTAAAGCCATACCTGTTGTTACTGTTGTTTCACAAGCGACACGTGCATTAGAATCGTCTTTTAAAATTTCATCTAAAATCGCATCAGATACTTGATCGGCGATTTTATCTGGATGCCCTTCTGTCACTGACTCTGATGTAAATAAACGTTTATTATAAGTCATGATTTGCTCCTTTTTTTAACTATATTTACGAAAATTCTCTTTTGACAATGAGCTTAAAATAAAAGAGCCTTCTCAACTACCTAGATAGAGAGAAGGCTCTTAAACGTCCATTCGCTCTTATCGTTCAGACAAATATTGCGTCTGCAAACGGTTTGGCACCTTTCTTTTAAAAAAAGAGGTTGCTGGGTTTCATTGGGTCCATGTCCCTCCACCACTCAGGATAAGAGAATCCGTTAAGACCTATACTACATAAATACATTAGAATTGTCAATTTTGAATTTTAAATGTTCTTTTATTTACAATGGAATAATTAAATCATTATGATATACTATTTTAATGTAAGGGCTTACATTAATAAATGAATAGATATTTGGAGGGATGTTGTATGTCAATAGATACATACAGTGAAACACCTAAAATCAAACACTTATTAGAAAAGAAAACGACTTTATTTCAACTTTCTACTACTCAGCTTTATTACAAGATTTTAAATAATAATGAAGGTGAACTTACAGAACTTGGCGCAATTAATATGAGTACAGGTAAATATACTGGTCGTTCACCAAAAGATAAATTTATCGTTAACGAACCTTCATATCGAGACAATATTGCTTGGGGAGACATTAATCAACCTATAGATGAAGACGTGTTTTTAAATTTATACAACAAAGTATTAGATTATTTAGATCAAAAAGAGGAATTATACGTTTTTAACGGTTATGCCGGAAGTGATAAAGACTCACAATTAAAATTAAAAATCATCAATGAACTTGCATGGCATAATTTATTTGCACAAAACATGTTTATCCGACCTGAATCTATTGAGGAAGCAAGTCATATTAAGCCAAATTTTACTATCGTTTCTGCCCCTCATTTTAAAGCTAATCCAGACGTTGACGGTACTCATTCTGAAACATTTATTATTGTTTCATTTAAACATAAAGTGATTTTAATTGGTGGTACTGAATACGCTGGAGAAATGAAAAAAGGTATCTTTTCAGTGATGAACTACTTATTACCTATGCAAGATATTATGAGTATGCATTGTTCTGCCAATGTTGGAGAAAAAGGTGATGTTGCTCTATTCTTTGGATTATCTGGTACAGGAAAAACAACATTATCAGCGACTCCAAATCGTAAATTAATTGGCGATGATGAACATGGTTGGAATAAAAATGGTATTTTTAACATTGAAGGTGGTTGCTATGCAAAAGCCATTCACTTATCTAAAGAAAAAGAACCACAAATTTATAATGCCATTCAATATGGTACTATTCTTGAAAATACAATTGTAAATGAACGTGGTCATGTTGATTTTGATGATAATATGAACACAGAAAACACACGTGCTGCTTATCCAATTCATCATATCGATAATATCGTATTACCTTCTAAAGCTGCACACCCTAATACAATTATTTTCTTAACTGCAGATGCATTTGGCGTACTTCCGCCTATTTCTAAATTATCTAAATCTCAGGCAATGTATCATTTCTTAAGTGGTTTTACGTCAAAATTAGCTGGCACTGAACGTGGCGTGACAAAACCTGAACCATCATTTTCAACATGCTTTGGCGCTCCATTTTTACCTTTGCACCCTACTAAATATGCGAATTTACTTGGTAAGCTAATTGATGACCATGATGTTGATGTATATCTAGTAAATACAGGATGGACGGGTGGAAAATATGGTGTTGGACGTCGTATCAGCTTACATTATACACGTTATATGGTAGATCAAGCTATTTCTGGCAAACTAAAACAAGCTACATTTACTAAAGATGAAATATTTGGTTTAAGTATACCAATTGAAATGGAAGATGTGCCTAAAACGATTTTAAATCCAATTCATGCTTGGAATGATCCTGAGGCTTATCGTCATCAAGCTAATGACTTAAAACAACGTTTTGAAGAAAACTTCAAAACATTTGGAGATGAAGTAAAAGATATTGCTAAAAATGGTGGATTTATTCATTAATAATATATAAACAAAAGACTTACAAAGATGACCGTTGTAGTCATCTTTGTAAGTCTTGTTCTATATTATTCATCCATTGATGTATATAATCTAAAACTTCTTTCAATGCTTTCGGTCTTGGTACATGGCCTTCGTCAAGTTGATAAAATGTATCATGTTTGACCCCTTTAAGTTCTAATTGTTCTTGAAGAAAATACGCTTGATGTATACCCACTTGCCAATCTTTACCACCATGTACAATTAAAATAGGTGGACTGTTTTGATTCAATGTACGTATCGCATTTCTTTGTTCATATGCCTCTTTATCTTTTTTCGGATGACCTACCATACGTCTTAGCATTCCCCTTAAATCTACACGTTCTTCATACATTAAATGAATATCTGAAACGCCACCCCAAATAATATAGCTATCAACTGGATCATCCTGAAATGATAATAAACCTTGGATTCCACCTCTTGAAAATCCAATCATATGGACGAAAGCTTGGGGATACTTATTTTTTAATAGTCGAATAAGTACTGTTACATCATGTAAATCAGCATTACAAAATTCATCTTTTCCTTCACTACCATTACTTCCTCTATAATAGGGTCCTATAACTAATGTATATGGATCAGAAAATTGCATGAGTCTTGAAGCTCTAACTCTACCAACTTGCCCTTTTCCACCACGTAAATAAACTACAATTCGTTTAACATTATGATACATCGGGACCATCTGTAACGCTTTTACACTTAATTCGTCTACTGTATAAGTTAGTTCCTCAAATCGATGAGTGTTGGATTCAACAGGCATTGTTCTAATATTTGTAATACCCAAGATCTTTCACCCTTTCTAAACATTTTAAAATTGCTTTGTCTTTAATTAAATAACTTTTTTGGTGCTCAGGAATCTCATTAACTAGATGAAATAATATAGGGCCCTCTGTTTCCAAATAATCATGTTTACGTTCAATTGATTTCACTTTAATCACATACACATCTTTTTTAAAAAGTGACTTATCAAAGGTATGAACTTGATATTGGGCGATATAATATAAGGCTTCTATCTTTCCACCCGTTTCTTCATAAAGTTCTCTAGCAATCGCTTGTTGACTCGTTTCATTAATTTCAACTTTACCTCCAGGGAACTCGATACCTCTTTTAGAGTGTTTAGTGAATAATAATTGATTTTGAAATATCGGAATAGCTAAAACATGGTTTCCGTTCGGTATATCATCATCAGTTTTATATTGCATCGTGACTCGTCTATCCTCTTGATCGATAAACTCCATATTACTCATCCCCCTCTTAAATGTGGTAAAATTATTTAATAATCAAATGTCTATAGGAGGTTTATTTATGCTTAAAAAATCATTTCTAAGCATCATTCGTTTTTATCAGCGTTTCATCTCCCCTATGACACCACCAACATGTCGATTCTATCCTACTTGTTCTGAATATACTAAAGAAGCTATAGAAGTATATGGCGCATTTAAAGGTGGCTATATGGGAGTAAAACGTATTTTAAAATGCCATCCATTTCATGAAGGTGGATTTGATCCGGTACCTTTAAAAAAAGACAAACATACACATCATCATTCATAAACAGATAATGCATTTATATTAATTTTAGGGGGATTGAAATATATCAATCCTTCTTTTAATTTGCCTATGCCTTGTGTAAAGTCTGTTTCAAAATAATATCCATCTGGAGTAATATCTCCTGGATAAGACCCCTCTTTTGCTAATAAAGCAGTAAAATATCGACTGAGTCCATATTCATACATCCCACCAACGATCACTTTAATATCTTTCTCTTTTAATAAGTGAATGAGTTCTAGCGCTCTATCTATTCCTCCCAGTCTAAATGGTTTAACCACAACTGCAGTGATAGGATATTGATGAATAATTTTCAAAATTGATTGTAAATCCGTTGCTTTTTCATCAATAGCAATAGCAGGATAATGCGTAACATCTATATAACTTAAATCATTTAAATCTTTAAATGGTTCTTCAACGTATAGAATATCGTGTTGATCAATCTCTTTTAATAATTGAAATTGTGACATATCCAGTGCTTCATTTGCATCAAGTGTAAGATTAAATTCAAATGGAAGTTCATTGCGTAGCTTTTTTATGTCGTTAATGAGATGAGAACTCCATTTTAATTTAATACGTGCTGGCTTTGTGTCTTTAAGTGTTTGTAATTGTGAAGAAGATAAACCACTTACTGTTGCACCATATTCAACGTTAAAGCACGGTTGTAAATAAAACATCTGATAAATCGCCATCACAACAGTACATCTAGTAGCCGGATAACTATCTAATAAATCAAGATAAGGTAACCAGTCACTAAATGTATTGAATGATTGATTTAAAATCTTTTTTGACCATTGTTGTATTCGTATTTTTACTGTCTCAATTGTTTCAGTATCATACCAATCCGTTTCAAAGGCATTACATTCACCAAAATAATTTTCCCCTTCATCAGAAATAAATCGTACTATGAGTGCTTTGCGATGTGTCATTTCGATTTTAAGCGTCGTAATCGGAGAATGAAACGGCGCGGTATAGTAATAAAATTGTATATCAATGATTTTCATTTAATGATCCTCAGTTCCAACTTTATTACGTTGTAATTTTCCAGTAGAAGTATAAGGTAATGCATTGACGCGTTGATATATCTTAGGAACTTTATATTTTGCTAAATGTTCTTGTAAGAAATCTATAAGGTCTTTAACCTCAATTGTTTCACTTGCGACATAGTAAAGTACTGGAATCTGACCCCAAGTATCATCTTCTTTAGGTACACATACTGCATCTATAATTCCATTGAATGTTTTAGCCACTGTTTCAATTTCATAAGGATAGATATTTTCTCCACCACTAATAATAAGGTCTTTACGTCGATCATAAACCATTACAAAACCATCACTATCTATTTCTGCAATATCTCCGGTTTTAAAGAAACCATCTTCAAATGTGTTATCCAAATCTTTAGGATACAAATATCCATTCATTACATTGTCGCCTTTGATAAGTAATTCACCATGTCCCTCTTCATTAGGTTGTTTAATACATACTTCAACGTTATCACTTGGTTTACCTACTGTATCATATCGTTTAGCTAACATATCTGGTGAAGCGGTTAGGAACTGCGAACATGTTTCTGTCATTCCAAAAGAATTATAAATAGGTAATTGATAACTCAATGCCTGTTGTATGAGCGTGGATGATAATTTAGCACCCCCAAGTAATATTTTTTCAATTGAGTATGGCTTATTTAAACCAGCATCCATTAGCCACTTTAACGTTTGTGGCACAAGTGACACATGTGTAGGATATTCATTTTTAATAATAGTCAGCATATCTTCAGTATTATATTTATTTAATAAACGTACAGTAAACCCTTCAATGGTAGCACGTAAAATCACACTAAGTCCTGAAATATGATAAATTGGAAGAACCGATAACCATGTCGTTTGTTGATCAAATCCTAGACTTTCTTTACAACCTAATGCACTTGCATAGTGATTTTTAAACGTTTGAGGTACTGCTTTTTGGGGTCCTGTCGTCCCTGATGTAAACATAATAGATGCAATACGATGAATATCAAATTGTTTATGATTAGGCGTATCAGGATAATCGCTCAGTTGATTAAATGAGAGAACTTGATGTGAATGTAAATCGAACTCTTTTGTAGTTAAAATAAGTTGAACATTCACTGAGTTCATTTGATTGGTCATTTCAGTTGTTGTTAATCGTGTATTGATCATTGCAATTTCAATTTGTGCTAACCAACATGCGTGCACTAAAATAACAGACTCAATGTCGTTTCCAATATATAGTCCTACCCTACTTTCATTTAAAGATAATAATTTCTTTGAAAGCTGATACGCTGCAGAATATAATTGATTATATGTTAATGTATACTTACCATCTGTAACCGCGATTTTGTTTTTGTTTTTTATACTTTGCTCTTTTAACCAAAATTCCAAAATTCATTCCTCCAATAGTTATACACTCCATATTATAACGATTTTTAAATGACTTAACAGGACTCACGTTTGAATTTTTTTGTGATTGTTTTATTTTTAAAAAGATATTCCCCATTTTAAGATAAATATAATTGAATACTTGATATATCGTAGCTATAAAAAACTCAGAATGGAAAATAACCATTCTGAGCTACTGTACGGAGAGTAAGGGATTCGAACCCTTGAGACGCGATAAAGCGCCTACACACTTTCCAGGCGTGCTCCTTCAGCCAGACTCGGACAACTCTCCTCTATTCAATTAAATAAAAAAACAGAAGCGATGTTTCACTTCTGTTTATATGACTCCTACGGGACTCGAACCCGTGTTACCGC
>NZ_KV814955.1:0-252 GCF_001814125.1 Staphylococcus sp. HMSC072E01 | reverse complement strand
ATGGGGGGACGCAGTAGGATAGGCGAAGCGTACGATTGGATTGTACGTCTAAGCAGTGAGATTGAGTGTTAGGCAAATCCGGCACTCTTAAGATTGAGCTGTGATGGGGAGAGGAAATTGTTTCCTCGAGTCGTTGATTTCACACTGCCGAGAAAAGCCTCTAGATAGAGATTAGGTGCCCGTACCGCAAACCGACACAGGTAGTCAAGATGAGAATTCTAAGGTGAGCGAGCGAACTCTCGTTAAGGAACT
>NZ_KV814954.1:0-1522 GCF_001814125.1 Staphylococcus sp. HMSC072E01 | reverse complement strand
CCCCCCATCGATTAAAACGATTATAGGTGGTACAGGAATATCAACCTGTTATCCATCGCCTACGCCTGTCGGCCTCAGCTTAGGACCCGACTAACCCAGAGCGGACGAGCCTTCCTCTGGAAACCTTAGTCAATCGGTGGACGGGATTCTCACCCGTCTTTCGCTACTCACACCGGCATTCTCACTTCTAAGCGCTCCACATGTCCTTGCGATCATGCTTCAACGCCCTTAGAACGCTCTCCTACCATTGTCCAAAGGACAATCCACAGCTTCGGTAATATGTTTAGCCCCGGTACATTTTCGGCGCAGTGTCACTCGACTAGTGAGCTATTACGCACTCTTTAAATGATGGCTGCTTCTAAGCCAACATCCTAGTTGTCTGGGCAACGCCACATCCTTTTCCACTTAACATATATTTTGGGACCTTAGCTGGTGGTCTGGGCTGTTTCCCTTTCGAACACGGACCTTATCACCCATGTTCTGACTCCCAAGTTAAATTAATTGGCATTCGGAGTTTGTCTGAATTCGGTAACCCGAGAGGGGCCCCTCGTCCAAACAGTGCTCTACCTCCAATAATCATCACTTGAGGCTAGCCCTAAAGCTATTTCGGAGAGAACCAGCTATCTCCAAGTTCGATTGGAATTTCTCCGCTACCCACAGTTCATCCGCTCACTTTTCAACGTAAGTCGGTTCGGTCCTCCATTCAGTGTTACCTGAACTTCAACCTGACCATGGGTAGATCACCTGGTTTCGGGTCTACGACCAAATACTACACGCCCTATTCAGACTCGCTTTCGCTACGGCTCCACATTTTCTGCTTAACCTTGCATCAGATCGTAACTCGCCGGTTCATTCTACAAAAGGCACGCCATCACCCATTAACGGGCTCTGACTACTTGTAAGCACACGGTTTCAAGTTCTCTTTCACTCCCCTTCCGGGGTACTTTTCACCTTTCCCTCACGGTACTGGTTCACTATCGGTCACTAGAGAGTATTTAGCCTTAGGAGATGGTCCTCCCAGATTCCGACGGAATTTCACGTGCTCCGTCGTACTCAGGATCCACTCAAGAGAGAATATATTTTCAACTACAGGATTATTACCTTCTTTGATTCAACTTTCCAGATGATTCGTTTAATATATTCCTTTGTAACTCCGTATAGAGTGTCCTACAACCCCAATAAGCAAGCTTATTGGTTTGGGCTCTTCCCGTTTCGCTCGCCGCTACTCAGGGAATCGAATTTTCTTTCTCTTCCTCCGGGTACTAAGATGTTTCAGTTCTCCGGGTCTGCCTTCTGACAAGCTATGAATTCACTTGTCGATAACACAACATAACTTGTGTTGGGTTACCCCATTCGGAAATCTCTGGATCAACGCTTACTTACAGCTACCCAAAGCATATCGTCGTTAGTAACGTCCTTCATCGGCTTCTAGTGCCAAGGCATTCACCGTGCGCCCTTAATAACTTAATCTAATATAGTTATTAATCTGTGAGTGTTCTTTCGAACACTAGCGATTATTTTT
>NZ_KV814953.1:0-37080 GCF_001814125.1 Staphylococcus sp. HMSC072E01 | reverse complement strand
AAGGCAGATGCTCTCCCAGCTGAGCTAATTCTCCTATCAAGTATGCCTGGCAATGTCCTACTCTAGCGGAACGTCAGTCCAACTACCATCGGCGCTAAGGAGCTTAACTTCTGTGTTCGGCATGGGAACAGGTGTGACCTCCTTGCCATTGTCACCAGACAATAACTTACTTAAATAAGTATATTACTAATTAATTAATTTTTCAATAGTTAATTTTACACTTTATTAAAATTCTTTTTACAAGTGTTTTACAAAATTAACTTTCGTTTTTGACGACTTTTATATCTTATAATAATCAAAGTCTAATGTCAACAAGTTTTTAAAGATTTTTTAAATTAATTTTTAAAAAGGATTTAATTTTTGAACACTCATAGTATACTACCATATCATATATATAATATCTAGTCTTTTTTAATTAATTTTCTTTTTTGTTTTTCATAAAAAAGCGTTGCTTACCTTAGCATGCAACGCTTTTAATTTATATTAATCTTATTTTTGTCTCATGTAAGGGAATAATAATACATCTCTAATAGATGGTGAATCAGTTAACAACATAACTAAACGATCAATTCCAATTCCTAGTCCGCCTGTTGGTGGCATACCATATTCAAGCGCTTCAATGTAATCTTCATCCATTTCATGAGCTTCATCGTTACCTTGTTCTTTTTCAACAAGTTGTGCTTCAAAACGTTCACGTTGATCGATTGGATCATTTAATTCTGTGAAGGCATTTGCATGTTCTCTACCTACAATAAACAACTCAAAACGATCAGTAAATCTTGGATCTTCTGGATTTTTCTTAGCAAGTGGAGAAATTTCAATTGGATGTCCATAAATAAATGTAGGTTGAATTAATGTTTCTTCAACTTTTTGTTCAAAGAATTCATTTAAAATATGTCCATATTTCATGTTTTCTGTAATTTCAATACCATGCGCTTTAGCTAATGCTTTAGCTTCTTCATCTGTTTTCACATTATAGAAGTTTACACCTGTAGCCTCTTTAACAGCGTCTACAATATGAAGTCGTTTCCAATCTGATTCTAAGTCAATTTCTTCGCCATTATATTGCACTTTTGCTGAACCTAATACAGTTTGTGCAATATATCTAACCATAGATTCTGTTAAATCCATAATATCATGATAATCGGCATATGCTTCATATAACTCTATCATAGTAAACTCAGGATTATGGCGTGTTGATACACCTTCATTACGGAATACACGACCAATTTCATAAACTTTTTCTAATCCGCCTACAATTAATCGTTTTAAATGTAACTCTATCGCAATGCGCATATATAACGTTGCATCTAGTGCATTATGATGTGTAACAAATGGTCGAGCTGCAGCACCACCAGCGATTTGATGCATCATTGGCGTTTCTACTTCTAAATAGCCTCTTTGATTTAAATAATTTCTCATTTCTTGGATGATTTTACTACGGTTAATAAATGTACGAGTACTATCTTGGTTAGTAATTAAATCTAGATAACGTTGGCGATATCTTTGCTCAATATCTTGTAAACCATGAAATTTATCAGGTAATGGTCTTAAAGCTTTAGATAATAATGTAAATGATTTTGCTTTTACTGATAATTCGCCAGTATTTGTTTTAAACATGACACCTTCAATACCTACAATGTCACCTAAATCCGTTGTTTTCCAAAGGTTATCAAAAGGTTCTTCGCCAATTTGATCTTTACGTACATAAATTTGAATTTGACCAGTTAAATCTTGTACATGCGCAAATCCCGCTTTACCTTTACCACGTTTTGTCATTAAACGTCCTGCAATAGAAACATGACTTTCATCTTCTTTTTCATGTAATTCTTCTTTAGAAAAATGATCCCATTTTTCTTTTAATTCACTTGCAGTAGCTGTACGTTCAAAGCGTTTACCAAACGGGTCAATTCCTAAATCAATAAGTTCTTGTAATTTTTGTCGACGAACCTGCATTTGGTCATTCATTTCTTCTGACATTACTCTCTCTCCTTTAAACTTCCTGTTTTACTATTAATGGATGTTATGTACTTATTAAAAATATTGTAAAATATTTTCCATTCATTATTTTATACATAGTCACATAGTTAAATTCTTAAAATATATTTATATTTTAAGAATTTAAGCACTTATCTTAGCACTTAGTCTTTATATTTCTTAACCGTATCATCTGGAAAAACTAAATCATGAATTTTCTGATTTAATCGTGGATTCTGTTTGTCCGATGCAATATCGTTCAACGGTATAAGTACAAAAGCACGTTCTTGCATTCGTGGGTGAGGTACACTTAAATTGTCTGTTTCAATAATATCATCACTAAATAATAAGATATCTATATCTAATGTTCTAGGACCCCAACGTATTTCTCTTACTCGATGCAGTTGTTGTTCAATGTCTAAACAATGCTTAAGCAATTGCTGAGGTGACAACTCTGTTTCAATCTCTAAACACAAATTCAAGAAATTAGGCTGGTCAGTATAGCCAATCGGTGCAGTTTCATATATCGATGATTGTTTTGTTACCTTTATACCCTTAATGTTTCCAATTAAATCAATTGCCTTAAGAAGTTGTTGTTTTCTATCACCAATATTACTTCCTAAACCTAAATATGCTTGTACCATTAACGATTCTCCCTCACTATTTCAATACCCACACCATCGTAATGACCAGGTATAGGTGGATTTTCTTTAGTGATTCTGACTTTCGTTTCCATTACACGATTATAGTGTGAATTTATACGTTTTGCAATACGTTCAGCTAGATGCTCGATTAAATTGCATGGTGGACCTTCAACAATATCTTTTACATCTTCAAATACTTCACCATAATGCACAGTATCTTTAACATTATCTGTCTGCCCCGCTTTTGATAAGTCTACTCTTAACGTTACGTCTACTAAAAAAATTTGACCTATTTCATTCTCAGCTGTGAGTGCACCATGATATCCATAAAACTTCATCCCTTTAAGAAAGATCATGTCGTTCATTTTCATTCTCCTTCAAAAAATCTATACCTTGAGCTAAACGTACATTTAATTGAACATTATGTACGCGAACTGCTTTTATGCCTTTCATTATACCATAGGCAGTAGTAGCAGCAGTGGCCTCATCTCTTTCTTTTGGTGTCGTATCAGTAGAAATCATCTCTCTAATAAAACGTTTACGACTTGTCGCTAATAAAACAGGATACTCTGTAGCAACTAATTCATCTAATCGAGCCATTACTTCATTTTCTTCTTTTCTACTTTTAGCAAATCCAATTCCAGGATCTAACCATATTTTATGTTTTGGAATTCCTGCCATTTCTGCTTTATTTGCTTGCTTTATAAGTGTTAATAGCATTTCTTCTACAACTGGTTGGTCACGGTGTCCATCTCCATTATGCATTAACACAATTTCCGCTTCATATTTAGCAACTACATCTAAAATATGAGGATCATATAATCCAGCCCATTGATCATTAATCATTGTGGCCCCTAATCTTAGACAAGCTTCAGCAACTTCACTGCGATATGTATCAATGGAAATTTGTACATTTAGTTTCACCAATTCTTCTACAACTGGCACGACACGTTGCATTTCTTCTTCTAAAGACACTTCTGTGTGCCCAGGTCTTGTTGATACGCCTCCTACATCAATAATATCTACGCCTTCATCAATCATTTCTTTAGCACGTGTAACTGCGTTATCAATTGAATTATACTGACCACCATCTGAAAATGAATCAGGCGTTACATTTAAGATTCCCATAATTTTTGTTTTACCCACTATCAATCATCCTTTGTTTTTTAAAATAAATATGTATACTCACATGATACACTCATTTAGTCTATATTTCAGTATTGTTAACTGAGAGAACCTTTATACTAAAAAATAAAATGGCTGATTTCGCCTTTTACGAAACCAACCATTTTTTATTTAAAACATGATATTCAAATATCAACTTATATTATCATTAGTCATCGAATGAATATAATGGTGTAGATAAGTAACGTTCACCATTACTTGGTAATACTGTTACAACTGTTTTACCTTTACCTAACTCTTTTGCTTTTTCGATTGCTGCATAAATTGCTGCGCCTGAAGAAATACCTGCTAAGATACCTTCTTCTTTAGCCACACGACGTGATGTTTCCATTGCAGTTTCATTACCAACTTTAATGATACTATCATAAATATTAGTATTTAAAGTATCAGGTACAAAGCCAGCACCTAAACCTTGTAATTTATGTGGACCAGGTTCTCCACCACTTAATACAGGAGATCCTTCTGGTTCAATTGCTACAATTTCAACGTTAGGATATTTCTCTTTTAAGACTTTACCTACACCAGATAGTGTACCGCCAGTACCAACACCTGCTAAGAAAGCATCAATTTGTTTGCCTTCAAATTGTTCAACTAATTCAGGACCAGTTGTTAATGCATGTACTTCAGGGTTAGCTGGATTTTCAAATTGTTGAGGTTCGAAATAACCATGTTCTTCTTTCAATTCTTTAGCTTTCTTAATAGCACCTTTCATTGCTTCAGATCCAGGTGTTAACACTAATTCCGCACCATATGCTTTTAATAAGTTGCGACGTTCAGAACTCATTGTTTCAGGCATAGTAAATACTGCTTTATAACCTTTAGCTGCACAAACAAATGCTAAACCAATACCAGTATTACCACTTGTTGGTTCTACAATTGTATCACCAGGTTTAATTTTTCCTTCTTTTTCAGCTTTTTCAATCATTGCTAAAGCAATACGGTCTTTTACAGAGCCACCTGGATTTTGATACTCTAATTTTACATATACATCTGCCGCATCTTCATCTACTACGTTTCTTAATTTTACTACCGGTGTGTTGCCAATAATTTGTGTAATATTTTCTACAGGTTTTTGTGCCATCGAAAAAACGCTCCTTTAACTTTCTAATTTAAAACTTAGTCTTTCTATCGGATATAACTATATTCTATCAGAATTTTCTAAAAAGACAAATATATTTCTTTAAATATGATGTAATATTTTACTCTCATTAGTTACATTTAGTTTTTCCCATAAAAAAAGAGCAATAAACATACGCTTATTGCTCATCAACATTCTACTATTGTTTTATTGTATCAAGTAGTTCTTGAAGTTCGCCTTCAGAATAATGATATTTATTTCCACAGAAATGACACACGGCCTCAGCACCATGATCTTCTTTAATCATATCTTCAATTTCTGCTTCACCTAAACCTTTAATTGCATTTAGGAATTTTTCATGACTACAATTACATTCAAATTGTGCATCCATTGTTTCCAAAATTTGTACATTCTCTTCACCTAAAATTTCATTTAAGATACCTTCTGGCGTTAAGCCTTGTTCAATCAATTTAGAAACGGGCTGCATTTGATTAATTGCATTTTCTAATTTAGTAATAGTTTCTTCTTTCGCACCTGGCATGACTTGTATAATAAATCCACCCGCTGCCTTAATAGAATTATCAGGGTTAACAAGCACCCCTAATCCTACTGATGACGGTGTTTGTTCACTTGTCGCAAAATAATAAGTGAAATCTTCTCCAAGTTCACCAGAAACGATTGGACTTGCCCCTGAGAAATAATCTTTCATTCCTACATCCTTAACGACTTGAATTGCACCCTCAGTACCTACTGCTCGTCTTACATCCAATTTACCTTGATCATTAAGTGGAAAATGGGTTTGAGGATGGTCAACATATGCCCGTACATTTCCTTGTGCATCTGCATCAGCAATAATTCGACCAATTGGGCCCTTACCATCTACTGTGACAGTAAGCTTTTGATCTCCTTTTAACATTGCCCCCATTAATAACGTTGCTGTCATTGTTCTCCCCATCGCTGCTGAAGCTGTAGGCCATGTATAGTGACGTGTTTGGCCTTCTTGAACTGATTCAGTTGTTAATGCAGCATACGCACGTACTTCTCCATCAAAAGCCAAAGATTTAACAATATAATCATGTGTCATTACTCTAATCTCTCCTTTATGTTATTTTATTTCGTTTGTTTCATTTATTTTAAAATCTAATATTAAATCCTTTATTAAGAATATCTATTTTACACTGCTTATTTAAGAATATGAAGTAACTTGCTCTAGCGTATATAATGCTCCTATATCATATTAAAAACTCTTTCGATTAAGGTTATTTAACCCGAGTCGAAAGAGTTTTTATGACTAACTATGATTCTCTATGATTTGAATCTGTTGGATGCTCTATATTTGGAGATTGTTCATAACCTGTTTCATCTCTATCATTTCGTTGTGAATGATTTTGAGATTGATTACGGTCTGAACGATGATTGTTTCTATCATGATCGATTCTGTCATCTTCTTTGCAGTCTTCTGCTTCATCTTTACGACCTTCTTCAAGTTGTTCTTCACGAATGTCATCATAAGATTTACCATATTTACCGTTTGAGAACTCAGAATCATCTCTATCTTCATCTTTTACCACTTTAGCTGCATCATAATCCACTGTTGGTAAAACACCATCATAGAATAATGAACGTATTTGTTCTGCTACTAGTGTTTCTTCAGTTAATAATGTTTTAGCAATCAGTTTCAATTGAGATTCATGTTCTAATAAAATTTGTTTACAACGTTCATATTGTTCTTTAATAATACGTTGAACTTCTTTATCAATTTCATAAGCAATTTGGCCTGAATAGTTAGGTTCACCTTGCATATCTTTACCTAAGAAGACTTGGCCGCCACCACTTGTAGAGAATTGTAAAGGTCCTAATTTCTTACTCATACCATATTCAGTGACCATTGAACGTGCAATTTGTGTTGCTCTTTCAAAGTCATTTGAAGCACCAGTTGATACTTCATGGAAGTTAATATCTTCAGATACACGACCACCTAAAAGACCACAAATTTTATCTAACAATTCTGGTTCTGTCATTAAGAAGCGATCTTGTTTAGGTAACATCATTGCGTAACCACCTGCTTGTCCACGAGGCACAATCGTTACTTTGTGTACAACTTCTGCTTCATCAAGTACCATACCAATGACTGTATGACCTGCTTCATGATGTGCTACAATATTACGTTCTTTATCAGAAATAACACGAGATTTTTTCGCTGGACCCGCAATCACTCGGTCTGTTGCTTCTTCAATATCACGCATATCAATTTTATTTTTACCTTCACGTGCGGCAATTAATGATGCTTCGTTCAATAGGTTTTCTAAATCAGCACCAGAGAAACCAGGCGTTCTTTGAGAAATAGCTTTTAAATCGACAGTTTCATCAAGTGGTTTGTTTTTAGCATGGACATGAAGAATCGCTTCACGGCCTTTAACATCTGGACGACCTACTTGAATTTGTCTATCGAAACGACCAGGACGTAATAATGCAGGGTCTAAAATGTCAGGACGGTTTGTTGCTGCAATCATAATGATACCTTCATTCTCACCGAAACCATCCATTTCAACTAATAATTGGTTAAGCGTTTGTTCACGTTCATCGTGCCCGCCACCAACACCTGCACCACGTTGACGACCAACAGCATCAATTTCGTCTATGAAAATAATACAAGGTGCATTTTTCTTAGCATTTTCAAATAAATCACGTACTCGACTTGCACCAACACCTACAAACATTTCAACGAAATCAGAACCACTGATTGAGAAGAATGGCGCTCCAGCTTCACCTGCAACGGCACGTGCTAATAATGTTTTACCTGTACCTGGTGGGCCTACAAGTAAGACACCTTTAGGGATTCTTGAACCCATTTTCTTAAATTTCTTATTATCTTTTAAGAAATCTACAATTTCAATTAACTCTTGTTTTTCTTCGTCTGCCCCAGCAACATCTGAGAAGCGAACACGACGTTTTTGGTTGTCGTACATTTTTGCTTTGGATTTACCAAAGTTCATCATACGACCTCCACCGCCGCCACCTTGTGCTTGGCTAAGGAAGAATATAAATAAGAAAGCAATAATTAATACAGGAATAAGCGTTGTCAACATACTGACAAAGACACTTTGTTTTTCTTCTTCTTTAACTGTAAAATCTAATCCTTTTTGGCTACGAGCTTCATTTGTTATTTGTTGTAAATCTTTTTCGTTATTGTATAAAATCGTTGAAGAATAATCTTCATCATTTTTAGTTTTACCACTTACCAAGTACACATTTTGTTCAGGTTGGATTTCTAAAGTTTTAAGATCACCTTTATCCAATTTCTCTACAAACTGTGAATAGGAAAGTTGTTTCGGTGTATTTCCATTACCATTGATATATGAGAAAACACCGAATATAATAACGCCAATAATTGCGATAACTAGCACATTGCGAAAAGCTTTCTGCATGCGTCATTTCCTCCTATTTCTATAATAAAGCTAACAAAGATTGTAACATAATCTAGCTTATAAAGGCTAGTATTTCAACTTTTGTAGCGCTTTTCTAATTCTAGTTAATTATTTTATATTCATCATTTACCCATTCTTTATTTCTAACTTTACATATCTATGTATAGTCGTTTCATAAAATGACAATTTTGAATATAAAATGAGTCTACACTAATTTACATCGTTAGTATAGTTATTATATTTAAAATTCTATTTAATGTATTTGTTAATACATTATAAAATTTTATTTATTATAAATTTCCGGTTTTAATGTACCAATGTAAGGAAGATTTCGATAATGCTCAGCATAATCTAAACCATATCCTACTACAAACTCATCAGGTATTTTTTTGCCAACGTATTTTGCTTCAATATCCGCTTTACGACGGTTCGGTTTATCTAACAATGTAACGATTTCTAATGAGTTAACTTTGCGTGATCGTAGTAATTCAGTAATTGATTTTAAAGTTGTACCTGTTTCTAGAATATCTTCAATAATAAGTACATCTTTGTTTTCAATAGAAGCACTTAAATCTTTTAAAATTTGTACTTCTCCTGTTGATTCTGTACCACCGTGATAACTTGAAACATCCATAAAATCAATTGCTAAATGTGTATCAATACGTTTGATTAAATCTGCCATAAACATAACTGAGCCTTTAAGGATACCAACACAAACAAGTGGTTTATCTTTGTAATCTCTCGTTAATTGTTCACCTAAATGTTTACAAATTTCTTGGATTTCTTCTTCAGTTAATAAAATATCTTTTAAATCATCTTTCATTTATGAGTCATCTCCAATTTTTTTAATATCTATTATATGTTTAAAACTTGTCGTCACATAAAGTTGGCCTATAGCAATCACTCGTTGTTTTGCATCTAAAATGATGGGTATTTGTGTACGTTCTATGCTATCAATTTTTTTATCAATCAATAAACGACTTACTTTTTTATGTCCATGACTACCATTTAACTTAAACTTATCTCCATCTCTACGTGTTCGAATCGTTAGAGGCCAATCGATTGCTTCATCATTCTCATTTGGATGAATTGTAATTAAATAATGACCAAATTGATATGTATAAGGATGCGTAACAATTTGTTCTTCAAGTAGAGAGTGTTCATAATGAGCCATTATTATAAATTTATCATATGCAATTTGAATTATCCATTTTTCAGTGAGGGGAATTTTAATTTGAGATTGTTTACTCTCAATTTGATCGAACCATTCATTATAATTTTTTTCTGAAAAAGATTTATTTAACTGAAGCATCTCAAATAAACGATCTAATAAAATCATTTTTGAAATTTCATCTAGTTGATTAAAAGACGCTCGAGATAATTGTATACGTTCTTCATTAAGGTGAATGTTAACATATTGTTCTATAAAACAACTTATTCGTTGTTGTGTAAGTTGTAATTGCATATCGTGCCAATGTTTCAACTTTAATAATTGTTCTACCTTGAAGTCCTTATTTTCATCAATAGCTGGTAAAAGCCGATTGCGAATGTCATTTCTTGCATATTTATTATGGTGATTAGATTCATCTTCATAAAAAGGAACATGGTGAATGGTTTGATACTGTTTTATATCATTTTTATATGTCTCTATCAGAGGACGACAAATAAAATAATGATTTCGCTCAGTACATTCACGCATCCCTAATGAATTGCGCGTTGATCGACCAGTAAAAACGCGATAAAAAATCGTTTCAAGTTGATCATTTAAATGATGAGCAGTTAATAAAACATCAGCATTTATCTTGCTCATCATCTCATCAAACCATTGATAACGTAAATCTCTCGCTTCAGATTGAATACTTTTTTCTTTTTCTACTGTTTCAGATAAATCTAACTGTTTAACATAACAGGGAATTTGATATTGCTTGCAGAATTGTTTAATAAATCCTTCTTCTTCGACAGATGCATCTCTTAAACCATGATTGACATGCAAGCACGTTATAGATTGATATGAATGTGATAAATCATTTAATAATTTATATAATAAACACATACTATCAATCCCTGTAGATACTGCAACAGCTAAATGATCCGTCTTTTTCCAAAGAGACGTTTTCACTTTCACATTACTGAACCTCCTGACTTAGGCTAAATAATTAATATAACGAAAAAAGAGTGAGATAGAACTTTAATTTCAGTTCTTTATCTCACCCCTGGCATAGATCTTACATGATCTGATGCACTTAAGTTATTATCAATACATATTAATCTAGAATAAATGATTGGAACCAGGGCTCCGTTAACTTAGCTATATTTACTCACACAGATATAATTAACGTCTAGATCCTTTACCACCACGTCTTGATTCTGTTTGACGTTTAATAGAAGTCAATTTGTCTTCACTGTCTTTTAAGAAATTACTTAATTTCTTTTCAAAATCTTCTGCTTTTTGTTGAGGTGGTTTATTTTGATTAGATTTGTGATGTGGACGACGAGGACGATCTTTCGCTTTTTTAATTGAGAGACTGATTTTACCATCCTCTGCAATAGATAAAACTTTTACCTCCACTTCATCTCCAACTGATAAATGATCTTCTACATTTTCAACATAATTATCAGCAACTTCACTAATATGAACTAAGCCACTTTTACCTTCAGGTAATTCTACAAACGCACCAAATTTTTTGATACCTGTCACTTTACCTTTTAGCTTGTTTCCTACTTCGATTGACATATTCTAAATAAATCCTCCCGATAATGTTTCAATTTTAACCTTATTATATTCCTGTTTTAAAATTTACACAATGCTATAAAACGATTATTTTAAATTAAGCGTTTTACTTTAATTTTTAAAGTTGAGTACTCTTTTTAATTATTACTAGAGGATTTAGAATTAGACGATGATTTATCATTAGGCAATTTAAAAATAATTTCTCCATTGTTACTTAAATAATAGTCATCTCGAGCAACTTTCTCTATATAATCTTTATCGTTAAGATTATTAAGCTCTTCTTTTAATGCTATTTCCTCATCTTGTTTTTTCTGAAATTGTTCTTCTTTCTGCTTTCGTTCTATTGTTGCTTGATTGTTACTTTGTTTTTGGAAGACAAGCATGATAGATAGAATAATAATAATCGCTAATAATAATCCTCCAAAAACTGTTACTCTTCGACGAACGACACGCATTCGTTTTTGTTGACGTTGTTTCTTTCGATTTCGTTCTGAAGTATATTGATTATCAATATGTTCTACCTTTTTACTCATAACTTGTCACCTCCTTTAAACGTTTCAATCATAGACTACACTTCTTCAGATTGTGTAGATGGTTGAACTCGTTCTTCTTTAATCAGTTCATACATATTTTTAGCATTTTCTTTTGATGCGTGTTCACTTAATCCAGTTACTTTAACCGTCACACTTTTTTGTCCAAAACGAATGACTAATTCGTCTTCCACTTTTACATCTGTGCCAGCTTTAGCTACATTACCATTAATTGTTACACGTCCTTGATCGCTAATTTCTTTCGCAAGTGTACGACGTTTTACAAGTCTTGATACTTTTAAATATTTATCTAATCTCATTTATCATTCTCCCCTTGTTGTAAATAATTTTTAAGGGTTTCTTCATTAAAATCCTTATTTTTGGTTTTATCATACAATGTCATAAAATGGTCTGCAAACACTTTCTCAAATTTCACACGAGGTATTTTACCTTCTTTTGCTTTTGCATCCTTCCAGACATCATTTAAATCTTCTATTGTTTCAACTGTTTTATCTCCGAATATGTGAGGATGTCGACGAATCATTTTAGCATTTAAGCTTTCAATCACTTCTTTAATATCCATATATCCTTCTTTTTTACCAATACTCGCATGGAGTAGCACTTGTAATAAGATATCTCCGAGTTCTTCAATCATATGCCAATCATCTTCATTATCTATTGCTTCAAACAATTCAAATGTTTCTTCTAATAAATAACGTTTAAGTGATTCATGCGTTTGCACACGATCCCATGGACAGCCTTTTTCATCATCCACTAGATGGTCAATAATATAAACTGCAAAATCAAAATCAGTATACATATCTTCATCACGCGTTATTTTAGGCACAAATACACTTGTTAGATTGTTAAACATATCCTCATTATGATCTAACTCAAATAACGGTACTTCTAATACTTTAGCGCCTTGACTATTAGCGCCCGTAACTATCTTCACTTTAAAATCGTCTGGATAACGTTCCATTAATGTGAGTTTAACATCTGCTGCAATCATCGCACTATATACTTGTGTAATGAGAGTATGTGTTCGAATATTTAATGTGTTTTCTTTCAAAATAGTGCCATCTAATAATGTAAATCCATCATTAGGATCTTCGTCGATTGCAACAAATATATCATCTATAAAACTTTTCCCACCTAAAATCTTTACATGTATATCATCATTATTTTTATTGTAATCAAGTAATTTAGCAGTAGTCGTTTCAGCTACACGTGGATGTCCAGGCACTACGTAAACAGTATCTTGTATACGCGTTTCTTCTATTAAAGTTTCAACAATATGTTGATACACTGCTTCAAATTGATCATACTTTTCGTACACGTCATCAAAGCTTTTAAATTCAATGTCACTTTTTAAATCTTTAATAACAGGATGTTCGAGTGTCCTTGCATATACACTCTGTTGCTGTTTTAAAAAGCGATAGACACCTAAAGGTAAATCATCCATACTATGATTACCTATACCAACAATGGTAAGGGTATGCGTCATATCTATCTTCCTTTCTTTATGCGATATAGTTTATCGCCGAATGGTAAATGTTTTAATTCTTTATATCCTAAAATATTCATATACATAACAAGTAATAGGAATATGAGACCCCCTATTCCTACTATAATTAACAACTCAATTAGACTGCCTAAACGGCCTACAGGAGGTAATAGCATTCGCAACCCCTGTATGACTACTGACATTATAATGAGCGCACTCATCAATTTAACAATAAACGCGCGCATGTGATTAAAACGATAATATTTAACGACCTCATAATGTAAAATAGTAACAAATATTATTAGCGAAAGCACTGTGCTTATACTTGCGCCTAAAATTCCCATAAAGTAAATGAAAATCACATTAAAGATAATCTTAAATAGTAGTCCTGACATCACACCAATAAAAATAGATCGAATTTGATTCATCACTTGTAAAAGTGCGATGTCCATCATGATAAGCGATACACCAATTACAGTAAGCGTATAAATACTAAGCGTGAAGCTTAATTGGTCTGTTTTGAAAAATACATGGTTCATCATCGGTAGTATATTAATAAGACCTATACCTGCTGCTACACTAATGAGTAGTGTAATTTTTAAAGATGCATTTGTATAACGATTCATAAGAACTTGATTATGATCAGAAATGGCATCTGTAAGTAATGGAATTAGGACAAAGCTAAATGTAGTAGTCACTATTAAACCTATTTGAATAAATGAAGCGCCTCTATCATAGATTCCTTTTTGCATAATAGCTTCTCTAAATCCTAAACCATATGTTTGTAGCATATGAACGACTGTAAAACTATCTATAAATTGCCATAAAATAACTAATAATTGACTTAATGCAAATACGAGGGTCGCAAGTATTAGCTGTTTCCAAGGAATAGGATATGAATGCTGGTTTAATTGTAATCGAAAAGGTCTTGTTGCTAATAAATATAGACTAGAACCTAAAAAGCCAAGAGCTGAAGCTAATATTGCAAGTGCTCCAGCTTGATAAATGGTCCACTCTTTAAACATAAACATTAAAATAGCTATGATAATAACACATACACGAATACATTGTTCTATTACTTGTGAAATAGCTGGGATATTCATTTGTTGTCTACTTTGATAAAAGCCTCTAATCACACCCAGAATTCCTATAAACAAATAGCTAAGACTTGCCATTTTTAACATTGGTGCTAAATGAGCATCTCCCATTAATAGTGCTAATGGATGAGATAATACTAAAATCACACTAAAAATAATAAGACCTATCATTTGAAATCTTAGAAGTGTTTTTGAAAATACTTCAGTTCCACTGTGACTTCCAAATACTTGAGTGACAGCACTAGGAATTGCATTCATTGATAGTATCATACCTAGCGCTACAATAGGATAAATTTGTTGATAAGCATATAATCCAGAGTCACCTAAAATATTTTGATATGGAACTCGATAAATTGCACTTAATACTTTAACAATGACTAAAGCAAGCGTTAAAATCACTACGCCATTAAATGCTGAATGTTGTCGTGAATTCTTAGAAGAAGATGTAACTTCAGATGACGATTTATAATTCGTACTCAAGTTCCATACTTCCTTCAAGACATTTTACTAAGAATTTTAAGTTGTCTAACCACTGTTTAGATTTTGTTAGAGTAATATGCATTTTACCTTCTTTAACACCCAACTTCATTGTTCGTCCTAAAGGTTGGGTTTGTTTAAATAATTCTTCACCATTTATCTGTTCTGTACCTTTAGTTGAAAGGAATACTTCAATTTGTTTTCCTTTGTCTTTAATCAATGTCACGCCTGCATGTAAAGCGTGTATTTTAATCTCTACCATTTCTAATAAACGTTCTACTTCTACAGGATAATCATTGAAGCGATCAAGTAATTCATCTTTCACATCAAAAAGCTGTTCTTCATTTTCAACTTTACGCAATTTCTTATAAATTTCTATTTTAGCTTGTTCATTTTGAATATACTCTGCTGGTAAATAAGCGTCTAAGTGTAATTCCATTTCAACATCTGGTGCATCAGGCGCTTCTTCTGTAATACCACGTTTTTCGTTTACCGCTTCTTCTAACATTTGAGAATACAAATCAAAACCTACTGAATCAATGAATCCATGTTGTTGCTTACCTAATAAATTACCAGCTCCACGTATATTTAAATCACGCATGGCAATTTTAAATCCTGAACCTAATTCAGTGAATTCTTTAATCGCTTGTAAACGTTCTTCAGCTGTTTCTGTTAATACTTTATTAGCAGAATGTAAGAAGTAAGCATATCCAATACGACTTGAACGTCCTACTCTACCACGTAATTGATAAAGTTGACTTAAACCAAAACGATCCGCTTCTTCTATGATTAATGTGTTCGCATTAGGAACATCGACACCTGTTTCTATAATGGTTGTTGTAACTAAAATGTCGTACTCTCCATTAATAAAACTCAACATGGTTTCTTCCAAATCTCGCTCTGTCATCTGTCCATGAGCAACAGCAATATTTGCTTCTGGCATCAACATTTGTAACTGTTCACGCTTTTCATAAATAGACTGTACTTTATTGTAAAGGTAGAACACTTGTCCATCGCGAGAAAGTTCACGTTCTAAAGCCTCTTTAATAAAATTACTATTTTGCTCTAATACATAGGTTTGTACAGGGAAGCGGTTTTCTGGAGGCGTTTCGATGACAGATAAGTCACGTACGCCAAGCATGCTCATATGCAATGTTCTTGGAATTGGCGTAGCTGTAAGTGTCAATACATCTACATTTGTTTTCAATGTTTTAATACGTTCTTTATGACGTACGCCAAAACGTTGTTCTTCATCGACAATAAGTAATCCCAAATCTTTATATTGAATGTCTTTACTCAATAGTTTATGTGTTCCAACAACGATATCAACGTATCCAGATTTCAGACCTTCTTTAGTCTCTCTAACTTCTTTAGCAGTACGGAATCGACTAATCAACTGAATTTCTACTGGGAAATCTTGCATCCGTTCAATTAATGTTTCGTAGTGTTGTTGCGCTAGAATCGTTGTAGGCACTAAAAAGGCAACTTGCTTGCCTTCCATGACAGCTTTAAAGGCCGCGCGTACAGCAACTTCAGTTTTTCCGTAACCCACATCTCCACATAATAAGCGATCCATTGGACGTTCTTTTTCCATATCTTCTTTAATTTCCTCAATAGATTTAGCTTGATCTGGTGTAAGTTCATATGGGAAATCCATTTCGAAATCATGTTGCTCAGCCGTATCTTCACCATATTGATAACCTACTGACATTTCTCGTTCTTTGTATAGTGCAATAAGTTCATCTGCGATATCTTCAACACTTTGTTGTACTTTGGCTTTCGTTTTTTTCCATTCTGAGCCGCCTAGTTTATTTAATTTAGGCGATTTATCTTCTGAAGCAACATATTTTTGTACTTGATCCATTTGATCAACAGGTACAAAAAGTTGATCGGTTCCTTTATATTGTAATTTAATATAATCTCTATGGACGTCTCCAACTTCTAGTGTTTCAACACCTAAATAACGTCCTACACCATGGTGCACATGGACAACATAATCTCCAACATTTAAATCTTGATAAGATTTAATTTTTTCAGCATTAGAAATTGTTTTAGTCCGTTTTCGTTGTTTTTTCTGTTTTGTTTTAAATAATTCTCGTTCCGTAATTACAACAAGTTGCATATAAGGTAGTTCGAAACCTTCTGATAGGCTACCTTCTGTTACAATTGCTTGTCCACTTTCAATCTCTGAGTGAATATTTGTAACAGTAGGAATATGCATTTCATTAAGCGTCGATTGAATACGCTCAACTTTCGTTTCAGTTTCTACAAGTACTACAATAGTGTAATTATTGCTTACATAACGTTGAAATTCTGAACGCATAATGTCATATTGTCCATAAAATTGTTGCACTGGCTTACATGAAAATTTAATAATATGTTGCAACTTCACTGGCATAGAGGATGTGAATAATGTGAAATATGTGACTGGATAATGATTGATTAACGTTTCAAACCCATCATATTCCATAAATGACTGTCCAATAAACCCGTTACCACTTTCAATTAAATTCTGGATAAAATCATCTACTTCAGTAGTCAATGTCTTTTCAGTTTCTTTAATACGATTATATTCATCAACTACTACAATGGCATCTTTTTGGAAATAATCGATTAGTGTAGAAGGTGTGTCATACATAAAAGCAACTAGACGGCGAAGTAATTGATGATCAAAGAAAGTGGATTCAAATAATTTAAAACTTTCATATGTTTCTTTCAAATCATTTCGTACAGATTTATCAATTTTAGGACGTGTTTGTTCATATGCTTTTTGTAATTCTGTTTGAAGATGATTAATCACATCTTCTGTAATAATATAATCACTCGCTGTAGTGATATCTACCTTTTCAACATTATCATTTGAACGTTGTGTTTCTACATCAAAGTCTCGAATCGAGTCGACTTCAGTGTCAAACAATTCAATTCTAACTGGTTGACCGATAAGGGGGTAAATATCAATGATGCCGCCTCGTAGAGAAAACTCACCAATGTGAGAAACGACACTCTCACGTCGATATCCCATGTTTACTAGTTTATTTAAAAATTCATCCACATCGATATCATCGCCAACTTCTAAAGTCATTTGATGATGTTTCCACAATTCTACTGGAGTTAACCATTTTTTCAAACCATTTAAAGGAACGATAAATAACCCTTTCTTATCATGAGATAATGCCGTTAAAGTTCTAACACGTTCACTCATAAGTTGTGGGCTTTGAGTTGAAAATTCTTCTGTCATAATATCTTGGACTGGATATTTATAAACTTCAGAATGATCAATGTATTGCAATATATCAGTTTCTAATTTATCTGCTTGATATAAATTATTTGTGATTAATAGCATTTGCTTATCATCATTCAAGTATTTTTCAGCAATAATGGTTGCTTTGGCTGAGGGAGATAAACCTGTAACTAAAATATTTTGGTTGCCAAAGACTTCGTCAAGTTCCTGGAATCGTTTGTCATTTTGAATATAGTCAGAAATAATCGTTCTCAATTGACTTCTCCATTATATTCATTCATAACATGATCGAAACGAGACGTCTCAATAAATGCTTCCACTGCTTGTGCAACATGTTCAATTACTTTTTCCATTGTCATCATTTCTTCATTAGAAAATTTTTGTAATACATAATCTGGAACTGACATACCATTCGTTGGTCTCCCTACTCCAATACGAATACGCTTAAATTGATCTGTACCTAAATGTTTAATAATCGATTTCATTCCATTATGTCCACCTGCACTTCCTTTTTGACGTAGACGAATATGCCCTTGAGATAAATCCATATCATCGTATAAAACGATTAAATCTTCAACTTCTACATTATAGTAATCCATTAAAGGTCCTACAGCTTCTCCTGATAAATTCATCATAGTCATTGGCTCGATAAATAGCACTTTATCCCCATTTAAACGTTCAATAGTATAAGCGCCTTTGAATTTTTGTTTATCTAATGTAAATTGATTTTTATCTAAAATATAGTCAATCACTTCAAAGCCAATATTGTGTCTTGTTAGTTCAAAACGTTTACCTATATTACCAAGACCCACAATACATTTCATACGTTGCAACCTCCATTGTGTTCATCTTTTTGATTGAATTGAACATTTAATTTAATATGTGTCGATTACTCCTTATTTTATAATATTACTCAATATAATACAAAAAGAGAGTAGGAAAGAAATTCAATGATTTCGTAACCCACTCTTTTATAAGTTATCAAACTTCAACTTTTATTTTAACATTCATTTTTTAAATGTCCGATATACATAAGAAAAAGCCTTCTACATATGAAAATGTATCAGGCTCTTTCTATCAATTTAATTAAAGACATTCTCACTTAAAGTGATACATAGTCATCAACGAATTATTCTTCGTCTTTACTTTCTTCGTCTTCTTTGTCTTCACCAGCTACTTCAGGTTCTTCAGTTGCTGATTCACCTTCCATTGCTTCAATTTCTTCTTCAGAAGGTTCATCAGTTGGAGGAACTACTGTAACAACAGATTCTTCTGGATCGTTTTCAATTGTGAAATCACCAGATACTTTAATATCCGCAACTGAATAGCTATCATTTATTTGTAAATCAGTGATATCTACTTCAATTGATTCTGGGATATTTTCTGGAGTTGCTGTAATTTGTAAATCAAATAATGGTTGTTCAACTACGCCGCCTTCTTTAGCGCCAACTGCTTCACCAACTAATTGAACTGGTACATCAACAGTACGTTCTTCAGTCATGTTAATAGCTAAGAAGTCGATATGAGTAATTTGGTTTTTAAGTGGATCAAATTGATAATCTGATACCATAACTTTAATTGTTTTAGAACCAACGCCTAAATCAATAACACCGTTACGTCCAACTTCACGGATGACTTTGATGAATTCAACTTCATCTACTTTAACTGAAGTGTTTTTAGTACCATAACCATAAACAACAGCAGGTACTTTACCTGTATTACGTAATTTTTTAAGGTCAGAACGAGTTTGTTTACCTTGACGAATGATTGACTTTAATGAAGCCATTCATATTTCCACCTTTCATTTTCAAGTTGAAACAATAATAATATATTGTCTTAACTTCTCCTCACTTGCCCATCAATTTAAACATTGCTTGCAAGTGTTTATTTATTCGTTAAATCACGAACGAATAAATTATACATGGTTAAAAATAATAAGTCAAATTCATTTGTAAATTTTAGTCAAATAATACACTTACTGACTCACGTTCATATACACGAACAATAGCTTGTGCTATTAAACCAGCTACAGATAATTCTTTGATGTTTGATGGTTTTTGACTATCATCAAGTAAGATTGAATTTGTAACAATAAGTTCTTTAATCGCTGAATTTTCAATACGTTCTTTTGCAGGACCTGAAAGTACAGGATGTGTACAACAAGCATATACATCTTTCGCACCTTTATCTTTTAATGCTTGAGCAGCTAAAGTAATTGTTCCTGCCGTATCAATAATGTCATCGATAATAATAGCTGTACGTCCTTCAATTTCACCAACGATGTTCATCACTTCTGCCACATTTGGTTTAGGACGACGTTTATCAATAATAGCAATCGGAGTTTTTAAAATGTCTGCTAATTTACGTGCGCGTGTTACCCCGCCATGATCAGGAGATACAACAACACATTCTTCTGGGTTGATGTTAGGATCATTTTCAAAATATTGTCCAATAATCGGTACGCCCATTAAGTGATCGATTGGAATATCGAAGAAACCTTGAATTTGTGGTGCATGTAAGTCTAAAGCAATCATACGATTTGCACCAGCAGTTTCAATTAAATTTGCTACTAATTTTGCAGTAATTGGTTCACGACTACGTGCTTTTCTATCTTGGCGCGCATAACCATAATAAGGAACAACAATATTGATATTTGCTGCAGAGGCACGTTTACATGCGTCAATCATAATTAATAATTCCATTAAATGTAAGTTAACTGGATAAGATGTCGGTTGAATGATAAATACATCACAACCACGAATACTTTCTTCAATATTAATTTGAATTTCACCGTCACTGAAACGTTTAACAGAACATTTCCCTAATTCGATTCCTACACGATCAGCAACCTCTTGTGCTAATGGTTCATTTCCCTTTAAAGAAAAAATCTTTAAAGACGAATTTTTGTACTCATTATTTAACATTTATAGTCCTCCAATTTTTTACTTAGACAATACTATTATATAAAAATTATATCATTTTTACTATATTCCACTAAAAACTGACCAATAATATGTTTATTACGTATCATTCAACTTAGCATAATAGTAATACATTCAAAATTTTATATTTATATATATTCATTTATTCCCTTTAACAGAAAAATGACACAGTCTTTTTGTTCTTATATTAATCTTTATTTTTTATTGTAACCTTCTTTGGTTACTTGACGTGCACGTGCTAATGCTAAGCTTTCTTTAGGAATGTCATCTGTAATCGTTGATCCTGCTGCGATTAAAGCACCATCTCCTACTGTTACAGGGGCAATCAAATTCGTGTTACAACCAATGAAAGCGTCTTTTCCAATGACTGTTTTAAATTTATTGACTCCATCATAATTAACAGTGATTGAACCACAACCAATATTTGTACGTTCACCAACTTCCGCATCGCCAATATAACTTAAGTGTGATACTTTTGCACCATCTTTTAATTCTGCTTTCTTAACTTCTACAAAGTTACCCACTTTAACTTCAGCGCCTAGATTTGAACCAGGTCTTAATTGAGCAAACGGACCAACTTTTGTCTTATTTCCTACACTAGAATCATTGATGACTGATTGTATAATATTAACTTTATTGCCAATACGACTGTTGTTAATTTCTGAATATTGGCCAACGTGTGTATCTTCACCAATGAATGTTTTTCCATTGATACGTACGCCTGGTTCAATAACAGTATCTATACCTATCTCTACATCTGGACCTATAAATGTAGTGATAGGATCAATGATTGTAACTCCATTTCTCATATGATGATGATTAATACGATGTTGCAACGCTTTTTCAGCATGACTTAACATGATTCGATCATTTACACCCATAATTTCATCAAAGTCATCAGTATGATACACTTCTGCTTTGCCATTATCTTCTAAAATTAAAGTAACGACGTTGGGTAAATAATATTCACCCTGTGCATTATCATTTTTAACTTGTTTAAGTTTTTCGAATAACGTTTTATTATCAAATGCAAATATACCTGAGCTGATTTCATTGATGTCTTTTTGAGCATTTGTTGCATCTTTTTCTTCTACAATGCGATTAAGGTGATGATTTTGATCACGTACGATTCGCCCATACCCGAAAGGCGTCTGAGTTGTAGCCGATAAAACAGTGACTTGTGCTTGTGTTTCTTCATGGTGTGTAATTAAACGTTGTAAAGTTTCTGAAGTAATAAGTGGTGTATCTCCACATACCACTAATGTTGTACCTTCTTGAGTATGTAAATGTTCTTCTGCCATTTTAACAGCATGTGCAGTTCCTAATTGTTCATTTTGATAACTATATAATGACTGATTACCTAATGTATCTTTTACTTGTTCTGCTCCGTGACCTACAATAGTGACGATTTGATTTACGCCTGCTTTTTTAACATTTGTCAGTACATGTTCAACCATTGGTTTACCAGCAACCTCATGTAACACTTTATATTTCTTTGATTTCATTCGTGTTCCTTTTCCAGCTGCTAATATGATTGCATTTCTTTGCATGAATAATAATCCTCCAATAAAATTTGCACTTCACAAGTAATTATAATTTAACTTAACTTATAGTTTCAAGATTTAACAAATTTTGTAAACAGAGTTTAATTATTTGCATCATTCATTTAATTTTCAAAAAATATCGATAAAACAATAAAAATAGGCACGAAACAAAATTCAAGTTTGAATTTAAAGTTTCGTGCCCACGTCATTTAGCTTACATAATTAATAAAATAAGCATTATCAAAAATATGATTTGCTTTTTGTTATTTTAAGCTTCGTCTGATTCTTTTGTTACGTCTGATGAAGCATTTTTATCTGGAATCACTTCGTCAGTTTCATCATATACTTTCATCACAGCATCCTGTATTTCTTGTCTCATTTCTGAATTGATTGGATGTGCGATATCGCGGAATTCACCATCTGGTGTACGTTTGCTTGGCATAGCAACGAAAAGACCTGAGTTGCCTTCGATTACGCGTAAATCATGAATTACAAAAGCTTCGTCTAATGTGATAGAAACGAGTGCTTTCATTCTGCCATCTGTTTGTATTTTTCTAAGTCTTACATCTGTCACTTTCATGCAGTGAGCCCCCCTAGTATATATATCTTTGTGTGGTTAGAAGCATGACAATGTGTTAATTAAGTAAATTATATTCCTTTAACTTTACCTACTAATTCAATTTCAACTTTAACGTCTTTTGGTAAGCGAGACACTTCTACGCAACTTCGCGCAGGTTGATGCTCATTAAAGTAGCTACCATAAACTTCATTAATTTGTTGAAATTCATTCATATCAGAAATAAAAATGGTTGCTTTTACAACAGAGTTTAAATCAGAACCTGCTTCTTCAAGTACAACAGATAAATTTTCTAATACTTGTTTTGTTTGTTCTTTGACATCGCTACTTACGATGTTTCCTTCAGTATCTAATGGAATTTGTCCTGATGTGAATACTAAATTATTCACGACCATTGCATGAGAATATGGTCCTAACGCTTCAGGTGCTTTATTAGTATTAATTGTTTTCATGGTGTATAACTCCTTTTAAGAAAATTTAGACAAGATATTACCAGGTTCAACTTTAAATTCTTGATTATATTCGTCAACATCTGATAATTTGACTAAAGAAGTATAATCCTCAATCAATCTTTGTTTTACTTCTTTTGATTCTACTAGTACAGATACCCCTTTCACCTCTGCTTTAAACTCATTCATAAGATTCATTACACCATTTATTGAACCGCCTGCTCTCATAAAGTCATCTACAACTAACACATTTGAGTTTTCGGCTAATGTGCGTTTCGATAAGACCATCGTTTCAATTTTTCTTGATGAGCCTGAAACATAGTTAATGGAAACCGTAGAACCTTCAGTAACTTTATTGTCTTTTCTAATAACTACTACAGGTAAATTTAATACGTTTGCTACTGCATTGGCAAGTGATATCCCTTTCGTTGCGATCGTCACTACTGCATCTAGTTTCTCATCCATGTAAATACTAGCAATGAGTTTCCCTACTTTATTAAGTAATGATGGGTTCCCAACTAAATCCGATAAAAATAAATATCCACCTGGTAATAAGCGCTCTTTTTCTTGTAGCATCGTAATGATTTCTTCTATAATTTCGATTGCTTCTTCTTTGCTCATCATTGGTTTATAGGTTACACCGCCGCTTGCGCCAGCTGTTGTAATTACAGTTCCTAATTTTTCTTTTTGGAACGTATTTTTGATGATTTGAACGTCTTCACTAATCGATGACTTTGCTTGTTTAAATTTTTTCACGAAAAAAGTTAATGGAATTAACTGATTTGGATGGTTCATTAAATATTGTGTCATAAAGACAATACGTTCACTTCTTTTATACCTCATAAGTTCCAGCCTTTCTATCCTAATAATCTTACTAAATACACTTCGTTACAACAGCCATTTACAGCATTATATACCTTCTTTGCTTGGCTCTCCTTTTGAGCGAATGCATATACAGTAGGTCCACTCCCACTCATTAGTGCTCCATCAGCACCACAACGCAACATATTATTTTTAATTTTTTTAATTTCTGGATACATGGACATAGAAACGGTTTCTAAACGATTAGATAAACTCTTACACAATTTCATATAATCCCCCTGTCTAATCGCTTCTTCACACATTTCTGTATGTACATCATAATCATCTTTCAAATTAAGTTCTTTAAAAATATCTGGAGAAGATATTCCAAGATTAGGTTTTGCTAATACCACCCATGTAGAAGGAGGCTTGTCTAGAAATTTAATTTTTTCGCCTCTCCCTTTACATATAGCAGTTTTATTATAGATGCAAAATGGAACATCTGTCCCAATTTGAAGGCCTAATTGGCTTAGTGTTTCTAAAGATGCGCCTAATTCATATAAACGATTAATTCCTCGCATCGTAGCAGCAGCATCAGCTGATCCCCCAGCTAATCCAGCAGAAACCGGAATATCTTTATCAATCGAAATCGTGACGCCTTGTTTAAGTTGATATGTTTCCATCATCAGTTTAGCTGCTTGGTAGGCGAGATTTTTATGATCATTAGTAACATAGTTATGTTCTATATCTACAACAATTTTATTATCATTTCTTTTCTGAAAAGACAATCTATCATTCAGATCTACTGTTGTCATTATCATAGCAATTTCATGGTAACCATCATTTCTTTTGAAAAGTGTATCGAGCGTCAAATTAATTTTGGCTGGTGCCGTTTCATATATCATTTTTCCGCCCTCTCTTCATCAATAGTATTAAAATGATTTTAACATAAAGACTTAAAATATTTGATAGTTACATTATAAATTATAATTAAAAGTTAATAAATTAGGAGATAAATGATCTTAATTTCAACTGCAAATCTTGATTTATTTAAATTATTATTTTATTAAAAGTGATTAAGAATTAAAAAGAGTGTTGAACTTAAACAGCCCAACACCCAATATGTTTTTAATGATAGAGTTTGTAGTACACTAAACAACTCTATATTTATATGTTCGAATTTAGTGTGCAACTACTTCTTGATGATTATCCTCTTCAAATGAAACTTGTACGTTCTCTGTAAGAACATCCGTATATGTATACGACACTCTTTCAAAATTATGCTTATCTTGATCTAATTCAACAATAAATACTGAAGGATATGTCTCTTTTAACACTCCACAACGTTCGATTGTTTTTTTTCGACCACCGTTGGCTTTAAGTACAATACGATTTCCTAAATGACAATCAATAGAATTTTTGATGTCCAAAATTGATTTTGGCATATTGCTCCACCTCGCTACAGATTACATAATATCACATTTCGAAGTAATATGTCAAATAAAATTTAAATTTTATCAAGGTAATGACACTTTGTCAATAATTTAATTTTCTAATTCTGGGAAATTTTTCTTTTCTTCATACAATCGTGCAAAATCTTGTATAGAAAGGGTTTCTCCACGACGTTTAGGATCAATATTTGCATTTTCTAACCATTGATGAATTTGTGATTTATATTTTTTACCATCTTTAAAGAAATTCTGATAGTTATTATTAATCGTTTTACGTCTTTGAGCAAAAGCAGCTTTTGCAAGTTTAAAGAAAGCTTGTTCATCATCTACTGAAACAAGAGGCTTCTCTCTTTGCATCAATTTTACAACAATCGAGTCAACATTTGGTGGCGGCATAAACACTGATTTAGGGACAGTGAGTACTTTACTCGTTTCTGTATAGTATTGAGTCACAATAGATAAAGAACCATATGCTTTTGTACCTACTTCTGCATTTAAACGCTCTCCAACTTCTTTTTGCATCATCACTACATAACCATCAATGGGGATATCTTGTTGCATTAAATTAAGTAAAATCGGAGTCGTAATATAGTAGGGTAAATTCGCTACTACCATAATTTTATCGCAGTCATTTAAATACATGTTCACAGCGGTAGCTATATCAGCTTTTAATATATCTTCATTTATAATTGTTACATTGTCATAGGGATGAAGTGTTTCTTTTAAAACTGGAATTAAACGTTGATCGATTTCAAATGACAACACTTTTTTAGCACTTTTAGCGAGTTGCTCTGTTAATGATCCCATACCAGGACCCACTTCAATTATGCCTGTCGACTTATCAATATGACTTGCATCAATAATTTTATGAATAATATTAACATCTACTAAGAAATTTTGACCTAAGCTTTTCTTAAAATTAAAGTCAAATTGATTTAATAGTTCTTTTGTTCTAGAAGGTGTAGCTATATCTTTTCTATCCATCTTTACTTATTCTCCTTATCCATTGATAATGCACGTCGTACGTCTTCTTCAGTATAACCAAAAGCATTTAATTTTTTTAGTAATTGTTTGCCATTAGAATGTCCAATATGCAATTTACGTCCAAGTATTTCTCTCTTACGTCTCGCATCTTTACCAATAATTAAACCTAAATCAATTAATACACTTTTATCTATCGACTCTTCTCCTTCTTCAAAAGGAGAACTCACATGCATTAAGGCTGTCTTTATATCGTCAGGGTGTGTATGTTCTATCCCAATTTTTCCACGATTATTTTTCGCTCTTTCACGATCGACATAGGCATGTTTAACTCCCGGTACGTGTTCAGTAATAATATTTCTAATTCTATCACCTGGAAAGTCAGGATCAGTTAATACAATCACGCCTCTTGTTTCTTGAGCATTCTGAATCACTGCCAACGTTTCTCTATTAATGGCACTTCCATTTGTTTCAATCGTATCACATTCCACAGCTGTCTTAACTCGTTCTGTGTCATCTCTGCCTTCGACAACGATAAATTCATTTATTCTCATATTCATTTACCATTACCTTTCACTTAATCTCATTTCTATTATAACGGTTATACTATAAAAAAATGAGAAAGATGCACATATTATCGTCATTCACTATTAGATAGCATTACGATAGATGATGTTTTACATCTTTCTCATACTGAGGATTATTAATTTAAATTAAATAATCTTTCTGCATTTTCTGTAGTTTGACGGCATACCTCTTCGTATGTCATATCACGTAAATCTGCAATTTGTTGTGCAACAAGCGTGACACGTTCAGGTTCATTACGTTTTCCTCTATAAGGATGTGGAGATAAATAAGGTGCATCTGTTTCAACTAATAAACGATCCATTGGAACATGTTTAGCGACCTCTTTAGGCTGTTTTGCATTTTTGAATGTGACTGGTCCGCCTAATGAAACATAGAAATTAAGTTTATTAATAACGACATCTGCAATTTCAGGTGATGCACTAAAACTATGCATAATACCTCCAACTTCTTCTGCATGTTCTTCCATTAAAATATCTACACAATCTTGAGTTGCTTCACGATTATGAATGACAATAGGTAACTTAACGCGTTTAGCTAAAGCAATTTGCTTTCTAAACACTTCTTTTTGAACATCAGCTGGAGATTTATCCCAATGATAATCTAATCCCATTTCTCCAATACCGATAATTTTAGGATGCTGAGCTAATGATTCAATCCATTCTAAACGCTCTTCAGTAAAATCTATTGCATCTACAGGATGCCAACCGATAATACCATAAATAAAGTCATATTCATCAATAAGTTCCATAGTACGTTCAATTGTCTTAGTATCAAATCCTACGACAAACATACGGTCAACGCCCGCTTCTCTTGCACGAGATATCACTTCACTTAAATCTTCATCATATTGTTCGTCATTTAAATGAACATGTGTATCTATTAACATTTTATCTCTCCTAACGGCTATATTTATTTTATAATTGCACCATTTGGAATTGCACTCGGTAAGCTTACTAACGTTAATACTTTATCTTTTTCAGCTGATAATATCATACCTTCAGATTTGTGCCCCATTAATTTTGCTGGCTTTAGGTTAGTTACAACAGCCACTTTTTTGCCAATAATATCTTCTGAACGATAGAATTTCGCAATACCTGAAACAATCTGACGTTGTTCTGCTCCTAAATCAACTTGTATTTTTAATAATTTATCTGATTTCGGTACATTTTCTGCATCAATAACAGTTGCAGCTTTAATTTCAACTTTATCAAAATCTTTAATATCAATTTGCGATTTACTTGGTACTTCTTCTTTATCATCTTCACTAGATTTAGGTGGTTGCATTGATTCTTTAATAAATGCAATTTCATCCTCTGAATCTAATCTTGGGAAGATTGGAGAAGGTTTTTCAGTAACCATAATTGGTTCTTGTAATGCACCATAATGCTCTAAACTTGATAATTCGTATAAATCTGAATTATTAATATTCAATTGTTTAAAAATTTCTTTAGGCGCATGTGTTAAGAATGGACGCAATAATACAGTTGCAAAACGAATATTTTCAACTAAGTGTGCCATTACATTTCCTAACATATCTTTTTGACTTTCATCTTTAGCTAAAACCCATGGAGTGGTTTCATCGATGTACTTATTTGTTCGACTTATTAACTTCCAAACTGTAGATAATGCTACTGAGAATTGGAAACTTTCCATATTGTCATGGAAATTCTTCACAGTTTCAAGTGCTAATGCTTCCATATCTTCATCCAATTCATGTTTTGGTCCTTGGTATGCAGGGAGCTCTCCTTGGAAATATTTATTAATCATAGAAATCGTACGGTTAACTAAGTTACCTAAATCATTTGCTAAGTCGAAATTAGTACGTTCAACAAATGCCTCCGGAGTAAATACTCCGTCAGATCCGAATGGTAATTCACGCATTAAGTAATAGCGTGTAGCATCTAAGCCATAACGATCAATGAGAACATTAGGATCTACTACATTACCTTTAGATTTACTCATTTTTCCATCTTTCATTAAAATCCATCCGTGCGCGAATACTTTTTTCGGTAAAGGTAAATCAAGAGCCATAAGTAAGATAGGCCAAATAATAGAATGGAAACGAACAATTTCTTTTGCCATTAAGTGTACATCTGCTGGCCAATATTTTTGGAATAATGAATCATCATCTGATAAATATCCAAGAGAAGAAATATAGTTTACTAAAGCATCAATCCATACATAAACTACATGTTTAGGGTTAGATGGAACTCTTACCCCCCAATCAAATGACGTACGTGAAACTGCTAAGTCTTCTAATCCTGGTTTAATAAAGTTATTAATCATTTCATTTTTTCTAGATGGAGGTTGAATAAAATCAGGATTCGCATCGTAAAATTCTAATAAACGATCTGTATATTTATTAATATTAAAGAAATAACTTTCTTCTTTAACTAATTCAACTTCATGTCCAGAATCTGGACTTTTACCGCCTGCGATTTTACCATTTTCGTAAACAGGGTCTACAAGTTGAGATTCAGTATAATACGTTTCATCAGGAACAGAATACCATCCCTCATATTCACCAAGATAAATATCACCTTGTTTTAATAAACGTTCAAATACTTTTTCTACCACTTGTTTATGACGTTCTTCTGTAGTTCTAATAAAATCATCATTTGAGATTTCCAATTTAGCCCATAAGCGTTTGATTCCAGCAATCATTTCATCTAAATACTCTAATTCTGTTTTTCCTGCTTTTTGCGCTTTTTCTTGGATTTTCTGACCATGTTCGTCTGTACCTGTAAGGTAACGAACATCATATCCTTGCATGCGTTTATATCGTGCAATTACATCACCAGCAACTGTAGAATATGCGTGACCAATATGCAGATTACCACTAGGATAATAAATAGGGGTTGTAATATAAAATGTTTCTTTCGCCATCAGTAGTCCTCCCTTTCGTTCATGTCTTAATGACTAGTTCACTTTAAATTTTATCTAAATTTTTAATTATTTTCTAATGAATGTTTAATATAACGTTTGTCATAAAACAGCTATCTTATTCATTATAACCCATATAGAATATACATTATCGTATCTTATTAACATTACCATAAATTAATATTTTATGGTATTTTTCTATCACTATGATACAAGATTTTATCAATTTTACGATTTAATATTATGATAAATATCATAAATCTCACTTGTTTTCATCTGTCGTTCTTCTGCTACTACTTTTATTGCTTTCTTAGGTTTTAAATTTTGAGTCTCAATATAATGATTAACATGATCTATAATCGTTACATCTTCAAACCATTGTTTTGTTTCTTGAGCTTTGGCACCCTCAATTAAAATCACAAATTCTCCCTTTTGTGGAATCTCTTGATTTTCAATCGCTTCTAATAATTGTGATACTTCAAGCATAACAATTTGTTCAAATTTTTTAGTAAGTTCACGACCTACTGCTACACGTCTTTTTGAATCTACTTTAATAATCGCTTTTAGGGTATCAATCACTCTAAATGGAGACTCATAGATAATTAAAGTACTATCTTGATACATTCGTTGAGATAAAATATTCACTTTTTCCTTTTCTTTTCGTGGCAAGAAGCCTAAAAAAGTATATGTAAATGAAGGTAAACCACTTGCCATTAGTGCAGTTAATCCTGCATTAGGTCCTGGAATGGTTTCTACAGCAATGTTATGTTTATGTGCTTCAACAACAAGTTCATATCCTGGATCGCTAATTAACGGCAACCCTGCATCTGATACAAGCGCAATATTATTTTCTTCTTTAAGTAATTGAATTAAATAATCTGTCTGCTGTTCTTTATTATGTTCATGATATGATTTTAATAGAGTGGTAATATCATAGTGGTTACATAACTTTTTAGTTACTCTCGTATCTTCACATGCAATGATATCTACTTGTTTTAATGTTTCAATTGCTCGAAATGTAATGTCACCTAAATTACCTATAGGTGTCCCTACTAAGTATAAAGTTGCCATATTACCCCTCCTCAATCAATTTTAATTTTCTTTGTCTTGTAAATGTCTTAATTTCATATTCTCTGCGTAAAGCTTCTGATTTTGTGTCGTACATTTCTTGATATACTAACACTACCGGACGTCTTATTTTTGTATATTTAGCGCCTTTCCCAGCATTGTGTTTATTGATACGTACCTCAATATTATTAGTATACCCGGTGTATAAACTGTTATCACTGCAACGTACGATATATACAAAGTGATTACCCATAATAAACCTCTTTCATTTGCTCACTATATTCACCATTTTCATTATAAATATAAAATGGTGGTGCAATCTCTAGTCCTTGATTACCATTTTTTCTTCCTTCAACAACAATAGTGACTGCTGATTTACCATGCTTACTATAAATAAATACAATACGTTTAGGTTCAATATTAGCTTGTCTCATTTCAGTTAATACATCCATAAGTCGTTCAGCACGATGAATCATAACTAGACGTCCACCCTGTTTTAATAAATGTCGTGCTGCAAACATGCAATCTTCTAAACTACACATAATTTCATGTCGTGCTATTTTATGTGCTTCTTTTTGGTGTTGATGAAGTTGATTGCGTTTAAAGTAAGGTGGGTTACAGGTTATTAATGTAAACTGAGAGGGTTTAAACGTTTGATACACATCTTTTAAATCCATATTATGCATAGATAAACGCTCTTCTAATTGATTATATTTAAAGCTTCGTTGAGCCATGTCTGCCAACTGTTCTTGGATTTCAATACTTTCTATTTTTTGATGACTTTTTGCAGCTAATAATAAAGCAATAACACCATTTCCGGCACACAAGTCTAGAATGCTATCATTTTTTCGTACTTTAGTAAAATGTGCTAATAAAAGTGCATCAGTAGAAAAAGAAAACACCTCATCATTTTGAATGATCTTTAAGTTCTCCTTAATTAAATCATCTAATCTTTCTTGTTCCTTCAACATATATGTTATCTCCTAAAAAAGAGATGTATCACAACACAAAATCCGAAATTTTATTGTGTTGAAATTCATCTCTCCTAAAAATTAAGATTATACCATCCACTTATCATTCTTCGTTATGGATTTAACTATTTAAAACATTCATGCATAATAAACAATCTTCACCATAACGATGTTTACCAAATAATTCACCATTACAAATATGAAAACCTTCACTATACAAAACAGCTAAATTGTCTTTACTTGGTAAAGGTTTTTTTACATTTTTAATTGCACTTTTAAAGTCATTTTCATTTGATTTTTTATTATGTGGACTTTCACTATTGGCTTTTGTTGATTCAACATCTTGTTCACTTTTAGCCATTAGCGCTTTTAAATTATCGTTCTCTACTTGTAACGTTACATTTTCTTCTATCAATTGAATAGCTAAAGATTTAAGTTCAGTCATCTCTTGAGTTAATACATTAACGTTACTTTCTAATTTTACGATTTTTTCGAATAAATCATTGCGATTCAAAAGAAAGACACTCTCCTTAATTAAATGTAGCTAATTCCTCCATTTTATATTCTAAAGGTTGCTCTAAACCATCAATCTTCACTTGCATCGAAATATCTAATATATTTAATCCTACAACTTTTCCAGTACCTTCCGGTGTATGAATTTCATCGCCTACATCTGGTAATTGTGCACGAGCTTCTTCATAATAATCATTTTCATATTTAAGACAACACATTAAACGTCCACATGCACCAGAAATCTTAGTTGGATTTAATGATAAATTTTGATCTTTTGCCATTTTGATAGATACCGGTTGAAAATCTCCTAAAAATGTTGAACAACATAATGAACGTCCACATGGTCCAATTCCACCTAGTAGTTTTGCTTCATCACGAACGCCAATTTGTCTAAGTTCAATACGTGTTCTTAAATTTTGAGCTAATACTTTCACTAACTTTCTAAAATCGATACGATCATCAGCAGTAAAATTAAAAATGACTTTCGATTTATCTAAAGTATACTCACAATTCACTAAGCGCATATCTAAGTCTTGATCTTTCACTAACTGTTTACATAAAATTAGTGCTTGCTCTGCATCTTTTTCATTTTGTTTGTATTGTTGTATATCTTCTTCAGTTGCAATACGTAGAATATCTTTTAACGGTAATGTCACATCTTCATCATTTACACATTTTGAAGTCAACTTTACTATACCTATTTCAATGCCTCGCTTAGATTCAACTACAACCCAATCTTCACTATCTAATTTTAAATCATTCGGTGCATAATATTCCAATTTACCTGCTTTTTGAAATTGCACACCTACTACATTTGGCATTTAACTCACACCTTTAATTACGATTTGTTCAAATACGAGCATCGGATTCACATTCTGTATCAATTTTTTATGTGCTTCTATAATTTGATCATACATTAATATCATTTGATTAAGTGTTAATCGTGTTATGTATTCCTTAATGAGTGGTTTAAGATCAGTAAAAATGAAATTATCCTCAATCCCGACTTTAGCATGCATCATATCTTCAAAAAAAGCATTGATAACAGACAAAGTAAGAAGTTGTAGTTTTCGATTTTTAGCATTTTTTAACACATCAATCACACTAATCAAGGCCATTGGTTTATTTGTTAATAATAATTCACACCAATGAACGATTACTTTTCTTAATTCAATTAAATCATACTCTTCATTAAGGTCTTTGGCTACCTCAATTTGTGTCGTATATGAACTTAACATTTCAGCAATAGCTCGATTAATACCATTATCGACAAGTTTATCGATAAAATGCGATGTGTCACTTGGTTTAAAATACATATGTTGACATCTAGAGTGAATCGTATTTAATATTTGTTCTGGTTTAGTAGAAATTAAAATTGCAATAGTATTTTCTGGAGGTTCCTCTAAAAATTTTAAGATACTATTTTCACCTTGAACAGTTAACTTTTCAAAGTCCTCTATGATATAAACTTTATATGTACCTTCAATAGGTAATTGGTTCATTTGGCGTACAAGTTGTTCAATTTGTTCTTTTTTTATAGTAGATTCTTCAGAGGATATATATGTAAAATCAGGATGATTAAAATTACGCAATTTCAATTCACATTGTTCATTTCCATTACAAAGAATAAGTTGTGCAAATTCCATCGCTACATGTTTCATTGATTGTGCATCATCACCTTCAAACAAATAGGCATGTGATAATTTATTCGAATGAAAAGCATTAGTTAATTTTTGTAATTCCTCCATATTTGCATACTCCCTATTCATCGTTCATTTTAAAATTATATCATTAAATTTTTCAGTCGCATTTATCATTCAGCAATTAATTATAATGTATATGATAAAGAGCCGATAACATAAAAATATGTTTCAGGCTCTTTGAAAATTATCTTTTAAAACTTTATTTAATTTTAAATTAAGTTTAGAATCTGTGGAATTTTTCTACTGGCATTACAAATACTGTAGCGCCTCCAACTTCAACTTCAACAGGATAAGGTATGTAAGAGTCTGCACTACCACCCATTGGCGTCATTGGTGAAACAAGTTGATCTCTATTACCACACGTATTATCAATGACGGTTAACGCTTCATCAACACGTTCATCATCTACACCACATAAGAATGTTGTATTTCCTGCTCTTAAGAATCCACCAGTTGTTGCTAGTTTAGTAGCTCTAAAATTATTTTTTACGAGTTGGTCTGAAAGTTCTTGACTATCTTGATCTTGAACGATCGCTATAATCATTTTCATTTTAATACACCTCTCCATATTATTATATCATAAGTTTTTTAAGTAACTTAAAATGATCTCATACGTATCACTTATGACGCTTTCGATGCTTTGTGTAGCATCAACTACTTTAAAACGCTCAGGATTAGTTTTAATTAATGTTTTATACCCCTCAATTACTTTTTGATGAAAAGTTAGTGTTTCTTTGTCTAATCGATTCTGACTTCTTTGATTTTTTAGTATTCGTTCTCTCCCCACTTCAGCATCAATATCAAGATAAATTGTTAAGTCTGGATAAAGTCCATTAATTGCAAATTCATTTATTTTTTTAACTTCTTCTATACCTATACCCCGTGCATACCCTTGATATGCTAAAGAACTGTCAATATATCGATCACATAAGACTACTTTATTATTTTTTAAAGCGGGTATCACTTTTTCAACCAAATGTTCTCTTCTAGATGCTGCAAATAACAATGCTTCTGTACGTATATCAATATTTTCACCATCTAGTAAGATATTACGTATTTCTTCCCCCGTAGATACTCCACCTGGTTCTCGAGTAGAAATAACATTATAATTTTCAGATAACAACTTATTAATCTGATTTAACACTGTAGTTTTCCCAGAACCTTCAGGCCCTTCAAATGTTATAAATGCAGCCATATTATTCATCCTTAATTAATATTTTATCGTTTTTAATACCTTCAACACGTATACTATGTGAAAGATAATATTGCATCAATTTTATCATATTTTTAGTCACTTTTTCTCCTTTCCAAAACACAGGAATTCCAGGAGGATAAGGCACAATATGTTGTGCTAATACTTTATGTTGTGCTTTATTAATATTTATCCAATATGCATGATTAATATGTTTTGATACATAAACACTTTTTTCTAGCGGCAATAAAACCGGCTCTAGCTTTACTTTTGCTTTTTTAGGTAATTGTATAGTTTTTATTCTATGCAGTAATGTTTCGAAAGGATATCTATCATTAAAATGCCATAATGGTAAGACAATGAGTATTTGATAATCATCAGCTAATTCAATATAAATATGATTCTTTTCAAAATAACGTTGTACTTCAAAACCCGTATGCCCATTTGCTCGAACAATAAGCTTTAATGGATCCTCGACTTCAATAACTTCAAAATGCTGTTGTCTTAACGTTTCAATAAATTGTTTTCTTTTTTCAAAAAAGAGACTACTGTCATAGGAATTATAAAATTGATGCGCTAGTTCAATGCTCGACATTACCAAATAAGATGGACTAGAAGTTTGAAAAATACCTAAATATTTAATAACTTCATCTTTCAAAGGTGCATTTTTATGAATAAATAATACTGATCCCATAGTAAGTGTAGGCAAAGTTTTGTGATACGATTGAACAACATAGTCAGCTTCTGATTCTAAAGCTGATTTAGGAAAGTGTTTCAAATTAAAATGGGCACCATGAGCCTCATCAATTAAAACGGGTATATTGTAATCATGAAATTGTTTAACACACTGATTGATATCAAAGCATTCTCCATAATAATTTGGATAAGTAACTACAGCGAGTTTTTGATGTCGTAACATTTTAGTATCTATCAAAGGTGCTAAATACTGGTAACTTTTATCACTTCTATACATAGGCAAAATATCTGCAGATTGTTGAGTTAAATCTAAAGCATTAAAAACTGATTTATGTACATTACGGCTAATTAAATAACGACCTTTTATATGAGCAAATGCTTGTATAACTGATAAAATGCCTGCAGTTGTACCATTAACTAAATAATAAGCATCATAATTGGGATGCTTATTTACACCATTCATACTTTCTAAAATAGTATCTTCTGGATGATGTAAATCATCTAGACCCGTAATTTCAGTCATATCCATTTTCAAAGATAATGCATCTAAATAACCGATAGTCATATTTTTATGTCCTGGAACATGTAATGAGATAGCATGATGATGAATTAAATCATCAAGTTTTTGAGTGATAGGTAATTTCAATTAAGTCCTCTCCTCATATACCTTATATACCTTTAAATATCTCCTATTTTAATAGATAATTTAAAAAAATAAAAGAAACGCTAAAATTTCTGTTGCTTGATTTCTTCTCGATTCATTAGCTCCAAACACTTTCTATAAATTTCGACATAAAAAAAGAGACCTCACGGTCTCAATATCGGC